>JBNMQK010000032.1:0-20003 GCA_051278005.1 Oleispira sp. | reverse complement strand
AGCTCGTTCATTATTAACGGCTCTACAAAACTGGCCACAGGCATTAACAAACCATTTGAGGTTCTGCGCTTAATCATCTGCGGCACTAAGTCTGCTGGATCATCAAGTCCCATACTGCCGACGAGCTCATAAAAACTTTTTAACGTGTTGCGATGAAAGTTGCAGACGCGCTTACTTTTATCCAGCACATTAATCGCCTTGCCGCGGGCAGGGTCTTGCGTCGCAACACCTGTAGGGCACTTGTTATTATTGCAGTGACGCGATTGCACACATCCAATCGCCATCATCATTGTACGCGCTGCGTTTACTACGTCCGCCCCCACGGCAATCTTAGACAGCAAATCAAAACTCGATGCGGTTTTGCCAGAAGCAATGATACGAATCTTATCTCTGACTCCAGCCCCTAACAACGCATTGTGCACGAAAAAAACGGCTTCCATACACATCATGCCTAGGCGATTACTAAACTCTACGGGCGCCGCTCCCGTTCCGCCTTCGGCACCGTCTACCGTAATAAAATCGGGGGTAGTGCCCGTCTCGATCATAGCCTTACACAAACTTAAAAATTCAGCTGGATTGCCAATGCATAATTTAATACCCACGGGTTTGCCATCACTTAAATCTCTTAAGCGGGTGATAAATGACAACAAGGCAAAAGGGGTGTGACACTCAGGATTGACTGCAGGAGACACACAATCTTCCGTCATTTTAACATTACGAATATCTGCAATTTCACGGGTGATCTTAGCCTTGGGTAATACACCACCATGGCCAGGCTTTGCCCCTTGCGACAACTTAATCTCAATCATCTTAATCGATGGCTTCGTTGCTACCTGGCGAAATAAATCAGGACAAAAATCTCCCTCCTCTGTACGACAGCCAAATAAACCAGTACCGATCTGCCAAACAAGATCACCGCCATGTTTCAGATGATAAGGGCTCACGCCGCCTTCCCCAGTATTGTGATAACAACCTGTTTTTTGCGCGCCTAAGTTAAGTGCCTCAATAGCATTTGCGCTTAAAGATCCAAAACTCATTGCAGAAATATTTAAATAAGACGCCGCATACGGCTGGCGGCAATCAGGACCCCCAATCAACACTGACTTAACAGCATCTTTTACAATTTTAGGCTGTAACGAATGCCACAAACTTAAATAGTTTTCTTCCAATAAATTACGCTGTGTACCAAAGGCAATGGTATCGCTGATGTTTTTAGCACGCTGATACACCAGAGTACGTTGCTCACGATTAAACGGGTTTTCTTCTGTATCGTTGGCAATAAAATATTGCTGAATCTCGACCCGATAAGACTCAAGAAAATATCGAATGTAGGCAACTACAGGGTACAAACGATTAAGGCTGTGACGACTAAAGTAGATATCGTAGAAACCAATGACGGTATAAGCCATCGTGGTTAGCAATAAGAGTCCATTATTAAAACTAACGTTTTGGCTGAATAAATACAGCGCCAATAAATTGCCGATACTGGCGATAAGCCAATAGACCTTTTGCATCATGGTCATTGAGTGTCCTCGTAATAGCATCTGAACATTGAGTTCAATATCATACTACGCGACAACGCATATGATAGAGAGGATTTATTTACAGCCCGTTAACGTGATATCTGTTTCAGTTTATCGAGGGGTTAGTGAATTCAGGACAATACGCAGACTAATAAAACTGCATAAAAAGGGCGAACAGCGTTATCATGACCGACATACTCAATTTGAGTTGTATCAGAGTAAAATCTGACGAATTGGCGCATAAATTAACACAGCAAGAAGGCGTAAAAAATGACGACAGAAGAAGAAATTCAACAGCTTCGCGCTGAAATAAAACAATTAAAATATGCATTGCTAACTGTGTTCAAAGAATGCAGTCATAGTGAACCTCATCAGCTGGCTAAAAAAATCCCTCAGGTTAAAAGATCAATCATTGAACGCGGTTTAAATATTGATGCAATTATAGACGGCACACTTTAGGGCATTACCAGAAATCGCTTGTCGCAACGCCGATTATAACAATCAAGATACTAACGATAGCCATATCATGATCGATACGGGTTAATGTTATAGACCTTAGGTGATCTGTGAAAAATCATCTTGACGAATACATCGCTATAAAAATAAAGAATTTCTACACAATAACCAAAGTCCTTATGGTTAGTTCACCACTATCAAAATTAAGGATAAGGTATGAATGAAGTGCCAGAAGGATTTGTACCCATATTTAGAAGTAGCCCTTTCTTAGATTTATTAGGCCCACTCTATAATAAAAAAACAGCAGCGGGATTATTAATTGGGCTTAGAGCCGAGAAGAAACACTGCAATGCCAGAGACCTGGTTCATGGTGGTGTGCTTAGCAGTCTTGCAGATATTGCTCTGGGCTATAATGCGGCTTTTCAGGGCAAAGATCCTGTACCTATGGTCACTGCAAGTCTTAATATAGATTACGCAGGGTCGGTAACGCTAGGCGACTGGATTGAAATATCAGTCGATGTGCAGAAAGTCGGAAGAAACATGGCCTTTGCCAATAGTTATTTCTTTGTCGATTCAAAACGTATTGCTAGAGCAAGTGCTGTCTTTAACGTTATTAATCCATAATAAAAGCAAACAGTATGAGTCGTTCAAAAAAGCGTTCGATGTAAGGGGAACAGGATAAAAAATTATATCGAGTAAGGTAGGTGGTCATTTATTATCAGGTTATCTACAATGTTAATAAGGTTGTTGAGAACTAGAACGAAGAGCTTAGGAGATAAGCATTGAATATTCATGGTCAATGGAAATTAGAGGTTAATAATAAAGTACTCTTGGAATGGTTTGAGGGATCATGGAACGAAGAAGCCGTAGTGGCTTATATCGAAGATTTTAAAAAAGTCGTTCAACCTCTGATATCGGGAGAGTGGGCTATTTTATCAATCTTCGACGCTTGGGAGCTCGGTGTACCGGATATTGAGCCTCATATAATTAAGCATTGCCAGTGGTTTAAAGACCATGGCTGTATTAAAGATTGTCATGTTTATTCAGACAGTGCTGTTAAGAGGATGCAATTAGAAAAAATTATTCCTCATACGGAGGGGAGTTACGAACGTTTAGTATTTTCAGATATAAATGAGGCTACCAACTGGTTAAAAGAGTGTGGGTTCGAATTACATGATAGTGATTTTTTGTTGCGCTACGGAAAATCATAAATCTAAAAGCAGCAATTACATAGACCTATTACCTCATTGTTCAGAGGGATATTTCGATAAAAAAGACACCAGAATCTAACTAGATATTGGGTGTCCATTCTTCACTTAAATATCTTAATTAAACTTATCTATGAAACTTACCCAATCTCACTGCAGATGAGTCGCTTCAGGAATTAATCATGCTTTTTATGCTGTAATGGAAACGCTATTTCATTGTAGGTACATAAAGAAATAAAAAAATTTACTTTGAATAATTGTCTAGATTGGGCAGGGTATTATAATAACACCGATATTAATATGTACTTAATCTAGCCACTCTATGAGAGGCATATGGGTCTGTGAATGATGGATGTTCGAATAATCACGCTGGATGAGGCATTACCAGTAAGGCATTGTGTTTTATGGCCAGATAAACCGCTTTCATTTTGTACTGTTGAGGGCGATGAATCATCAATCCATTATGGCGTTTTCTTACATAATGACCTGGTCTGTGTCGCATCAACTTTTATTAATGACCGTATTGCGAGGCTTAGAAAGTTTGCGACCTTAGAGGAGTTTCGAGGTCGTGGAGCGGGCACTCAACTTATTCATCATATTTTGGGTGAGATTATACAAGCCGATGTCGAAACTTTTTGGTGCGATGCCCGTTCAACGGCGGTCGGCTTTTATAAAAAGTTTGGTATGGAAGTGCGGGGGGACGAGTTTATGCAGTCTGGCATTTCTTATTATAAAATGGAAGTGAGACTTTAGTTGGTTTCAACAAACCACGGGCTTATTATTAACCCATTCTTAATAAAGCGGTAATCGCCTATGACTGCCATTATTTTACCTCCTAATATTACCCGTAAAGATCGTGTTATTTTATTTGATGGTGTCTGCAAGCTCTGTAATGCTTGGAGTAATTTCATTATTAAGCATGATAATAAACACCTCTTTAAATTGTGCAGCGTTCAATCTGACGAAGGTCAGGCGATATTAAAGCATTTTGGCTTAGCGACGGATGTGTATGACTCGATGGTTTATGTAGAAGGCGATACGTTTTATCAGCAAAGTGATGCATTTTTTCAAGTGATTGCAAAGCTTGGCTACCCTTGGAAAGCGGTCCTTGTTTTTCGACTTATTCCAGGGTTTATCCGTAATTGGCTATACGATCGTATTGCTTTCAATCGTTATCGTGTATTTGGTAAGTATGATTATTGTTCGTTACCGACACCAGACCATGAAGCTCGATATCTAAGGCGTGTCGATTAATGTGTATTCTTTAAGCTAGGGTCATTATCACTGATTGTTGAACGAGTCACCGCTGGTGATGTTATAATGCTTTTATAATTTTTAACCAGTTAATTCACATTATGCCCAGCTACTATCTTCACTCAGACAATGCTTCACTGGCCTTGGCTGCTATCGCTAAAAAGCTTGCCAGCGTTCGTCTCTCGACCGATCTAAATATTACCGAGCAGGATTTTTCCGTCAATAGCGAAGGCCTGATTCTTGATGAAGAAAATCAGCTGACCCTTGCTGAACTCAAAAAAATCGTTAAGAAAACAGGTAGAATCTACCTTTGCCAAGATGGCGATATGGACCCGCTAGAAGATCGCAGTGTGGGTTACTACAAGCTTGCACCGACTCAGGGCGCACCGCTGTTAGAAATTAGCGGTGTTAAGATGCACATCTCGAAAGGCACCGATCCTTTCACTAGTGCCTCAGAGATGGCTAAACAGGCCGTGAGTAAGGGCGATAAGGTTCTGGATTGTTGCAGCGGACTTGGTTATGCGGCCATTGCGGCTCATCGATTAGGTGCCAGTGAGGTACTAACTATTGAGCTGAGCCCTGAAGTGATGGGGTTGCGCGCGCAGAACCCTTGGTCACAGGACTTGAGCAATGAAGGCATCGTGCAGAAGCAGGGCAGCAGTTATACCTTGATTCAGACCATGTCGGCGACGTCTTTCGATGCGGTGGTGCATGATCCACCGCGATTCTCTCTTGCGGGTGAGCTTTACAGTGAAGAATTCTATCGCGAGATTTACCGAGTACTACGTCATGGCGGAAGACTCTTTCATTACACGGGTAATCCTCACGTTATAAAAACAGGCAGTAGTTTTGTCGATGGTGTGATTCGCAGACTTAAAGCGGCGGGGTTTAAAAACGTGAAAAAAGTTGAACATCTTATGGGTGTGAGCGCGCAGAAATAAAAAGCCATAAACACTATAGATAAATACAAATGGGTATAGCTTTTTCTATTGATGACTTTGGAACGGGTTATTCGTCGTTAACGTATTTAAAGCGATTACCTGCGAGTATTTGAAAGGGCTCAGCTGTTAAACAGCTGAGCACTTAGTTAAGCAGCCGTTAATGCCTCTTCAGCGACTTGTTTCGTAACGGGTGTGCGAATTAAGTAATCAAATGCACCTAGGCTCGCTTTAGAACCTTCACCCATGGCAATGATGATCTGCTTAAAGGGCACAGTCGTTACATCCCCTGCTGCAAATATCCCTGCTACTGACGTTTCACCTTTAGGTGTTACTTCAATTTCACCACGAGGTGATAGCTTGATACCTGAATTTTTAAGGAATTCACTATTGGGTACTAAACCAATTTGTACGAAGATCCCTGCCAGTTCAATTTGCTTCGAGTCACCGGTTACTCGGTCTGTATAGTTCAATGACGTCACGCGAGTACCATCACCAAGCACTTCTGTTGTTTGTGCGTGTTTGATAATTTCGACATTGCCCATGCTGTTGGCTTTATCGACTAATACTTTATCGGCTCGTAGCGTATCAGAAAACTCTAATACCGTTACGTGATCAACAAGACCCGCTAGATCGATAGCCGCTTCTATGCCTGAGTTACCGCCGCCAATTACCGCGACTTTTTTACCTTTAAATAAAGGACCGTCACAGTGTGGGCAGTAAGCGACGCCTTTATTGCGATACTCTAACTCGCCCGGTACGTTCATTTCTCTCCAGCGGGCACCGGTAGATAGAATAACGCTGCGGCTTTTTAACGTTGCACCACTTTCTAATTCAACATGGATGTAACCATCATCAGTTTTTTCTGCCGAAATCACGTTATCGGCTTTTTGTTGGTTAATAATGTCGACGTCGTACTCTTTAACGTGTTCTTCCAACGCGGCGGTTAACTTAGGGCCTTCTGTCTCTTTCATCGAAATGAAGTTTTCAATCGACAGGGTGTCTAATAATTGGCCACCAAAACGGTCTGCAACAATGCCTGTACGAATGCCTTTACGTGCGGCATAAATAGCCGCCGATGCGCCCGCAGGGCCACCGCCAACGATTAATACTTCATAGGGCTCTTTCTTATTGAGTGCTGATGCTTCTTTCGCTGAAGAACCGGTGTCTACTTTTGCTAGAATTTCTGCTAAAGAAATTCGGCCTTGCGCAAATACTTCACCGTTTAGGTAAACGCTTGGGACTGCCATGATGTTACGTTCTGCGATTTCGTCTTGGAAAGCGCCGCCATCGATCATAGTTGTTTTAATTTTAGGATTAATCGCCGCCATCATGTTTAAGGCTTGTACAACATCTGGGCAGTTTTGGCAGCTTAATGAGATGAAAATTTCAAAGTTCATTTCATCTTCTAAGTCCGCGATTTGTGCAATCACTTCAGGCTCTAGCTTCATTGGGTGACCACCGCTGTGCAGTAATGCCAATATTAAGGATGTAAATTCGTGACCCATTGGTAGGCCTGCAAAACCGATGGCGGTTTTTGTACTTGGGTTAACGACCTGCATGATCGGTTTACGTGTACTGGCGCCTTGATCTGCAATGACTTTTACTTTGTCATTCAGTGATGCAATGTCATTGGCAAGGCCTTTAAGCTTGTTTGAGGTATCACTGTCGTTAAGGCTAAGAACCAGATGTACATCGGTCTTTAAATTGTCTAAATACGCCTTTAATTGGTCTTTCATTGCTTGGTCTAACATAGTGATACCTTCAGAATTCTTTAAAGTTTAATATTTTTGTACGCAGAGTCTGTACTGTTGCGTATGGAATGTTGTCTCTCCTAAATTGGAGGCCAAATAGATAACTCAAGCGGGTATGTTGCTGTTTAATGGCCCATTACCCTAATCGGTAATAGGCCATTGATTCATCAACTGTGGATGAACCTTAGTCAATCGTTAGCAAAAAGTAACGATTAGATCTTGCCAACTAGGTCTAGAGAAGGAGCTAGCGTTTCTTCGCCTTCTTTCCATTTAGCTGGGCAAACTTCACCTGGGTGAGCGGCAACATATTGTGCTGCTTTCACTTTACGCATCAGGTCTTCAGCATCACGGCCAATACCTTCAGCAGTGATTTCCATGGCTTGGATAGTACCTTCTGGATCGATCAAGAAAGTAGCACGGTCTGCAAGGCCTTGGCCTTCACGCATTACGTTAAAGTTGTTTGTGATGTTGCCAGATTGATCGCCTACCATGAAGTAGTTGATTTTGCCGATCGTTTCAGAGCTGTCATGCCATGCTTTGTGAGCGAAGTGAGTATCAGTCGATACTGAGAATACTTCTACGCCACGCTTTTGTAGTTCTGCATAATGGTCCGCAAGGTCGCCTAGTTCAGTTGGGCAAACAAACGTGAAGTCAGCTGGGTAGAAAAAGAATACAGCCCACTTTCCTAGTACGTCTTTTTCAGAAATCTCTACGAATTCGCCTTCTTTAAAAGCAGCAGCGTTGAATGGCTTAATTTGAGTATTGATCATTTTATATTCCTATTGAGGGGCGTTGATGGTGATACAGATAATATGTTTGGTTTCGTATTATGAATCCATGGCGTGCATCATAAGGAAATACGCGAAATAGATAAAGTTGTTTAAATTAATTGAGTTGATAGTCAAAAACTATAAGTTGTTCGGCTTTATATTTGAAGTGATGCGTATCAATAGTTAGAGTTTTTAAACTCGGCTATACTTGTGCAATTACTTAAACTTTCATTTGTAATTACTTTTAGAGGAAGGTTAATTCTTATGATTAATCACGATCTGGCATACCTTGATAAAGACAACATAGTCAAAAGAAACAACATTAATATTACAGGTCAGGGCAAAAAGACCCTTTTATTAGCCCATGGTTTTGGTTGTGATCAGAAGATGTGGCGATTTATGACACCTGAATTGGAAAAGCAGTTTACGGTGGTATTGTTTGATTACGTGGGTTCTGGACAGTCGGATTTAGAGAGTTTTTCTAAAAAAAGATATAAGACTTTAGACGGTTACGCCAAGGACATTGAGGAAATATTAGTGTCGTTAGATTTAACGAACGTATCAATTATAAGCCACTCCGTTAGTTCTATTATTGCGGGCATCGCTTCAACTCACGTGGGTGATAGAATTTCGGATATTACAATGATTTGCCCATCGCCTTGCTTTATGAACTTACCACCCGATTATGAGGGTGGATTTGAACGTGATGATTTAGAAGAGCTTATCAACCTAATGGACAAAAACTACATAGGTTGGGCTCATTACTTAGCGCCTTTAGTTATGGGTGTAAATCATAATTCTGAATTTATTGGCGAGTTATCAAGCAGTTTTTGCAGCACAGATCCTATCGTGGCAAAAACATTTGCAAAAGCGACCTTTTTCTCCGATTACCGGTCGTTGTTAAAAGAGATACTTAAACCTGCGCTTATATTCCAGAGTGCAAAAGATTCTTTGGCATCTCCTGGCATTGGAAGCTATATGGCCAAGAATATACGTACGAGTAAACTAGAGCTGATCGAAGCTGAAGGCCACTGCCTTCATATGACGGACCCGGGTCTAATCACTCCGTTGCTCATCGATTTTATAAACAGTAAACCGGTTGCGGTACGAGTTGTTTAAATGACTAGCCAATTGAATTCTTTCTTAGACAGTTTTAACTCGGGTCATTTAGTTATAAATGCTAAGAGAGAAATTTTTTATAGTAACCAATATATGGTCAATCTTCTGGGTTGCTCACAAGACGTTCTTACTAAGATGAGTTTGAGTGAGGTATTCAGTAAGGCTTCAAATATTTTCATCGACAGTTATGTGTATCCATTATTAATCAACGAGCTGTGTGTTGAAGAATTGCAGTTGACCTTGATCACTTCTGAAGGCAAAAAAATACCGGTTGTTGTGAACATTAAGTTAGATGAGCATTACACAACGTACTGGTCACTTTTTGATTGTGCAAACAGAGACAAGCTATACCAAGAACTTATTCAAGCCAAAGAGCTATTAGAGGTACAAAGTGAGGAGTTGCTCGAAATGGTCACGGTAGACTCTTTGACGGGGTTGTTGAATAGAAGAGAGCTTGATAACCGAGCAAGTAAGGCACTATCTCAAGCGCGGCGCAGTAAATTATCGGTGGCTGTTATTGTGATTGATATAGATTTTTTTAAAAAAATTAATGATACATATGGGCATTCTTTTGGTGATGAGACTCTAAAACATTTAGGAAAAATATTACTCTCCAGACAGCGAGAGAACGATGTTGTTGCGCGGTTTGGTGGTGAAGAGTTTGTTTTAATACTAATGGATATTGATAAAAAAAATGCATTCAACTTTGCTGAGTCTCTAAGAATGACCATCGAGGAAACTAAAATCAATGGTATTAACATTACCGTAAGCATAGGTATTAGTCTTAATAGTGAGCATGCAAACCAATTCGAAGCGTTATTTAAGGAAGCCGATACTGCGTTGTTTAAAGCAAAAGCCAGTGGGCGTAACAAAACGATACTTTTTTGATGCGGTAAACTTATAACCCATTTAAAAACTCTTTATGAGGCATCTTTACATCAAATTGTCTTTTTTTTTCTTCCATTTCAAGACGATCGGTCATAAGGTAGTGATATGAATAGACCAAGACGCAGCGAGCATACCCGAGAAGCACTTATTACCGCTGGCATTGACCAATTGTCGGAGCATGGTTATCACGGCACGGGTATTAAACAAATACTGGATGAAGTGAATGTGCCTAAGGGCTCTTTTTATAATTTCTTCGCCAGTAAAGAAGCTTTTGTTGCTGAAGTCATAGGGCATTACAGTCGAGATTTGTTAAGTCAACTGTCTAAGTTTATGGTGGGTGAAGGTAAGGTTTTAAACCCCATTGAGCAGTTGCGTGCGATTTACCTTTACAGTCTTAAGCAATATGCCAGCCATGATTTTAAAAAATCGTGCTTGGTGGGTTCTATTGCAACTGAGATTTCAGCGGAAAGCGAAATGTGTCGTATTGAACTAGAAGCCGCGATGAAGCAATGGTTAAGATTTTTTAGCGGCATCTTCGAGCAAGCTCAGGATCAGCAGTTAGTACGCGATGATTTGAGCCCAAGTGATATGGCATCTGTTTACTGGGCTGCTTGGGAAGGGGCGTTGATTAAAATGAAAATGTCAGCGGATATTAAGCCTGTTAAGCGCATTATGGAATTGATGATTGAGACGCTGCTTAAAAAATAGCCTCTAAGTTCTTAATTATTATGCTTCAAAAAGTAGCCATAAATTAGCCGTATTAAATCAAAAGCACGATTAAATCAAAAGCACAGTGCCTGTGTTTTTTTAACAGTAATTATAAGACGATCGGTCTAATATTTTATAGTCAATGACTTATAAGTATGACCTATTTTTCCAAAAAAATGAGGATATCAAAATGACTGCACCTGTATCAGCACTGTTAGGTTCCAGCTTTACATTAAAAAATGGCCAAGAAATAAAAAATCGGTTGTTCAAATCAGCAATGAGTGAACAGTTAGGGACTCGTGAGCATAGCCCTAAGCCAGGTTTGGCTAAGCTTTATGGCCGCTGGGCTGATGGCGGTATTGGTTTGTCGATGACCGGCAATATAATGATTGATCGTGGCGCGTTGGGTGAACCTAAGAACGTTGTTTTAGATGAACAGAGTGATTTGTCAGAATTTAAAAAGTGGGCAGAAGCGGGTAAGAGAAATGGCTCGAAAATTTGGACTCAGCTGAACCACCCAGGTAAGCAGATTCCTAATTTTATCGTTAAAGTCCCTGTGGCACCTTCAGCAATATCTTTAAGCCGCGGCCTTGAAAAAGGGTTTAATAAACCTCGTGCGTTAAAAGAAGAAGAAATCTTAGTCATTATTAAGAAGTTTGCTACCAGTGCCAAGCTATCAAAAGAAGCCGGATTTACGGGGGTTCAGATTCATGGCGCTCACGGTTATTTAGTGAGCCAGTTTTTATCACCGCGTCATAATCAGCGTGATGATCGATGGGGCGGTTCGTTAGAAAACCGTATGCGCTTCGTATTATCGATTTATAACGCGATTCGCACAGAAGTGGGTGACGATTTTCCCATTGGCATCAAGTTAAATTCTGCTGACTTTATGAAGGGTGGTTTTAGCGAAGACGATTCTATGCAGGTAGTGAAGACACTTGCCGATGCGGGTATTGATTTGATTGAAATCTCGGGTGGCACTTATGAAAGTCCACAGATGTTGGGCGCAATTATTAAAGAATCAACGGTTCAACGTGAAGCTTATTTTTTAGATTATGCCGAAAAAGTTCGTGCCTTGGTCGATACACCACTAGTCGTTACGGGTGGCTTCCGTTCATCTAAGGCGATGCAAGCGGCGCTAGATTCCGGTGCGACTGACTTTATTGGTGTTGCTCGTACCACGGTAGTTGATCCAGACTTCCCTAATAAACTCATCGCTGATGAAAATCACCAGCAGCCGTTAAAGAAATTAACGACGGGTAAACCTGCGATCGATAAGATGGCAATGTTGGACATTACTTGGTACGAAGCTCAGCTTGCGCGCATGGCAAATGGGAAACAACCTAAGCCTAATTTAAGTGAGTGGCGTGTATTCTTAGGCACCTTATGCGATGCCGGTATTTATGCTTTTAGAAGTCGTCGTGCTTAAATCGTAAATTTGAATTCAGAATTACCGGTTAACCTGTGATTCTGAATTTGTGATCTCTTGCCGAGCGATTCTTAACCTATTCGTTTTTTTATTGATGGGCATAAATATGTTCATAACGTGCTAAAAACTCTAGTCCAGCCTGAAAGCCTAAGTTGTAATCATTATTTAGAGAGTCATCACTGCTGCCGACTAAGCGACTGGTGAGTGCTTGCTTAGGATAAATTTGTACGATTTCTATATCCTTGGGTGATTTATCAATAAAGTTCAATGTTGCTTGGTAGGCATTCTCATGATGAGTGATTAAATCCAATACTTTAGGGCAGCGATTGGCATTACATAACAAAGATTTTAATTTGTGTGCCCAAGGCGACTGAACGGCAGCCCCTTTTGGCATAGTACGTATAACCACAATTCGTTTTGCCCCACGATTATAGGCTTCTTCAACAGGAATGGGGGCTGACAAACCGCCATCGACATAATAGTGGTCATCAATTTTAACGCCTTTCTTATATAAAATAGGAAGTGCGCTAGACGCTTTTAATACGGTGAGCCAATTGTCTCGGGTCGGTTCAAAAAATGTAGCTTTGCGGTCATCAACCTTGGTTGCTGAAAATAACAGTTTACGTTTTGTTAGTCGCTCTTCTCCACAGCCTATATTCAGTCTATTTTCAGCGTGCTCAACTTGATTAAAATACCAGTCCAAATCGACCGCGTGCTTGCCAATAAATGTGCGTGAAAGTTTGAAAAACTTGGGATCTCTTGAAAGTGAGGTAATCGAATGACGGCCAAAACCTATTTGGCAGGTCATGTAGCTCGATAAGTTTTGTGCGCCTGCAGAGGTACCTATTAACAAATCAAAGGGGTTGAAGCCTGCATGCAACCAGCTGTCTAATACCCCAGCAGTAAAGATGCCACGTTGGCCTCCCCCTTCAGCCACTAACGCGGTATTGCCCATCGGCTCTGTCGGTAAGCATTGATTTGATTGTCTAGTATGTGGCGCTGAAGAAGACATGGAAGATTTCACGCGGGTTTAGTGATTAAGACAGTCACTGTATCGCTGATGGTTAAATACGTAAAATCAATATTATCTCTATAGTTAATAGTAATTTACTATCAAAAACATGCCATTAATAATGTCGAGATAGCGCTAATGAGTGCTTTCATCATCTTTGTAAGGATCTTCAAAGCCGAGTTCGTCCATAACCGTTCGCTCAATAGCTTCCATTTCTTCGGCTTCTTCATTTTCTATGTGATCGTAACCTAAAAGATGTAAGCAACCATGAACGGTCATGTGTGCCCAGTGCGACGTTAAGGTTTTGCCCTGTTCAATCGCTTCGCGTTCGACCACTTGTTTGCAAATGATCAGGTCGCCTAATAACGGAATAGGGACATGAGCAGGTGCTTCAAATGGGAAGGACAATACGTTAGTCGGTTTATCTTTGCCGCGGTAATCGTTGTTTAATTCTTGGCTTTCGGCCTCGTCAACAATACGAATCGTTAGCTCGGGCTCTTCATGTTCTGTGCGTCTTATTAATGCGGCCCTAACCCACAGATTAAGTTGCTCTTCAGTGGGCAGATTATTGTCTTTTTCCACTGCGATCTGAACGTCTAGTTGTAGGTCTAATGCTGTTGGATTTGGCTTAGTCATTATTTATTGTGTTCACGGTTGCTTTCAGGTGTTGCGGTAAGAATGGCATGGGTTGCTTGCAGTTGAGCGCTTTGCTCTAAGGTGATGCGTTTTGCTTCTGCGTATTGAGCGTCTTTGCGTTTTTTTTCTGCGGTTTCAAACTTATCGTAAGCCTCAACCACTTTTTGGACCATGGGATGACGCACTACGTCGGAGTTGGCGAAATAGGTCAGGCCGATGCCTTCAACACCCTCCAAAACGTCGAGTACGTGACGCAAGCCCGATTGTACACCACGCGGTAAGTCGACTTGGGTAATATCTCCGGTCACTACGGCTTTGGAGCCAAAGCCAATGCGGGTCAGAAACATCTTCATTTGTTCGCGAGTCGTATTTTGGCTTTCATCCAGAATAACGTAGCAATGGCTAAGGGTACGGCCTCGCATGTAAGCCAGAGGGGCAACTTCAATAACATTGCGTTCGATCAGTTTCTCGACTTGCTCACTGCCCAACATATCGTTGAGGGCGTCGTAGAGTGGGCGTAAATAGGGGTCGATTTTTTGTGATAAATCACCCGGTAAAAAACCGAGTTTCTCACCTGCTTCTACCGCGGGTCGCACTAATAAAATACGGCTGACTTCGTCGCGCATTAAGGCTTCTATAGCACAGGCAACTGCCAGATAGGTTTTACCGGTTCCCGCTGGGCCAACACCAAAGTTAAGCACGTTTTCACGAATGGTTTTAAGATAGCCTTGCTGATGGTCTCCCCGTGCTTGAATCATCATGCGGGGGGTTTTAATAACGTTGGCTTCGTCGTGATCAGCGTTGGGGTTTTTACGAGTGTAGGCGTATTCGGCTCTGGCTTCTCGTAATAGCAAGTGGATGAGGTCAGGGGTGATCTCTGTGCCATTATGGGTTTCGCGATAGAGGCGATTGATTAGGTTTTTAACGGCGTGTGCTTTGTCGAGGTTGCCCTCTATCTGAAAGCGAGAGCCACGATTGTATATTTTCAGTTTGAAATGGTCGGAGATCTGTTTGATGTGGCTATCGAGTTGCCCACATAGATTAGCAAGGCGCTTGGTATCTTCTGGTTCTACCCGGAAAGTGATGCCGTGCTTAGCACTCGTGTTGGCTGCGCTATTGCTGTCATTTTTAGAGTTAGCTGGCTCTTCGCTTTGTACCGCTAGTTCATCGCTCAACTTGGGTCTCACTCCCGATTGATAAGTAGTTCTTTAGCTTATGCTGAATTGCGGGTGATTCGCAAGTTTATGTTCAATCGCGATAAGGAGATACTAACTATCGATAACAAGCGAAGTGCGGCGACTAAACCGACACTCCAAATGTTGGGGGCTGTCTTAAGCAATCAATAACATCACTTTCAGTCAGTTGATTATCTAATAGGCTAAATGAGGATCAATAACCGTACCCAGCAAACTGTTGCGTAAGGATTCGTCGATCGATACTTTAACAAATTTATTGATTAGGCCAAGGTCATCAGACATGAAGTTTACTACACGGTTATTTTCCGTACGGCCTTGTAGCTGACCTTCGTGCTTTTTCGCTTTTCCCGTGACTAAGATCGTTTCAATATTGCCAACCATCTTGCGGGCGATGTCTTGGGCTTGTTGGTTGATGCGGTCTTGAAGAATTTGTAAACGCTGCTTCTTCACGCTTTCAGGGGTATCGTCTGCAAGGTCCGACGCGGGTGTACCAGGACGAGCGCTGTAAATGAAGCTAAAAGACATATCAAAGCCAATCTCAGCAATCAAGTTCATCGTATCTTGGAAGTCTTGATCGGTTTCGCCAGGGAAGCCGATGATGAAATCAGACGACATACACAAGTCAGGTCGAATCTGCAGAATACGTTTAATTTTAGCAATATATTCGTCACGGCCGTGGCCACGTTTCATGGCGCTTAAAATTTTGTCAGAACCACTTTGTACTGGCAGGTGCAAATGGCTCACTAATTCAGGCACCTCAGCGTAGACATCGATTAAACTATCGCTGAATTCCATTGGGTGAGAGGTGGTAAAACGAATGCGGTCGATGCCATCAATATCGGCAACACGGGTTATCAGTTCTGCTAAATCAGCATAGTCTTCTGTATCCCCCGCATTATTGATGTCGTTACCTTGGGCGTCAGAAATGATAACGCCTAGGCCATTGGTATTGGCTTTACTCGCCGCAACAGCGCCACTGAAAACACCCCCGCGATAAGCGTTGACGTTTTGGCCGAGTAGGTTTACTTCACGTACACCTTGAGCGGCGATGGCTTCTACTTCTTTCAATACATCGTGCAGTGGGCGACTCACTTCTTCACCGCGAGTATAGGGGACGACGCAGAATGAACAGTATTTTGAGCAACCTTCCATAATAGAAACAAACGCGCTGGCGCCTTCTACTTTAGGGGCGGGTAAGTGGTCGAATTTTTCGATCTCTGGGAAAGAAATATCAACGACTTTTTCATTATTGGCTGATTTGTCCAGCATTTCAGGCAAGCGGTGTAAGGTCTGAGGACCAAATACCATATCGACCACCGGCGCACGATGCATAATTGCTTTGCCTTCTTGGCTTGCTACACAGCCGCCAACGCCGATGATGAGATCAGGGTTCTTTTCTTTTAGGTGCTTCCAACGACCTAGCTGGTGGAATACCTTTTCTTGCGCTTTTTCACGAATAGAGCAGGTATTCAGCAAGATAACGTCTGCTTCTGACTCTTTATCGGTGATTTCCATTTCATGGCTTTCACCCAACATATCAGCCATACGAGACGAATCGTATTCGTTCATCTGACAACCGTGGGTTTTTATAAACAGCTTCTTAGCCATGATTCAGCGACCTTGTTTTAATCTGGGGTATACGTATATGAAGATACAATTGCGCGACATTATACTGCTCAATGGCTGAACAATCTAATGTTGTATGTTCACTGTGTTTTCTGAACAGGTAAGTATGGTAAAATACCTTTTTCCTTAAGAGTTTGAGCCTAATGGCCGAAAAACCCACTGCTGAGCCTATCTATCGCGTTATCTTTAATAACCAAGGCGACGTGTATGACTTGTATACCCGCTATATCTATCAAAGTGAGATGTATGGTTTTGTTGAAGTCGAAGAGCTGTTGTTTGATGAAAATCAAATAGATGATGCTAAAGACCAAGTAGAAGCCAAGGCGAATTTTGAAAAGTTGAAAATGGAATTTACGGGGGTAAAGCGCAGCTTTATTCCGTTGCCTTCAATCATTCGTATTGATGAGATGGAAAAACCGGGTGTAGTGAAAGTCACTCAGTTGAATGATGACCCCGCCGGGAACGTTCGTCATTTTCCAAGTACGGGATTTAAACGCCCATCTGCAGAACCTACTGAACCGTCTACAGACGACTAAGCTGCTTTACCTAGCTTTTCTTGCCTAGGGTGACCGATGGCAGCTCGTTAAAGAGCTGCTTATAATCGTGTGAAAACTGACTTAAATGCCAAAATCCCCATTTCGCCGCAATATCGGCAATCAACTTTTGTTCGCTTGTTAGTAATTCTCTGCGCGCGCCATTCAGTCGACTTAAGCGTAAATAGCGCAGTGGACTAATACCTAATATGGTTTCAAAGCTGTATTGCAGTGTTCGTCGACTGACGTGACACAGCGTACATAAGTCGTTAATGGTGACGGCGCTATCTTGATGTTCGCGTAAAAAATCTTTCACTTGTCCGACAATGTGTTGGCGATGTAAAAAACTGACGGGCTCACTTTTTACAGTTTGGGAATTTTCTAGACTTTCCAGTAGCGCCATCATAATAACATCATGCTGCAGTTTGGCGGGTCGTTGCTGACTGTTATTAATCGGGTTATCGGTGAGTAAGTTATTTAAAACAAAGCGCAGTGCGGTGATTGTTTTTTCCGGCAGCGTGAGGCGACCTTGTTGAGTGAGTAACATCCAATCGATTGAAATACTCTGGCTTTCTGCCATCGCTCGTATTTTTTCTTGCTCGACGACCAATCCATAAATATCGAAATCATGCGGCGTGATTAATTCAAACTGATGATTGCCCGGCCGGCACATTATGGAATTTTTTTCGATATTCATACCATTTATCTTACTGCTTTTATTTTTATCGACGGGAATGCCTAGCCATAAAGATTGATCCCAGGTATTGCAGGTTTGGCGTAAGGCTTGACTGGTATGTTCTTGGAATAACTGCAGACCTTCAAATTGTATTTCTATTAATTGGCCAAAAAAATTGCCTGCGCTCACTTGATCATACTGCTGCTGCCAGTTAGTTAAATTGTGCGCGTGCTGATCGGCATCCGTCGCTTCTACTTGTGTTCGACCAGAAGGTATTCCTTCATGGTGAAAACAATTATTGCTCTTATTCGGTGCGATTGCTGAGGCTAGTGGTTTCATAATGAACATTTTCCATCGTCTAGATTCGTTTACTGCATTAAATCCCATTTAAAACAGTGCAAAACTTTGCCAAAACTCGATAACGGTAAAATATTGCAGTTGTTATCGTATTACTAATATTTTAAACAGCAAGAAGTATTCCTTTTGCTGTTCTTACTTTTTGTTAATGATTTGTTGGAGAGCGTTGAGTGTACAGGCAGCCTGCAATTTATAAATATGTTTTGGGTCAGCGAACTTTTGAATTTAAAGACTTAAAAGATTTAATGGCTAAAGCGACGCCTGCCCGCTCTGGAGATCGCTTGGCGGGGGTTGCTGCAGAAAACTCTGAGCAGCGTGCCGTTGCTCAAATGTTATTAGCCGAATTGCCGTTGAAAACGTTTTTAGAGGATTTATTAATTCCTTATGAAGCAGATGAGGTAACGCGGCTGATCGTTGATGATCATGATCTTGTGGCGTTCTCATTAATCTCTCATCTAACGGTCGGTGATTTTCGGAATTGGTTACTGAGTGATTTAGCAACGCCCGAAGTGCTTGCCCAAATAAGGCCCGGTATTACGCCAGAGATGGCGGCGGCGGTGAGTAAGATTATGCGTAATCAAGATCTTATTTTAGTCGCGAAAAAATGCCACGTAATAACCGCCTTCCGCAATACGATTGGTTTGCCGGGCGCGTTATCCACCCGCTTACAGCCTAACCATCCGACCGATGATGTGACGGGTATTGCCGCCAGTTTATTAGACGGTTTGTTATACGGCAGTGGTGATGCGGTATTGGGTATTAATCCTGCCACCGATAACGTTGGCCAAGCGATTAAGCTAATGCAGTTAATGGACGATGTGATTCAGAAATATGAAATTCCAACCCAGTCGTGTGTCTTAACGCACGTTACCAATACGTTAGAAGCGATTGAGCAGGGCGCGCCTGTTGATTTGGTTTTCCAATCGATTGCGGGCACACAAGCGACGAATTCAAGTTTTGGTTTTGACCTCGCAATCTTGGCCGAAGCAGAGCAAGCCGCGTTATCGCTTAACCGTGGCACGGTAGGTAATAACGTGATGTATTTTGAAACCGGACAAGGCAGTGCATTATCGGCGAATGCTCATCATGGTCTGGATCTTCAAACCTGTGAAACCCGTGCGTATGCTGTGGCGAGAAAATTTAATCCATTACTCGTGAATACGGTGGTCGGCTTTATCGGCCCTGAGTATTTATTTAATGGTAAAGAAATTATTCGTGCAGGATTAGAAGATCATTTTTGTGGCAAGTTATTAGGCCTGCCGATGGGCTGTGATGTTTGTTATACCAATCACGCTGATGCTGATCAAAATGATATGGATAACTTATTAACCTTATTAGGGGTGGCGGGTTGTACTTTTATTATGGGCATACCGGGTTCAGATGACATTATGTTGAACTATCAAACCACATCTTTTCACGACGCCCTTTATGCGCGTAAAGTTTTAGGCTTAGATCCTGCGCCTGAGTTTAAGCACTGGTTAGAAAAAATGAATATTTTCGATGACGTACATAACTGCGTTTTAAACGATTCCTTGCCACCGGCTTTCTCAGCATCATTGAATAATATGTTGGAGAAAAAGTGATGGACGATAGCAAGCCTCGAATGACACATAATCAAAAAAACGATCAAGAAAAATTAATAGACAATAAATCAGCACATACTATCGACAACCCTTGGCACGTATTGCGTCAATATACTGCAGCCCGCATTGGGTTGGGTCGCGCAGGTATCAGTGTACCGACTAAGCATTTATTAGCGTTTCAGCTAGCGCATGCTCAGGCGCAAGATGCGGTGCATTTACCGTTAGATACTGAGCAATTGCAAACGGATATAGAAGCGCACTGTTTCAATGTTCATAGTCAAGTGAATGATCGCTCGCAGTATTTACAACGCCCCGATTTAGGCCGCCGTTTAAATGC
>JBNMQK010000031.1:0-20016 GCA_051278005.1 Oleispira sp. | reverse complement strand
GTCATTGATAAGTGAGCAGGCATAAAAAAAGCGCTCTACTGACCTATTTCTAGGTCCGTAGAGCGCTTTTTTAGCAGCTACTAGCTACAAGGTAGGGCTCGTCTTTAAGCTTCTCTCTTAAGAGAAACTTAAATGATGCCTTTCTCTTGTAGGTTAGCAATCATGCTGTCTAGGCTGTCTTCGTCAGCGGCTAGGCTGATGCTTGCATCATCTGCACCACCGGCTACCAATGCGATTAAGCCAGCTTCTTTCAAGATATGCGCTTGTGCGTCAGTTGCGATTGCCGCTACCTTGCCCATTTCGAATAAACGACGGTCAAGTGCTTGTGCAATAACCTCTGGGTTAGTGCCATTGATCGCTACGATCGCGGGTAACTGACCAAAACGCTTGGCTTTATCTTCAGCAGAAACGGCTGTTGTATCGCCTTCGCTATCTTGTGCTTCGCCCACTACCATACCTGCACCAACAGTAACGTTGGTTAGGCGGTCGATGATGATGAAAGCACCGGTTGCGCGGTTGTTCTTATACGCATCAAACGACATAGGCTTAGTAAGTGTTAACTCACATAGCGCAATCTCGTTCAATTTAACTTCAGCGGCAGGGTGCTGTTCCATCGTATTAACGTCTACACGGTGGTGAATCTTGCTCACAGCACCTTGAGTCATTGAAGACGAGAACTTAACATCGAACTGCTTACCGGCGACTAACTCAGCTTCGGCCATCCATACGATGTCGGCGTTCACTTTGTTCGAAACCGTAGGTAGATCATCGATGTGAACCAACATATCGCCACGAGAAACGTCAATTTCGTCTTTCAGGGTGATCGTTACAGCTTGGCCATTGAAGGCTTCGTCTAGATCGCCATCGTACGTTACGATTTTATCAACAGTGCTGGTTTTACGCGATGGCAATGCCATAACGCTGTCGCCTGGGCGAATTTTACCAGAAGCAACCGTTCCGCAAAAACCACGGAAGTCGAGGTTAGGACGGTTAACGTATTGAACAGGGAAGCGGAAGTTTTCAAGATTCTTATCTTCAGACACTTCTACGGTGTTCAAAATTTCCATCAAGGTCTTATCGGTATACCAAGGTGAACGCGTTGAGCGGTTCACAATGTTATCGCCGTCTAGGGCCGATAAAGGTACACACTGAATATCAGGAATATTTAGGTTCTTAGCGAAGGCTAAATAATCTTCTTTGATTTCGTTGTAGCGTTCTTCGCTAAAGTCCATCAAATCCATCTTGTTGATCGCAACAACAACGTGCTTGATACCTTGCAATGAAGCAATGTAAGAATGACGTTTGGTTTGCGTCTGTACGCCATAACGCGCATCGATCAAGATAATCGCTAGGTCACAGGTAGATGCACCGGTTGCCATGTTGCGAGTATATTGTTCGTGTCCTGGGGTATCAGCGATGATGAACTTACGCTTCTCGGTAGAGAAATAACGGTAAGCAACATCAATCGTAATGCCTTGTTCACGTTCAGCGGCTAGACCATCTACCAATAACGCAAGGTCGATCTTGTCGCCTTGAGTACCGGATTTAGCCGAGTCACTTTCGATGGCCGCTAGCTGATCTTCAAAGATCATTTTGGAATCATAAAGAAGACGGCCGATCAAAGTCGATTTACCGTCATCTACGTTGCCGCAGGTTAAAAAGCGCAACATTTGTTTGTTTTCGTGCAGCTTTAGATAGCCAAGGATATCTTCTGCAATCAATTCTGATTGGTGTGACATTAGAAGTAACCCTCTTGCTTTTTCTTTTCCATAGACGCGGAAGAGTCGTGATCAATCGCACGGCCCTGACGTTCAGACGTAGTGGTTAACAACATTTCTTGAATAATTTCAGGCAATGTATTTGCAGTCGATTCCACAGCGCCTGTTAATGGGTAGCAGCCAAGAGTACGGAAGCGAACCATCTTCATTTCTGGAGTTTCGCCTTCTCTCATAGGCATACGCTCATCATCAACCATGATTAGCATGCCATCACGGTCTACCACTGGGCGTTCTTCTGCTAGGTACAAACCTGGAATTTCGATGCCTTCCAAGTAAATGTACTGCCAGATGTCGAGCTCGGTCCAGTTAGACAATGGGAAAACACGGATGCTCTCGCCCTTGTTCACTTTACCGTTATAGATGTTCCACAATTCAGGACGTTGATTTTTCGGGTCCCAACGGTGGTTTTCGTCACGGAAAGAATAAACACGTTCTTTCGCACGAGATTTTTCTTCATCACGACGTGCTCCACCAAATGCAGCATCAAAGCCGTATTTGTCTAGCGCTTGCTTAAGTGCCTGAGTCTTCATGATGTCAGTATGCTTTGAAGAACCGTGTGTAAAAGGTCCTACTCCGTCAGCCTTACCTTCAGGGTTGGTATGAACGATTAAGTCCATGCCAACTTTCTTCGCCATCATGTCACGGAACTCGATCATTTCCTTGAACTTCCACAAGGTATCGACGTGCATTAATGGGAACGGAGGCTTGCCAGGAAAAAACGCTTTTTGCGCTAAATGCAGCATGACCGCAGAATCTTTACCGACGGAGTACATCATTACCGGATTATCAAATTCGGCAGCTACTTCGCGGATGATATGGAGGCTTTCAGCTTCCAATTGTTTTAGGTGAGTCAGGTTATACTCAGTCATAATCGCTTTCGGAGTTGATTAAAAATTAATAGCAGGAAGCAAATCAAATCTGTTTTAAGATGCATCCCCCAGATACCACCACTATACCAAGAGCTGGGGTATATAAAAAGATGATTCTAATAACGTTTAGGTATAAGGCTATGTGGAAACTTTGATCAATTGCTTCTACCATTCACCGCAAACAAGAAGGTTTAATAAATGTCAGTTAAGACTTGGTCGGAAACTCCTGTAACCCTTGCAGGTCCAGCGGGTAAGTTGGACATTAGGCTAGGGCAGCAGACGCTTCCAAGTGATTCACCGGGTGATTATATCAAAGGTAAGCGCGGCTTTATTATGTGCCATCCTCACCCACTGTACGCAGGTACTATGGATAATAAAGTGGTCACTACGTTAGTCCGTGGAGCGTCGCAGCAAGGCCTTGATACTCTTCGCTTTAACTTTCGTGGCGTTGGCCAAAGTGAAGGTCAGCATGATCATGGTAAGGGTGAACAAGATGATCTTGGTGTCGTGATAGATTACGCGATCAATGAATTGGGCTGGAATACCGTATTGTTGGCGGGTTTTTCGTTCGGTGCAGGTGTTGCCTGTTTGTATGCGGGTCATTGCCCTGAGAAGGTTAATGGTCTGTTTTTAATTGCCCCCGCCGTTCATCACTTTGATGCACCTTCTATATTACCCTTTGAATTCGAAAGCCACATTTATATGGGGGATGCTGATGAGGTCGTGCCTTTTGATGAAGTCGAGCATTGGGTCGATTTATTAACCCCTCAGCCGCACTTTCATATTTTTGAAGAAACGGGCCATTTTTTTCATGGACGCTTAATTGATTTAAAAAAATCATTTTTGGACGATTTATTAAATATTAGTGAAAGCTCTCGCTAGCGGCAGTGATAATGTTTACAGATTGAGGATGGAACAGAACGATCAGCACTCATGCTAGTATGAGTGCTGATCTAGCTAGCCGGTTAGAAACACAGTATTCGTTATACTTTGGCTAGATTGCGTGATTGCTGGTCCGGCGTGAAATAATTATTAGCACGGGTAAATGTACCAAAGTCATTGAACCTCACCCCATTTTCACGCATGACTTTATGCGCTGCTTTAACGGTTAGCTGTCGAATATAGAAGGGCTCTTTCACGACAAAATGGTGGATCCCATGAGTGCTACCAAAGTTGAAACAAAAGGCTTGAAGTGGCCAAAAAATGGGATGATTCAATACTTGAGTTTCTTCGATCGTATTGGTTACATTTCCGTAATAATGCATATTAGAGGTTATGACATTAATAGAAAATGAACGTAAATAGAAAGGCGCAATCCATACAATAACAAGGCTGGTCATCCAGTTAACATTGGTAAGCATCCACTCACTCCAAATAATGGTTGTACCCAGGGCATCTGCAATGAGGTTTGCACCATGAAACCCTATAACGCCATACCAAAGGCATACAGAAATAACACCAAAAGGCAGGTTTGCAATTAAGATGCCGATGACTCTTTTAATTTTCTCACCTTTAGGCGCTAAAAACATGACTTTAAACACGTTAGGAATAAAGGTATCCATCATGACCCAAAAGCGTAATGGACCGTATTTCATGCCATTACTGACGCCACGTTCTTCTATATCTTTTTCGGTACCTGACGTTTTATGATGTAAAAAGTGCAGTTTACGTCGAAACCAAGGGTTTATGGTTCCTGGGCGCATTAACCATACGATAAACAGCATTAAGTGATGAACCGTTTTTCTATTTTTGAAATACTGCCAATGAATTAAGTCATGCTCCAGTTCATGAGATAAAGAGCTAAAAAATGCTAGAAAAGGTATAACAAACCAAGCAGACCAGTTCAGCTCAAGATATCCATAAGCGCCAATCATCATACCCACCAAAGAAAACACTAATATGCTCATGCCAATCAAATTATTATTAGCTAATAAGGGGTATTTATTACGCCATTTATCGCCATCAGCAATAATCGTTTGACGAATGATTTGTATACGTTTGTTGGCCTCTTTTGGCGATAAATTTTCATTGTATTTAATTTCTTTGTTCATCTTATTATTTTCTCCGCATTCGTTAAGTCTTAATTACACAAAAATGATCTAAAACAAGCTATTAAATAATTTCCAAATGGCCTAATATCCATTAAATATGGCCAGTTAATCGGGTTTTATATGAGTTCAAATCGCCAGCACGCTATTTATCCAACCGCAGAATTGTATTTAATTAATCGGTTTTCGAGAGAGAAAGGGTTACTTGCATCTCAGTGGCTAATGGGAACAGGTATCAAAGAAGAGCAGCTTAAAAGGCATGATTTATTAGTGAGCCTAGGGCAATTTGATATTATTTATCGCAATATTTATCGCCTGCTGCCCAATTCTGGACTTGAGCTGGGTAAAGCATTAAATTTGTCGCGCTGGGGGTTAATAAGCAATGCTCTCGTTTGCAGTCACACATTAGGGCAGGCGATGCAAACGGCAAGTGAATATCGCTCTTTATTAAGAAGTCGATTTAATTTAATCCCTCAGCTTAAAGGTGATCTTTATCATATAGATATTCAACGTCGTGAAGATATTGCCTACCCTGTGAATGCCGTTTACGCTTATGAAATTATGCTGGCTTCGTTCAAAGTTCAATTTTCATCATTAACCATGAATAACTTTGCATTTTATGCTTTAGAATTTCCTTATAGTAAACCTAACAACAGCGATGATTATCAACGCCTATTTAATTGCCCCATTAGCTTTGGTTGCGAGCACGGTAAAATATTAATCAGCAAAGAAATCATGCATCAATCTCTGCCTTTAGCTAATTCAATTAGCCGACAGCAAACTTTAAATAGTTGTTCACTGGAATTAGAGCGAGTCTCTAATAGCTTTCAACAAGATATTTCTTGGAGGGTGAAATCAGAACTTGCACAACTTGATATCCACAACAGCTCGTTAGACACTGTGGCGCTAGTGATGAACGTAAGTAGTCGTACGCTACGGCGTAAATTACAGCTAGTAGGCACCAGTTTTAGGCAAATAAAACAAGAGTATATTCTACAAATGGCAATGGAATTATTACCGTCAGGCCAGAAAAGTATTCAAGCAATTGCAGTAATGTGTGGGTTTAATGATCGTGCTAATTTTCGTGAGTATTTTAAAAAAAATACAGGTATGACACCTCGGCAATATCGTCACAAACTATTAAAAAATGAGAAGTTGATATTGAACATGACTGACACCGTCGATGGAGCACCTTCGTCTTTAGACACGCATTAGGCGTTTATTCACCTTCGAAAAGCGAGAATACTGTTAAAACGTGACGATTTAATTCGTGTCATTAATTGTTCGAGTGATCTAACACAGAAGCATTCATCGTATGAATGCTGGGAATACTATCAAACTTAGTGATTTTCAGCTAAATTGCACACCTTATATACGCCAATCATCACATTATTTCAGAACATCATAACGAGGAACTTCCATTGTCTACGCCCTTAGAACTCTACCAAGAAGATTTAAAACGTGATGATTTTTCGTATGATGCCGATCAAGAAAAAGCGGTAAAGCACCTTCAGCGTTTGTACGATGATTTGGTCACTAGCTACGAGAAATCGAAGAAAAATAAATCTTTTCGCAAGGTCTTTTCTAAGAAACAGAAAATACCGATTCAAGGTTTGTACTTCTGGGGTGGCGTTGGCCGCGGTAAGACCTATCTAGTCGATACTTTCTATGATGCGCTGCCATTTGAACGTAAAATGCGTACTCACTTTCACCGTTTTATGCAGCGAGTTCATAACGATCTCACCGCCTTAGAAGGCATTAAAAATCCACTCACTGCGATTGCTGAGCAAATTTCGAAAGAAGCGGTTGTTATCTGTTTTGATGAGTTTTTTGTGTCTGATATTGGTGATGCGATGATTCTAGGGGGCTTGATGGAAGAGTTGTTTGCCCGTGGGGTGACACTGGTCTCTACGTCAAATATTGTACCCGATGGTTTGTATAAAAATGGTTTACAGCGAGAGCGCTTTTTACCCGCGATAAAACTTTTAAATAAATACACCGATGTGGTCAACGTCGATAGCGGTATTGATTACCGTTTACGGACATTGGAGCAAGCTGAACTTTATCATTATCCGTTAGACGGTTCTGCTGAATCAAGCTTGCAAAAAAGTTTTGAAAGCCTTATTCCTGATGTTAAACACGTTGAGTTTAATGTTGATATTGAAATTTTAGGTCGTAATATCCCGCTAAAAGCGGTGTGTGACGATGTTGCTTGGTTTGATTTTAAAGGTCTGTGTGATGGTCCGCGATCTCAGAATGATTATATTGAATTGGGTAAGCTGTATCACGCCATATTGATTTCTAATGTTCCTGTGATGGGTGTGAAGAATGACGATTTAGCGCGTCGTTATATCAATTTAATTGATGAGTTTTATGATCGTGGTGTAAAAGTGATTATGTCAGCGGATGCGCCTATTCATGAGATGTATACCGGGGGTAGTTTGGATTTTGCTTTCCAACGCACCACTTCCCGTATGTTAGAAATGCAGTCGCATGATTATCTTGCACGTGAGCATAAGGCGGATTAAATCCAGCGTTCAAAAACGTTCTTCTTTTCAATAGAAGAGCGTTCTTCTTTAAATCAAAACTTCTGAATTACTACGTCCCAATTGCTGCGTTTAAATGGCCAGTTAGTGAATGTTATCGGTCACTTAATGCATAGGTTTTTTAGTTTAAGTACTGCTGATATAACTGACGTATGGCTGGGAATACCGACGCGACTAAAACCAGTGCCATTGTTATATTGAACAGCCTTTGCTGCTTGGCACTTTGTAGCACGTGTTTTATAGCCTTGCCAAATACCAGCCAAGTACTGGCTGTTGTCAGTGCCGCGAAAAAGAAAGCCCCTGCAATGATTAATACCTGCCCATAAATATTATCGTTCAATATTGTGTAGGCCGAAATAGAACTGGTTGCGACTACCCAAGCTTTTGGATTTACCCACTGAAACAGTGCGGCTTGTATAAACGTAAAGGGCTTAGACTTTTTACCTTCTAATTTATCGGGGTCAGCACTGGCAATAAGCCAAGATAAATACATTAAGTAGGCTACTCCAATAATTTTAATCACTTCATGCAGGGCGGGATAATGCTCGAAGACGATACTGAAACCTAAGCCAATTAAAATGACCATCACAGGGAAGCCGATGCAGATGCCTAACATGTGAGGCATGCTATTTTTGATGCCAAAGTTCATGCCCGAAGTCATGAGCATGATGTTATTAGGGCCAGGAGTAATGCCGGCAGATAAACCAAACACAAGGATGGCGATAAAGAGTTCCAAAGTGCTTATCCCATTAAGTAAATTCTAGGTATTATTTGCCATCACAGTAAGGGCCGTCAGTGGCCAAGTGAGGAACAAAGTTACAAGGAGAGTGACGAGAATCTAACTGTTCTAGCAAAATGCCTTTCCAAGCCAAGTCGCAAGCCCCAGTTGAACCAGGCATACACACGACCAGCGTATTGTTGGCAAGGCCTGCTAAAGCGCGTGATTGCACCGTAGAAGTACCGATATCCGCGTACGAAAGATGACGAAATAATTCGCCAAAGCCTTCAATCGTTTTGTCTAATAGCGGAACAACGGCTTCTGGTGTTGAGTCGCGGCTAGTGAAGCCTGTGCCACCGGTTAATAGAATAACGTTCACGTCATTACTGGCGATCCAAGCAGACGTTATGGCACGAATTTGATAAATATCGTCTTTTACAATGATTTTATCTTCATAGTGGTGACCCGCGTCTTGCAGGGCGTCTACTAGGTATTTTCCAGAGGTATCGTTTTGATCGTTACGGGTATCGGATACCGTTAATACAGCGATGCGAAGTGGGGTGAATTCTTTTTTTGCATGGTTGCCCATGGTATTTCTCCGAGAATAAATCAAAAGATGAAATTGTTAATAAGGGCATTAGATAGCAGGAAGAAGTGAGATGCAAGAATGCATCCCACTGCTAGATCATCAGAGAAGCTTACTAGGCTCAAAACTTTACGGTTTAGTTTTTTGAGCGCTGCTCTTCGCGGAAACGCATCTTATCTTGGCGATGCTTGGCGACGGTTTCTTTAACATCCGCGCCTAGGTGATCTTCGCCCCGTTGCTTGGCCAGTTGCATTTGCAATTCGCGTTGCTTAAAACGCTCGCGCTGTTCATCGCTGTAGCTATCGATGCAATGTGGGCAGCTAACACCTTGTAGATAATCAGCGCTTATTTTTTCTTCTTCCGTAATGGGGTAGCGACATGCGTGGCATTGGTCGTATTGGCCCTTTTCTAAATCGTGGTTCACCGCTACGCGGTTATCAAAAACGAAGCATTCGCCTTCCCACAAGGTGTCTTCTTTTGGCACTTCTTCTAGGTATTTAAGAATGCCCCCTTCCAGGTGATACACCTCGTCAAAGCCTTGCTCTTTCAGATAGGCCGTCGACTTTTCACAGCGAATACCGCCCGTACAGTACATGGCGACTTTCTTTTGCTTAGTCGGGTCCATGTTCTCTTTTACGTACTGTGGGAATTCACGGAAGGTTTCGGTATTCGGGTTGATTGCGCCCTGAAAGGTGCCGATTTGAACTTCGTAATCATTGCGGGTATCAATCAACACCACGTCGGGATCGGAGATTAAAGCATTCCAGTCTTGTGGCTTAACGTAAGTGCCGACTACCTGCTTAGGGTCGATGCCTTCGATGCCCATAGTGACAATTTCTTTCTTTAACTTCACCTTAGTGCGGTAGAAAGGCATGGTTTCGTCGTAGGATTCTTTATGCACGATGTTATCAAGGCGCTCATCGGTGGCCAACCATGCAAGCAGAGCGTCGACACCTTCGCGAGAGCCAGCAACGGTACCGTTAATGCCTTCTTGGGCAATTAGTAGAGTGCCTCGAACTTCATTGGCTTCCATTGCTTCTAATAACGGTTGGCGCAGTGCTTCAAAATTTTCTAGGGTAACGAACTTATACATCGCGCATACGACGACAGGAGCAGTTTGCTCAGACATTGATCTTTCCTTTTATTGCGGTCTGGAACGTAAAACCAGAGCATTGTTCAAATCTGCTCTCAATAGCAGGCTCAATTAGAGCGCGCATATTATATACAAACTAGGTCGGTTTATCCAAACCCTATGGGAATCAGTCGTCAAGCTAACGCACTAATGGCCGTTAACTCACTATGAAGGGATGAACAGAGAAGAAGTGATGACCAATGAGCAGAGTAGAATGAGGATAGCAAAATGATGGCCCGCTTATGCAGGCCCATTCACTATAAGCCCACAAGGCTGTTAGCCATCGTCATTTGTTTATGGGCGGCTGTGTCACCCTATAGCGCAGTGGCTGAATGTCGTGATGGTGATGCCATAGCCGCGGCTAATAAAAAAGCAGCTTCTTATTTCAAAAAGGGTGAGGTATTTCATCCTGCTGTCGTACAAAAAATACATCACCCATCGCGTAAAAAAGAAGTCGCCAGCTATATCAAGATGGACAAGAAGCGTTACAGTATGATCATGTTAGTCGATCAAGAATGTGGCGTTCAATTTCGCAAACGAACCCGTCAACAAGACTAGTCTTTTATCCCGTCTATTTTAAATTCATACAGCTTGCATAATAACTAACGGTGCCAGCCCAATCTGAAAATACGCCTTCAACTTTTACGGTTTTTGCTAAAAAGTCTAATAATACCAGCATATCAGAATCCGTATTCGTGGCCTTTGAGATCGATTGATAATACCAACCGCCTTGTCCGCTTAATGGACCTGATCGTTCTAGTGTCCAAGTGATTATTTTTAATCCTGCTGCTTTCGCACGCTTCGCATATTCCGACTCGATTAAATTATTATCGCTGTCTAGGCCGACTAAGGCCCATAAAGGTGGTGCAACATAACGGACGCCATTGGCAAATAACAGATTCATATCGTCAGCAGAGACTTCAAAACTTGGATCCCCCATACGCTCATCTAAAAATACCGCTTGCTCGCCAAAGGACGGGTTTTCTGTGATCCAAAATAAAACATCGTCACGATTAAACGACTGTAGAAATACATTAGCAGAAGGTACATTGGCGTCTTGATATTCGTTTAACATTTTGCGCGCATAATCTTGTTGGCTAAAACCATCAAAAGGCATTGTGACCGCTGCTGATTTTAATTCTGGAGTCATTTTTACATTGAGTTGTTTGAATAACTCAATGCTTTCTTTATGGGTCATCAATGTACCGCGACTTGCGTAGCCATCAGTGCGCCAGTCTGCCGTGCCCTTTAAATATTCTGAGATGGTTGTTGCTTCAGGGTTCGCACCATCCATTTTGCCTGTTAATGTTTTGAATTCCGCTAAACTGATATCGCTGGTGCAGCATTGTGCACTGGCAGGGTTAGTTCCATCACTGGGTGTGAAGGGGATTGAGCACTTGTCGGCTAACGCCGTGTCTAATATGTTTGTCGTGGTATGTAGATCGCATTGAGAGTGACGACAGACCAGTTCTTTATCGCGCGTAAAGGTGACATCACATTCTATAATGCCTGCCCCCATTCTCGCGGCTGCACTGTAGGATTCTTTGGTATGTTCAGGAAACTGCATGGCCGCGCCGCGGTGACCAATGGAAAAATCTGTTTTCTTAAAGGGCATTTCAGAACAGCTTTCTAACGCAGTCTTTAAATCACTGCTGGCAAGATCCGCAATTAAAAAATAAGGTCTTGGGCCTACTTGAACATTGCTTACCGCTAGCGATTGTTCGGGTGAATTGTCTTCTTGGGCGGCGTCGTTATTAGCCTTAGATCCACCACAGGCTGTGAGCAGTGAACCCAGTAATACGGTTAACAGCGCAATTGAGGGTAATCGTGAGTGTGATACGGTGTTTTTCATTGTTAAGCCCGCCATGCCATTAAAAAGTTGATGTGGGTGTAAGCTTAACGACGGTGTATGACTAAATGATGGCAGTCGGATCTTAGTTTAGATTAACGTATCGGATTCGGTATTTTCTTTGGGGCTAAGGCCCACTGTACTGTTAGGACGCTGCCAAGCACCGCAATTAGGCCCATCAAAGCAAAGCCGGTAATACTTTGATCAAGCACGATCCAGCCAAGAATAACGGCGGAAATAGGGCTTAATAAACCTAGGGAAGACACTGCGACGGGCGAAAGCTTGGCGATGCCGTTAAACCATAAAACATACGCTAAGGTCGTTCCAAAGAGAGAAAGGTAACCATAACCCAACATGTTGTTGGTCGTTAGCGTCAATAGAGGAGGGTCGATCAACCACGCAAAGGGCGCTAACATGATACCAGCAATTAATAACTGCCAACCCGTGAACGCCAGTAGTGGCATATCCGTGCGCCAGCGACGGGCAAGAAAAACACCGCAGGTCATTAACATGGCACCAATCGTCGCCGCCAGAATACCGATAAAATCCCACGTTGAGCTGGGAGATAATAACAGTACGGCCACGCCAAATACCCCCACAATACTGGCTACCAGTGCCAGGGAGGCAGGTTTACGATTATCCACAAACCAAATCAAAAACATCATCATTAATGGCTGTATCGCGCCGACAACGGCGGCTAATCCACCGGGTAAACGGTAGGCTGCGGTGAATAATAAAACATGAAAAATAGCAAAGTTTAAGGTCGCTAGAATAGCGATTCGCAGCCATTCATCACGCTTGGGCAAATGACGACTGATCAGTACTAAAATAATTCCGGCAGGCAGTAAACGTAAGAAAGCCGCAATAAAAGGGCGGTCTGCCGGTAATAATTCAGTTGTAATAATGTACGTAGTGCCCCAGAGAGTTGGGGCAATGGCGGTTAGCATAATGAGCAGTGTAACGGGTAGCCATGAGCTGTTTGGCATGAAAAGTCGCTTAATAGGTGATGATGAAAAGAGCGCACATCATCGCATATTAAGCGCTGCGAGTTCGTCACTAATCTATGAGTGAGTTAAAAGTTTTTTAACCTCCTTTTCTAATGACGCTGCGGTGGCTGTTTCAGCCGCGTGTAATGGCCCAGCCGTTAACGTTACTTTATGGCTAAAGAGGCTGCCCCACATACCGTTCAATGCCATAGGCACCACTGGCACAGGAGACTCTTTTAATAGGCGTTCGATGTCTGCTTTAAAGGTATCTACCTTGCCATCGGTGGTTAGTTTTCCTTCTGGGAAAATACAAATAATTTCGCCACGATCCAATTCTTCTTTTATCTGTTTAAAGGCATGTTCATACATATCAATGTTGGCTGTCGGCGAGCAAATAGGAATGGTATTAGCCATTTTGAAAAAGGTTTTCAAACCTTTCTTCTCGGTAATACTGCGATCCATTACAAAGCGAATAGGGCGGTGATACGTGCCCGCAATCAGCATGGCATCGATAAGACTAACTTGGTTGCACACTAATATGGCCGCCCCAGTTTCTGGAATATTGTCTAAGCCCTTATGTTGCACTCGATAAAGAGTATGCCCCAGCATCCAAATAAAGAAGCGTAAAACAAATTCGGGCACGCGTGAATAAACATAAGCGGCAACCACAATGTTCATTAGGGCCAATACTAAAAAGTATTCAGGAATTGTCAGTTCAATCACCACCAAGGCAAGGATACCCATGGCAGCGCTGGCGACCATGAAAATGGCATTAAGCATGTTATTGGCGGCTATAATTTGAGAGCGATTTTTGTCGTCACTTCTATGTTGAATCAAGGCTTGAAGTGGCACTACAAATAAACCACCAAAAGCGCTAACCATCGCAATATCAAACATTAAACGCCAGTTCTCAGCTTGTTGAATAAATACCATGGCGTTCATACCGTCGATTACTTGAATACCTGTGACAGAAAAATACAAATCGATGCCAAAAATACTCATGCCGATCGAGCCGATAGGGACGATACCTAATTCAATTTTACGACCTGACAGTTTTTCACATAATAACGAACCGATTGCGACACCCAGAGAAAAAAGAGTGAGCAATAAGGTGACTACTTGAGTCGAGCCTCCTAGGTAGTCACGAGCAAAATTAGGGAACTGAGTTAAATAGCTCGCGCCGATAAACCAAAACCAACTGATCGCCAAAATTGATAAATACACCGAACGGTCTGCGCGCGCTTGTCTAAGGGTATTCACCATTTCCGTGAAGGGGTTCCAGTTAATGTTTAAGTTGGGATCGTTGGCGGCTGCTCGGGGAATATATTGGCTGGATATGAATCCTAAGATCGCGAAGAAAACGATGCCCCCAGCGATCCAATATTGACCTTGTTCAAAATCGAAGAAAATACCGGCGGTAAGAGTGCCAATCAAAATTGCTAAAAAAGTACCCATTTCAACCAGGGCGTTACCCCCCACCAACTCTTCATCATTTAGCTGTTGGGGTAACAAGGCGAATTTCACTGGGCCAAAAATGGCAGACTGCATTCCCATAAGAAACAGTAGCACCATCATCATGGTAATATTGCCCATTAACATGGCGCTAGCGGCTAAGGCCATAATGATAACTTCGAAACCTTTAACCCAGCGAATGAGCGTCGATTTTTCTAGCTTATCAGCAATTTGACCAGCAATAGGAGAGAATAAAAAGAAAGGAAGAATGAATAAACCGGCGGCTAAATTGGTTAATAACGCCGAATCACTTTGCGCGCTGATGCCGCCAAAGGTGATTAATAATAACAGCGCGTTTTTATACAGGTTGTCGTTAAAAGCGCCTAATGCTTGGGTTAAAAAATAGGGCAGAAATCGTCGTTTATTGAGAAGTGAAAATTGTCCTTGCTGACTCATGCTTAATTCTCTTATTGATTAATGAATGGATCATACCGATGCCATGAACAGAGTGCCAATAACAGATGCGTATAGCTACCAAATAGGTTTATTCGCGCGCTGGCTGATTAGTCGTCCTATAGAAACAATGATTCTACATTTAACTTATTAATCTTTTAATAAGGTTAATCTAATATGGTTAGATAAAATCGAATTTAATCCAGAACTAACCCAGAACTTAACAGAGAGACAAATCATGAAAGTATTAGCCTTTGCCGCCAGTAATAGCCGTTCTTCTATTAATAAGGCATTAGTGACCTATGCATCCAGTTTGCTCGAACATGCTGAGATAGATTTAATTGATCTGAACGATTATGAAATGCCAATTTATAGCAGCGACCGTGAAAACGACTCGGGCATTCCACAATTGGCTCACGATTTTTATAATAAAATCTCAGCCGCCGACGCCGTAATAATTTCTTTTGCTGAACATAACGGTTCTTATACTGCGGCTTATAAAAACCTGTTCGACTGGACGTCTCGCATTGATACGAAAGTGTATCAAGATAAACCGACGGTATTACTAGCCACTTCACCGGGCCAAGGCGGCGCTGGTGGTGTTCTGGCTGCCGCTAAAGGTTCAGCACCGTATTTTGGTATGAACGTTAAAGCGGATTTGTCGGTGGCTAAGTTCTTCGACGAATTTGACGTCGAAAAAGGCAAGCTAAAAAACGCGACGACAAATGACCAGCTATTAACGGCAATTTCTCAGTTGAAATAATATATTTTATACCGAGTTATCAATCTTGCTTAAACAACACATCACTGCGGGCAATGTATTTAGTGCCGCGTGTGATCGGTACCGAACTGTGTACTCTGTGCAGCGGATGCATACCATGGGGGAAGCAAAGAATTGATCCTGCTGGGGTACGAATATCAATATCTTTCATCGGCGCATGACGGCCGACGGGTTGATACGGATCGTTGCCATTCACTCGAAAGCGGGTCGCGCCGCCATCAAAATCTTCGCTTAAGAACATCAAAAAACTCATTTCACTGTAGCGATCAGGGTAGGCATTCGTCACTAAGTTTTCATCGATAACACGACTGCCTGGCCACGCGCCGTCAGTATGAAATTTAAAGAAATCACCTTCCTTATAACGATAAAAACGAAAACGCGCGTTAATGCCGACAGACTGTCTGCCGCTAAATACATTATCAGGGTCGGTTAAACTTGTGTCGGTTGAAGCAGGCGCAGGCATTAAGTGTGCACAGCGTTGCCAAATAAGTTCATCGGTTGTTTTATCCACAACCCAAGTGACGTTGTCATTGTGACGAACGTCTCGCGATAAAGACACCGGCGCATCGGGTAAATAACCGAGTGCTTCTGTGGCATCAATAAAGGCTTGGCATTCTTCTGGTGAAAAAACATTCAAAAGTTGAAACGTGCCTGGCACTTCTGGAATCTCTTTACGCGAAACCATCAACGGCGCTGCCAGCGCAAGTCCAGTAGGGTTTTCGCTGTGGCTTGTCCACGTTGGCAATGAGGGATTCTCAGCACCGGGTTCACGAGCGACGACATAAAAATCTTTGGTATTCATATTACTCCCCTTATTAATGATTAATCACAGTGACTTGGGTAAATTGACGATGGCCTTCTACTGAACCATGAAAGCCAAAACCGCTTTGCTTTGCGCCAACCCAAGGTGCATCACCGCCAGCACCAACACCTTGGTTAATGCCGATCATGCCGGCTTGTAGTTGTTGGGCAACTTTTTTAGCATCACGTTCACCGAAAACGACAGCACCTAATCCATACACGCTGTCGTTGGCGCGCTTTATAGCGTCATCCAAAGAACCGAAGCGGTCGATAGCGACGACAGGACCAAACGTTTCTTCGCTTTCAATTTTCATGCTCGGCTTAATATTGCTAATAACCGTTGGTGGAATAAAAGGCAGTAGAGGCTTCTTGTCGCCAAACTCTTTATTTCCTAAGAGTAGCGTCGCGCCTTTCTCAAGCGCATCCTGAATATGACTAACGACTTTGGCATGTTGTTTCATATTCACTAAAGGACCAATGTTCACACGGCTATCGCGCCAGCTGCCGACTTTATATTGTGAAGCGATACTCACCACAGCTTTCTCAAACTGCTCGGCAATTTTCTCGTCGACATAAACGCGTTCAGTTGAAGTACACATTTGACCGGCGTTTTCGAAACTTGAAGCCACGGCAAACTGCGCGGCTTCAAGCACATCGGCGTCGTCTAAAACAATCATGGGGTCGTTGCCACCCAGTTCCATCACTAAGCGTTTTAATTGGGGAGCCGCATTTGCCATGATGTTGCGGCCAGTTTGCAATGAACCGGTAAAAGCTACCATATTAATATTTGATTTTACTAAGGCTTCACCAACTTCGCCGCCACCGTGAGCAATTTGCAAGACGCCTTTTGGCAAGGTTTCGTTAAGAATTTTCACCAGCATGTCGGCCACCAAGGGCGTTTCTTCAGAAGGTTTTAAAATAACGCTATTACCTGCAACCAGCGCGGGTACGATTAAATTGTTCGCCATCGCTAGGGGATAGTTCCACGGTGAAATTACGGCAACGGTGCCGACAGGGCGATATTGAATTTCACTATTGCCCGCTAAGCGTTGGCTAGCAAAGGCTTTGGCGGTTTCGGCGGCTAAATAACGGCCACCATGTAAAGTACCACTGGCTTCATAGCCCGCGCGGCGGTTATCTTTACCCATTTCACGGCTGATCAACATTGCCATGCTTTCTTCTGCATCTTCTAATGCCGCGTAGGCTTGCTGCACAAAACTGCTACGTTCGTGTAATGGACGTTCCCCCCAGCTAAGTTGCGCTTCGCCTGCACACTCGACCATAGCTTTCAGAGCGGCTTCATGGGTGATGGTGACAGAGCCAACAATTTCGCCATTGCTTGGATCGATTGAGTTGAGTATTTCTGTGTCTAACATGTTGTAACCCTTTAATGTATTGGCTGCTGTTTTAAATAATATGTGCAGCCATGGTAAGGTGTATTAGATACAAGAAGAATCAAGACTAGGCTGTAAGAGATACAGGTTTTTCTATATTAAAGGCTATATATTGGAGCAGATAGATATGAGCATATCCAATCGACTGGCAAAGTTAGAGCTCAAACAGCTCAGAGTCCTGCGCGCTTTATTGCGTGAACGTAATGTCTCGCGGGTGGCCGAGCAGTTGGGAGTGAGCCAGCAAACGGTGAGTGAGCAACTAAAGCGTCTGCGTGAGATCTTTGATGATCGCTTATTTGTGCGCACCAGCAATGGCATTATTCCTACGCCAATAGCCGAACGTTTATCGCCTCGATTAGATAAGCTGCTAAATGATGTGGAAGCGCTGTTAGAAGCCGAGTCTTTCGACCCTGCCTTGGTGGATGGTATTTTAAATATCAGTGCCACTGATTTTGAGCAGCGCGCTGTTTTACCTAAATTATTAAAAATATTACGCCAGCAAGCACCTGGGTTGAAGGTGATTGTGCATAAGTTAGAAATTGATCAAATGGCGCAGCAGTTATTAACAGGACAAATTGATTTCGTATTCAGTACGCCAAATTTTGTTCCTAATAATTGCCCAACGCTGCACTTGTATCAAGAAAGCTATGTCTGTGTCTCGGCCAAAGGATCTCACTTGATCAGCGAGTCGAATAAAATGCGTTTAGCACACCTCATGTCGCCACAAGAGCTTTCCTTATTTGATCACATCGTAGTATCGCCCTCACGGGCACACTTGCGCGGTATGGCCGATGACTGGTTTGAGACAAAAGGGCTGCAGCGTAATGTCGTGCTATCGGTGCCATCATTTTCGGCCGCCGCAGAATGCGTTGCAGAAACCGATACTTTGGCATTTTTACCGTCGCGACTATTACCCGATGCAAGGCTTCAGCAAGTGCATTTAACAGAATACCCTCCGGGGTTTGAAGTGATCGCGGCTTGGCATTCACGCTCGGGGCAGGATCCATTGCATATGTGGATAAGGACGCTGTTGGCTGAACAGTTTAAGGTTTGATAAGGCTTATAGATTACTCTATTTCGAATAAATCGTTTCTCGATATTTTTGCGGGCTCATCCCTTGCCACTTTTTAAAAGCTCTTCTAAAACTAGAAAAATCTTTATAGCCAAGCTGGCAAGCAATGGCATCAACCGTAAGATCGCTTTCACTTAAATAAAACAGGGCATGATTTTTAAGGACTTCATTTTTTATTTCACGAAAATTAGTCCCTTCATTTTTGAGACGACGATTTAAGGTTCGATCAGTCATATGCAAAGTATTCGCAAGCTCTTCAACACTTGGCAGAGGAGGGAGGTAAGCATTCAGAGCACTGCTGATTTTATGAGTAAAAATATTCTCACTCAGGTTTATCAGATTGTTTAAGTATTTGGCCAGTTTAATCTGATAGCTTTTCCACAGCTCTGGATTATGGAAAGGCGATTGAATCTCAATAAGATGTTTGGGGATTTTTATACTTGCATGCTTTTTATTAAAAGCAGAAGCGCTATGGAAATATTGAGGATACATTGAGGTGTTTTTGGGTTGTCTGTAGGGGAAGTAATATTCTCCTTCAATAAACGGTCTGCCTAGTAGTGCCTCAATATAATTTTGAACGGCCAGCATAAGCACTTCCGTTTGAAATTGTTGGGTATCCGATAAATCTGTTAGCTCTATAAATTCGATCACTAAGCTATCAAATTTTGCTGATAATCTCATATCGTAATAAGCGGCACTAAGACGAATGTAATCAGCACCCATCATAAGAGACTCTAATAAATTGGGTGCTGATAATATGGCGCTACCTAATTCACCAAAGGAAATAGGTGTTAACTTTTGCCCAACCTTTAATCCCAAATCTGCGTCTGTATAGCAAGCACTGACCTTTGTTAAGAAATCAAAAAAATCTCGATAAGGCATTTCAAGCAACTCAAATAATTGCTTAGCATCGAGAGAACTGCCTGATAATAACTGATCAATTTGATCATTGGAAAGAGCCAGTTCACGAGTGATAAAACGCGCATAAATAGTTGATACATGCTGCATGGGGTCTTGCCTGATTTTATGATTGTCTGAAAATACCACGGTATTGTCTGACAAGGCAATGTCAGAGTTTCTCGTAGTGCTGCACAATCACTGCTAATCGCATGACATAACAATAAGAGCCCTTAGTAATGAATATAGCAACGAACAATTCCTACATTACTGCGGCGGCCATTCAGCTCGATACCGACATTGGTAATACAAAGAAAAATCTTGCCGCCTGTAAACGCTTAGCGCAGCAAGCTTGCAATGAAGGTGCTGGCTGGATTGCTTTACCCGAGTTTTTTAATACCGGGGTTTCCTGGAAGCCAGAGCTGGTTGATGCGATTGAGAATGAGCAAGGTCCGTCGGCGACATTTTTACGTGAGTTTTCCCAGCAACACTCTGTTGTTATTGGCGGATCTTTTTTATGCCGCATTAACAGTGGTGGTATTAGAAATCGCTACTTGTGTTTTAACAACGGAGTCTTAGTGGGCAAGCATGATAAGGATTTTCCAACCATGTGGGAGAATGCTTTTTATGAAGCGGGTGAGAAAGAGGATATTG
>JBNMQK010000030.1:0-20154 GCA_051278005.1 Oleispira sp. | reverse complement strand
GCTGATCCGCGAAAGCTAACGCCTTTTTAGATTACTAATACTTCTTATCAAAAGAGATTCTCGTGACCATAAATAGCAAAACCTTTTTTAACTTTGATCCTACGCGTGTTCCTAGTCCGTGTTTTGTGGTGGATGAGGTTGCGGTCGAGAATAACCTTAAAATCCTAAACCGTGTTCAACAAGAATCGGGTGCCAAAGTTTTATTGGCACTGAAAGCTTTTTCTATGTTCAGTCTGGCGCCGCTTATTACTCAATATTTAAGTGGCACTTGTTCCAGTGGCTTACATGAAGCCTTACTCGGTTATGAAGAATTTGGCGGTAATAAAAAAGGGGCTAAAAATACAGCAGAGGGTCATAAAGAGATGCATGTGTTCTCAGCGGCCTTTACCGAACCGGATTTGAAAGAGCTATTAACCTTCAGTGATCACATCGTTTTCAATTCGTTTAATCAATGGCAGCGTTTTCAGCCACTCATTACTCACGCTAAGTCAGATCGTTTAAAGAAAAACGAAGCACTAGAATTCGGCTTGCGTATTAACCCAATGCACTCAGAAGGGGCTGCCGAGATTTACGATCCTTGCGCCGCAGGTTCGCGTTTAGGCATTCCGTTTGATTCGTTCAAACAACATGCCCCAACCCCCGATGATCTCGTCGCTTCAGGAATTAATGGACTGCATTTCCACACATTATGCGAACAGCTATTTGAACCGCTTGATAGAACACTCACCGCCGTTGAAGAACAGTTTGGTGAATACCTGCATAAAATGAACTGGGTGAACTTTGGCGGCGGCCACCATATAACGCACCCAGATTATGCTGTGGATAAGTTAATCGCCCGCGTGAAGGCCTTCCAAGCAAAGTATGACGTACAGGTCTATTTAGAACCCGGTGAAGCGATTGCGATTCATACCGGCGTATTGGTCAGTGAAGTGTTAGATCTAGGTTATAACCAAATGGATCTCGCCATTCTTGATACCAGTGCAACCTGCCATATGCCAGATACTTTAGAAATGCCCTATCGTGCCGAAATTTTTGATCAAGTATCAAACACAGCAGCAGGAGAGCAGGGCGAGAAAAAATACAGCTATCGACTAGGCGGCCAAACCTGTTTAGCGGGCGATGTAATGGGTGATTACAGCTTTGATCAACCACTAGAAATTGGCCAGCGATTAATGTTCGACGATATGAGCCATTATACGATGGTGAAAACGTCGACCTTTAATGGCATTGGTTTACCGTCGTTGGCGTTGTGGAATTCTGAAACGGATGAAGTGACCGTTGTGAAGCAATTTGGTTATCAAGATTTTAAGCAGCGGTTGTCGTAAACTGATTCTTGTAATATGAAGCGATGAAAGTAGAGGAGGTAATTGCCTCCTCTCTTTGTAACTCAATCAAGATTAATCATCCAGCGTCAGCGTGAACCATCCTCCAGCAATATGCTTGTGGCTCCAAACCCCTAAAAGAACCACTTTCCCATCTTCATTAGTAATCATCTTGAAATAATCTTTCCAAGGCTGATGGTCATAATTCATTGTTGCCGTCGCATCTTCACGCCAGCGAATATCTGTCATACCCACATTGCCCCAAATAGGGATCGGGAAGTACACCTTATCCGCCCAGCGGAATAACAACGGGTCACCCTGATGCTGTGTACGGTAACGTTTACCCCACTTAACGCCTAGGAAGCTGAGTGGGCGAATGATAAACCACTCCGCAAGGTCCAGCACAGATCCATTGGTTCTTAAAATCTTCCCCTTCCAAGCGTTGCCTACTAAGTCCTCTTTAGCGCTTACATTAGGCAGAGAATCGTAAAGACGAACCAAGTCTTCTTCATCGTAAGCGATGTCTTGCTGCTCAAGGATCTCAGCTTTAATCTGATCCAAAGGTTTGCCTGAGCCTGCAAGTTTCAGGTGTTTGTTGTCTTCTTCATTCCAAACTGACTTTTTAGGCTGTAGATAACACATACCACTAATTAGCATATTCAGCGGAAACGTTACCCATTGTGCAGCGTCATAGACGATGCCGGGGAGGTTGATGACTAATTTTCCTTTTGTCTTCATAAGCACCACTTTATTTTTATTTTTTGTAGGGGGTCAGAAGTAACATTCCATCAAACAAAACGGAATGACTTGTGATTCACAAATTAAAAGGTCACATATATTAACAAAGCTGTCAAACAACCTAGGTCGAATTGTGAATCATTGATCTATGCGGCTTTAAAAACAACTTTTCATCCAGATATATCCTCAGCAGATATTACGACTATAGCCTCTCGGGCGGCGCAGGGCGTTCGTAATATCGAAGCGTTTGCGCGTTATGATGAATACCGTCCTTGGTATAAGCCCGATGCCGGTATTATTCACATGATTCCGCTAACTTAAAGCGGCATAAATACGCTAAAATGAGGTTATTATTTCTGCTTTGAGCTCCTATATTCATGACTACTGCCAATACCGAAGTCACAACGCCAGTCTCCTTTGACGATTTAGGCCTTATTCCCCCTTTGTTAGCCCGCTTAGCTGAGCTGGAATATCAGCAGCCAACGCCTATTCAAGCGCAAGCGATTCCCAGTGTATTAGCGGGACGTGACCTCATTGCAGGAGCCAATACCGGTTCGGGTAAAACAGCGACCTTTGCACTGCCACTGTTGCAGAAAATCTCGCAATATAAGGATGAAGACAAATCATCCAGCAGCAAAAACAGAGAAGGTAACTATGTTACTGGCCTGATTTTGGTGCCGACTCGTGAACTGGCCAAGCAGGTTGCAGACAGTATTCGATCTTATGCGGTGCATTTTAACGGCGCGATCAAAACCGTTGCTGTATTTGGCGGTGTATCGGTAAATACTCAAATGCAGGCATTACGTGGTGGCACCGATATTTTGGTGGCGACACCGGGTCGATTACTTGACTTGATTTCAAGTAATGCCATTAAGCTCGATATGATCAAAACCTTAGTGCTCGATGAAGCCGATCGCATGTTGAGTCTAGGCTTTGCAGAAGAGCTTTCAGCGCTATTAGCCCTTATGCCTAATAAAGCGTCGCCAAAGCACTCTGAATTTAAAAATAGGCAAATTCTATTATTCTCAGCAACGTTTCCAGAGCAAGTAAAAGCATTAACGGCCGAGTTGCTAAACAACCCTGTTGAAATACAAGTACAAAGCGCAGATGCCAGCACCCTAGTACAGCGTGTTTTTACCGTGAATAAAGGCGAGAAAACTGCCGTATTAGCCAATTTAATTAAGAAGAATGAATGGCGACAAGCCCTTGTTTTTGTTAACTCTAAAAACGGCTGTGAGCATCTAGCGTATAAACTCTCTAAACACGATATTACCGCTGAAGTATTTCATGGTGATAAAGGTCAGGGCGCTCGTAGTCGTGTGCTTCAAGGCTTCAAATCAGGCGATATCGAAGTCTTGATTGCTACCGACATTGCGGCGCGTGGTTTAGACATCGAAAAATTGCCAGTGGTGATCAACTTTGACTTACCCAGAAGCCCATCCGATTACATGCACCGTATTGGTCGCAGCGGCCGTGCAGGGGAAGTCGGGTTAGCATTATCGTTGATTGATTATGAAGACTATCATCATTTCAAAATCATCGAAAAGAAGAATAAAATCTGGCTTGAACGTGAAGAGGTCGCAGGCTTCGAAATTGATGAAGCGCTAATCGATCCATCCTACGCTGAAGACAAGCCGATGGCTCCGCCTGAAGGCAGTGGCAAGAACAACGGCAAAAAGAAGCCTAAGAAAAATCTAAAAAATAAGTCGTCAATCAATACTGATATTTGGTCGGGCTATTCAGAATCAGACTCTGAATAAATACCAAATCTTATTATTACCGACTTATTATTACCGACTTATTAATGCAGACTATTAATACAGAGAAGACAATGGAAGAATTTGATCAGCTAGCCGCACCCGGCTATCCCATTTTTTTAGGTTCTGAATTTGAACATCCTAAAAAAGAAGACGCCCGTTTTCATATACTGCCTATTCCTTATGAAGAATCAGTTTCATATGGTGGTGGCACGGGCTTAGGCCCTGCCAAAATTTTAGAAGCCTCTTGGCAGCTAGAAACGTGGGACGGAAAAAGCACGCCGAGTGATCAAGGCATTTACACGCATCCCCCTGTTGATATGACAGGCGATGCGGAAACCGTGGTGAATAACATTGCGCGCGATACCCAAGCTATTGTTGAAGCGGGTGGCTTTCCGATTGGCTTAGGCGGCGAGCATACCGTCACCTATGGCATCATCAAAGGCTTGTTGGCCGCAGGCATAAAAGACTTTGGCGTTGTGCAAATCGACGCCCATGCTGATTTACGTGAAGCTTATGAAGGGAATCCTTATAGCCATGCGTCTGTTATGAAGCGCGTGGTTGACGAAGGCATTCCTTTGTTTCAATTAGGCATCCGCGCCTTTTGCCAAGAAGAAGTTGAGATTCGTAAAGAACACGGGGTGTATCACCTCGATGCGGAAGAACTGGTACCGAACAACGTGGGTAGCTTTGAATTGCCAAAAGACTTTCCCAAGAATGTCTTCTTCACATTGGATATCGACGGAATGGATCCTTCAGTATTTCCATCTACAGGTACTCCGGTTCCCGGCGGGTTGGCATGGTATCAAACCTTATCGTTGTTTGAGTGCGTAGCTAAGCAGCGTAATATTATTGGCTTTGATGTGACCGAGTTTGCCCCGATTGCTGGCTTCCACTGTTACGAATTTTCTGCGGCCGTGCTGACGTACAAAATGATGGGCATTGTTGAAAGAAACAGCTGAGATAAATAGTTTAGTTAATTAAACGTCTATTGCTTAAGATAGCCGACACAAAAAAGCCCTGGCAGATTCAAGACTGAAGCTGCTAGGGTTTTTTAGTTCTATAATGTTAGTTCTACAATAAACGACGTCTGTCGTTATTATTTTTGAACATGAATATCCATTTGAGGGTATGGGATACCAATGTTGTTTTCATCAAGAGCCAGCTTGATGCTTTCTATCAGTTCAAAATAGACATCCCAATATTCTGGCGTTTTTGCCCAAACACGCACCACAAAATTAACCGAAGAATCGCCTAACTCTAATGCTGCAATCTTATACCCTTCTGTGTGCAAAATTTTGGTATTGGCTGCAACTGTTTTAGTTAATAGCGCTTTAACATCCGGTAAATAAGCGTCGTAGCTCACGCCGATTTTTAGATCAACACGACGTATTTCTTTGCTTGAGTAGTTAACAATACTGTCGTCCATAATCGCAGAGTTTGGAATGATGACGACCTTGTTATCTGGGGTTTTAAGCTGCGTACAAAAAATCTGAATATCTTCTACCGTACCCGATTTTCCACCGGCTTCAACATAGTCCCCTATTTTAAACGGACGGAAGATGATCATTAATACGCCTGATGCAAAGTTAGAAAGCGACCCTTGCAATGCCAAGCCAATGGCCAAACCTGCAGCACCAATAATGGTGATAAACGAGGCTGTTTGAATACCTAGCTGACTGAGAGCCGCAATAATAACAAAAACATACAGTGCACCATACGTTAAGTTATGAATAAAGCTGGCAACGGTATCGTCGATACTGCGACTTTTTAACGCTTTTAAAATGCCTTTGGCAATCAACTTTGCAATTAAACGACCTATTACGTAGATTGCGAGTGCGGCAAAAACTTTGAGAGAATATTCAACGATCAAGCCTTGGCTTTGTTCCAGTATCTTATAAAGGTCGATGTTCTTAAGGTCAATATTTTCCATTGTTGGCTCCTGAATAGTATGAGACGGTATTCTTTTAAACTAAGGGCCGTAGCCTAGTATTATAAAGGGCTTGGGTAAAGTGCTAAGCGTAAAATCAGCGAATACCTGTACGCTGATTTCTATGGCATCGGTTAGTAATAATAGGATGAATAGATCTGGATTAGTAAAATTCATTCGGATTATTCTTATAGTTCGATAATATGTTCGTTAAGTATTCGTCACGATAATAAAATTACTAGGTATTTATAATGAACGTCACCGAAGCGGTAGAAAACCGAGTATCTTGTCGCGGATTTAAAAAAGAACCCGTCGAGCAAAGCATTCTTCAAGGAATCTTCTCCAAAGCTCAGCAATCGCCCTCCAATTGTAATGTTCAGCCTTGGAAAGTATTGGTTGTTTCCGGTAAGCAAAAAGACGCGTTAAAGAACAAATTGATTCAAACGGTCATGCAGCAACAAAAGCCAGCCCCCGATTTTAACTGGGCAATTGCTTACCAAGGCGAGCACCGAGATCGTCAGTTTGGTGCAGCGAACGCTTTATACAGTGCCATGGACATTGGGCGTGAAGAAAAGCAGAAGCGCCAAATGGCGATGTTACGCAATTGGTCCTTTTTTGAAGCGCCACATGTGGCTATTTTTACCATGGACAAATATCTCGATATAATGGGCGCTGTTGATATCGGTATTTATGCACAGACGCTGACTCTGCTATTAAAAGAGCAAGGCATTTCTAGCTGCATGCAAGGCGCTTTGGGTCAATTTCCTGGTCCAATACGCGAAATGTTTGAGTTGTCAGAAGAGCGTGGTGTTCTATTTGGAATGTCATTGGGTTATGCCGACGAAGAAGCGCCTGTTAATAAGGCACGAACTGATAGGGCTGAGCTTGGCGATTCGGTTGTTTTTGCCCAATAACGATACGCTCGGGTCATTGCCATTAGTGGTCAATAATGGATAGTAGCGAACAATTCTTTATTAAACATAAGTGAATGGCCCGTATTTAATCCATGTTACCATGCCCTCCATTAAGTTTAACGAACTACTGGAGGTAGCAAGTGGTTAAGTCGGAAGAGTTATTCAATTTTTATTCACATTTGATCGGTATGGTTGTCGCTATAATAGCGACAATTTTTTTACTTTATACGGCCTCAGGTTCAGCGTCTATGGTCGCTGTGGCGGCTATTTATGGTTTTTCTGTTATTTTCTTATTGCTTGCTAGCTCGCTTTATCATTTTTTTAAAACAGAAGATAACGAACTGTCTTTTTGGCGGAAAATGGATCGTCTCGCCATTTTTTTCATGATTGCAGGCTCCTACACCCCCGTTTGTTACTTCTTTTTGGATGATGATTGGCGTCTACCGATGATCTCTGTACAGTGGGCGCTGGTGGCTTTTGGGATGTTGTCTCAAATATTTTTCCCTCGTGCGCCTCGCATGATCTATGCCGCCATGTTTCTAATAATGGGATGGTTAGTGGTATTACCCATCAGCCAAATATTAGAGAATATGAGCGAAAACCAGGTTAGTTTGTTGTTTAGTGGTGGCGTAGCATTCAGCTTGGGTGCTTTGTTTTATGCGATAAAAAAACCTTTATTATTTCCGGGTATCTTTAGCTTCCACGAATTATTTCATGTGATGGTATTGATTGGTGCTGGTTGTCACTACGCCTTAATTTATAGTGCCTTTTCAACAGTGGCGAGTGTCTAATGAATACGATTAAAAAACCTTTGAGTGCATGTTGTAAACAGTGGTTAGCGCATGAAGAGTCGCTGTTTGATCATGACTATAAATTCCATGCTATTGAGGGTGAAAGCAAAGATAAAATAATTGGCAAGCCGTTTCTTTTGCATAATCCTAAAAATACAAAAGGGGTATTACTGATTCATGGGCTAATGGCCGCTCCCTTCGAGGTAAAGCAGTGGGCTGATGCGTTACATGCACAGGGCTACAATGTTTATGCGCCTAGGCTCACGGGTCATGGTACCTCAGTGACTGATTTGGCGACTCGGGACAAGCTAGAATGGATACAAGCAGTAGACCGGGGCTATAAAATACTCGATGAATGTTGTGATGATATTATTTTAGCTGGGTTCTCTACAGGTGCCGCTCTTGCGCTGAATATGGCGATTAGGCATCCGAAAAAATTCAGTGCCCTTATTTGTATCAGTGCGCCACTGAAGCTGAAGAGTTTTGCCGCTAATTTTGCGAGCCCGCTTAACCACTGGAATAAAGCATTCAGCTTGATTAAGGCGAGTATAATAACAAAAGAATTTGTGACTAATCATCCCGATAACCCCCACATCAATTATTTACACTGTCCCGTCAGCAGTATCGTAGAAATTAGAAAGTTGATGAAGGGAGTCCGCCAAAATTTGGCCAGCATCACCTTACCGACATTGGTCATGCATGCAACCCATGATCCAAAGGTCGATGTACAAAGTAGTAAAGACATTTATAGACTTATCGGTAGCCAAGTCAAAACGTACCATGAAGTTGATTTTGACCAGCATGGTATTATCAACGGCGATATATCAAAAAAAGTCTTCAAGCAAGTCGGCCTATTTCTGAAAAGAATCTCCCATTAGACCTTATCTCTATATCTGATACCCATCGTAAGATCCTGTTTAAGAATGATGCCAATCGTTTAAAAACATGGGTCTTTAGTCATCCACTTTATAAATTAATCTTCATCAATTTTTTATTGAAAATAATTCCACCGACCGAGTTATAGCGTCTTTAGACTAAGGGTCTTTGCGTTAAAGCGTCTTGTGATTTATATTTACCGTGTAAATATAAAGCCGTTTCTAATGCGGCGCTACTGCAGAGACTGCCTCTATGACATCGCCACACACTTCATCGTTACCAAGTTATAAAAGTTTTAATGTGACCCTTGAAAATAAGGTCGCTCACGTGCAGTTTGCCCGTCCAGAAGCCATGAACTCTATGGATAAGGCCTTTTGGCAAGAGCTTCCTGCTTGCATGCGTGATATTGAAAACCAAACCGATGCCCGCGTTATCGTTATCTCTTCTACCGGAAAACACTTCTCTGCGGGTATGGATCTGAGTGTCTTTAGCGATACTTCAACCATGCCACAATCAAAAGATCCGTCGCGTATGGCGGAAGGGCTGCGTCGCTTAGTACTTCAGCTACAAGCATCGTTGAGTTCTTTAGAAGAAATTCGCTTACCTGTGTTAACCGCCATTCAAGGTGGCTGTATTGGGGGAGCATTAGATTTAGTCTGCGCGGCCGACATTCGATATTGCACCGACGATGCTTATTTCACGATTAAAGAAACTGAATTAGGGATGACCGCCGACGTAGGAACGCTGCAGCGTTTGCCCAAGTTAATTCCAGCGGGTATCGTCAAAGAGCTCGCTTTTACCGGGCGTAAATTCGCTGCCGCCGAAGCGCAACAGTTTGGTTTAGTAAACCGAGTTTATGACAATCAAGAAAGCATGCTGACGGGTGTGATGGAAATAGCCAGCCAAATAGCCGTTAACTCACCATTAGCCGTTACCGGTTGCAAAGAAATGCTTAACTACAGTCGTGACCACACCGTAGCAGACAGCTTGAACTACATGGCAACTTGGCAAGCAGGCATGTTTCGACCGAATGACATGATGAAAACCTTCCAAGCAAAAGCAATGAAAACTCAAGCTGAGTACGATGATCTGTTGCCGATTAAAGGGCTGTTTGAAAAATAATGAGATCATTAATACCGTTAGGTTCGTACTAATTAGTACGGCTCAACTTCATCCACTCCTCACTCACTTCCCATAACTTTTTAGCAGTCTCTGGGTTATTAGCTTCTTTAGTGCTGCGCACGGGTTTGCAATGAGAGAAGTATTTTCCTGCTAACTCTGCTGTGTTGTCATGACTCGCACAATACACCGTGGTTGCTGCGCCTTGGTTTGGGTTTTTAGTTAACGGGCTGACGAGTTTAAACACCAAAGACAGAAACCCTGAATCGCGCCCGAAGCTGGTCGTAATCAGTGCGCCTGGATGAAGCGAGCACGCGGTGAGGCCTTGATCACCAAAGCGGCGTTGTAACTCGTTAGCAAACAGTGCATTGCACAATTTGGCTTGGCCATAAGCGGTTAGCGTAGAGAATCGATCGGTTTTCTTTAGTGGGAATTTATTGAAGTTAAGTTTTGCAGGCATTCTGTGGGATTCGCTAGAAACCATGATTACGCGTGGCGAAACTCTCTTTGAAGAATCAGGTGTTAAATCTTTTGCCGTTAGAAGCTGAGGTAATAGAAGTTGGGTGAGTAGGAAGTGCCCGAAGTGACAGACGCCGACGGCCATTTCTAAACCTTCTTTTGTTTCTTGATAATGTGTTGGCATTAAGCCTGCGTTGCAAATCAGGGTATCGATGGGTTCGTCTTTTATTTGTGAACAGAAATTCTTAATGCTATCCGCTGAAGCGAGATCGAGCGGAAAAAAGGCCAGCTTACTTTTAGGGTGTAACGCCGCGCAACGACGCACGGCGTCTTCACCTTTTTCAAGGTTGCGGCAAGCAAAAATAACTCTGGCCCCCGCTCCCGCTAATGCTTGTGCCGTTTCAAAACCAATGCCACAGTTTGAACCGGTAATCACAACGGTTCTTCCTGTGAGGTCTTTGCCTTGTAAGACATCATTCGTACTGCTGCGTGCGCCGAGTGTGTTCATTTTATAATACCTGGTATAAGTCTTATTTATTTTTATCTTTATTTTAAAATCAATGTTTTTAAATAATTATGCCAAAGATTTTTCCGTTGATATTTTTGTTTTCTTTTTTTCGATAGTTTGGTGTATATGTTTCCAAGCTTTCGCTTCTTCTAGCTCATAAGCGAGTTCGAGTAATGTTTTATCTTCGCCATAACCTGCCGAGAACTGCATGCCAATGGGTAGTCCCGGAGTTGTACCATCGCCGCTTGTGCCCATTGGCAATGAAATTGCGGGTTCACCGGTAATATTTTGCAGGGCTGCGAAGGGGGCGAATTCGGTCATACTTCTAACCATTGCGCTGGCAGGCAAGGCTTGGTTGCAGATGAAGTTATTTTTCGGTGCCGACGATGCAAGAGTGGGGCATAGCAAAACATCGTAATGCTTGTGCAATTCACGGGTTACGTTGATGGCATTTTTTAAGCGTTTTACCACAAAAGGGAATTTGCCAATGTTGCCGACAAAGCTATTGCTAAGGTGAGTGCACAGCTTTTCTACTTTAGAGCTATCAAAGCCTGGGCTGACGACGTATTTTCCAAAGCGATGCAGTGAGAAAAATAAAAAGGAGTAGTAGATAATAAAGTCGTCGGCAATGCGATTTTCAAAAGGGAAGGCAATTTCTTCGACATGGTGGCCTAGGCTTTCACACAATAGACTTGTCTCATTAAGCGTACGCTTTACATCGGGCTGAATGGCGATGCCTTTTAACGCCCCTGTAATGATGCCAATGCGTAAGCGCTTTTTACCCGGTGCTTGCACATGGCCAAGCTCTACTAAGTTTGGATTACGAAAATGTTTTTCGGCTGCTGCCATGAACAGCGCGGTATCTCTTACGCTGCGAGTGATCACGCCTTCGTGGCCGACATTAATGGGCAGGGCATCTGTGCCATGCATGTTAACCAGTCGATTTCGTGTTGGTTTTAAGCCGACTAAACCACAGCATGCTGCGGGAATACGGATTGAGCCACCCCCGTCATTACCGTGCGCGATGGGTACTACGCCTGCGGCGACCAATGCGGCTGCACCACCAGAAGAACCACCGCTTGAGTGGTTAATGTTCCATGGGTTGCAGGTGGCACCCTGAACGACAGACTCTGTTACGGGAGTGATGCCAAATTCAGGTAATGTGCTTTTACCCAAGATGGTTAGGCCCGTAGAGAGCATTTGGTCGGTGAACGCACTATTTCTCTTAGCGGGTCTGTTGGGCACTGCGCGGCTGCCGAATAACGTGGGCAGTCCTATTACGCTTGTATTATCTTTTATAAACGTTGGTACGCCGGCAAAGGCGCCACTTTTTAGCTGAGAATCGGCTGAATGACTTTTAGCATTTTGGCGGGCCTTTTCCAGTGATAAGTCAAAAGAATCGATGACGATGGCGTTTAGCTTGGGATTAACTAACTCAGCACGAGTAATGGCGGCTTCTAGTACTTCTGTTGCGCTGACTTCTTTGGCTGCCATTCTTTTCGCAAGCCCTGTTGCGTCACAATCGCCCATGGCATCGTTTGTCATACTGTTGACTGTAAAATCGTTCATTGCAGATATCCCACTCTCGTATTGAGAGTTGTATTGAAGGTTTTATTTATTTTTATAATTATAGAGGAGTAATTTATGGGTACTGGGAAGGATAAGCAAGAGGCTACTGGGGTGAATCGACGCCAATAATATGGAAGATCTAAATGCCCGTGGATTTTTAAGGGTCAATAAGAAATAACGCTACTCGTCATTTATTCGCAGGTTCTGCGATTCAAATGGAAATAGAGATAAGTTCATAAAGGGTGTCCACAAGACAATAGCCTTTAACTGACTCACCTTGTCTTTCATGCACTTTTCGTGGCTTAATATTTACACCATTGACAGTCAAGAAGTAGTCATTAGTGATAAATCATACAACCTTAGCCGCTTGGGCGATTGCCGTTAGTTGGACCTTGAAAGCCCAAGGTCTAAATGCGGATGAGATCTTTGCTAACGCAGGATTATGTCTGAACGACTTTGAGCAGAAGCCTTCTAGTCGTATTCCCATTGGCGATATGACCAAACTATGGGAAACCGCGATAAAAGCCACGGCGAACCCTGCTTTTGGTTTAAGCGTTTCTGAACATACGCACGCGTTGCATCTTAAGGCCCTTGGTATGTTAATCGTGAGTTGTGAGAATTTGGCGCAAGCTCTTGAGAAAATTATGGCTTATCACGCGCTGGTCAGTGATTCGGTTCAGCTTAATTTGCAGCATACGCCTGATAAGGTCGGGTTTAGTATTCGTGCTGTGGAAGGGGTGGATATTAGCCCTGCGGCGTTTGATGCTTTTTTCTCGGTTATCGTTAAGTTCTGTCGCAATATGATGGGCAATTATAATGTAGTCGCACAGCTTGATCTTATTCGATCAGAGCCTAAGTCGGTGAATCCTTGGTTGGCTTTTTTTGATGCCGAGGTTAATTTTAATCGCGATGATAATTGCTTATGGTTATACCGTTCGTTCTTAGATAAATCTTCTTTGCATTTTGATCAAAAAGTTCAGCAAATGAACGAGAATGCTGTGCAAGATTATCTGCAAGATATGAACGCTAATACCTGGGTCGATAAGTGTAAAAAGCATTTAATCATTGGTTTAAATGAAGGCAGTTCAAGCCTTACCAAAATAGCGGAAAAGCTGCATGTGTCAGAGCGTACCCTCGCTAGAAATCTCAGGGCAGAAGGGTTTAGCTTTAGTGAAATATTGCAGCAGAAGAAGCAAGACCTAGCCCGTTATTATTTATTAGACACTGATGAAAGCATGACCCATATTGCTTTAAACTTAGGCTTTAAAGATTCGAGTAACTTTAATCGAGCCTTTCAGCGCTGGTATCATATTACTCCTTCGGAGTTTCGTCAGAAAAACAAATAACGAATAACTCGCTAGGGTGATTAGCCACTCGGTTAAGGTCTTTATTTCATTGTGGTACGCATGATCGAGTTTTATACGCTCAACTGGCATATAACCACCTTGGCCTAATGCGATACATACGATAAAATAATGCAACATACTATAAGAAAATATCTTAAGGTTCTTATGAAAAAAATAATGAAACTTTGTATTCTATGGCTTTCTAGCGTTATTTTGCACGGCTGTGCCACCCTTGAATACTATGAGATGTTAGAACCTCAGCGCAGTAGCAATCAACAATTTATTCATATTCCTTATGTTTATTCCGGATCAATGGAAAGCCATGCGCTGGCAAACAAATTTCAATTTTCGGGTGTATTGCACGACGGTGATGACAAGTATTTAAATATTACCATTGCGCGAGATACTTCTCATAAAAAGCATCCTATGATCCGTGCCGTATTGGGTCCTCAATTGGGCGATGCTTTAGTTGAATTGAGTAATAGTGATGTCGAACATTCGACAGGGGAGCCTGCTTTATTAGTGGTGAACCCAAACTATCCATTTAATCTTGAAGCGATTAAGGCTCAGCCAGCGTTATTTTATCAGCAGCATTATTTACAATATCAACCGCTGGTATTATCTCAAGCTGCTCGGGGTACGACAGGCTGTCCTAATCTTTTGTTATTAAATATCGATATTAATGACGAACGACCGACAACGCTTGAATATGGCTACTGCAAAATAGACGGTGACTCTTCTTCCTATACTTGGAGAATCATCGAGAATGAAAAAATTGCTAACTCTGTTGAGCATGACAAAATCTTTGGTCATCAGGTCGCTTATTTGGGTTTTCTCGTCACGGTGCCATTCGATGTCATCGCGGCACCTTTTTATACCCTAGGTTGGGGTTTAGTGGCGAGTAAGAATTTAATGTTCTCGGGAGAAGAATAATGAATAACTTCTTCAAAAAAATGACGTCTGCTAAGCACATGATCTTGGCTATATCGTTTAGCGTTATCTTCTTATTCCCTAGTGTCGACGTCGCGGCGAAAGATATTGAAAAACCTCATTCGGCAATAGGCCCAAGACAAAATAACGCTCCGATTATTTTATTACATGGCTTCACCGGTTGGGGGAGAGATGAAGCATTAGGCTTTAATTATTGGGGCGGTATTGTGGATGTTCAGGAACATTTAAAACAGCACGACTACCAAGTTTTTACCACCGCCTCGGGTCCTATTTCAAGTTCTTGGGATCGGGCTTGTGAAATCTATGCTCAAATTAAAGGGGGGGTTGTAGATTATGGCAAGGCGCATAGTGAAAATCATGGCCATGCTCGTTTTGGTAAATCTTTTGAGGGTTTTTATCCCGAGTGGGGAACCGTTAACCGTGAAACGAAGCAAATAAATAAAGTTCATCTGATCGGTCATAGTCAAGGTGGATTAGATGCTCGAATTTTGGTTCAGTTGTTGAATAAAGGGTATTTAGAAGAACAGAATACGATGGCTGATAATTTAGGCGATCTTGGTCTGCTCTTTCAGGGAAATCATGATTGGGTTCACAGTGTGACGACTTTATCGACACCCCATGATGGAACGACGTTGGCTAGCAATGTTTTTCGTATTCTTCCCAATCATCAGCAAGTCACAACCTATGTAGCTTCAATGTGGAGTGCGCTAGGTTTACCCGCTTATGACTGGAAGCTTTCTCAATGGGGTTTAGAGCGTGGTGAAGATGAAGAGTATGACGATTTTCAGTTAAGAGTTGAAAACAGTCAATTTTGGAACACAACCCGTGATAATGCTTCTTGGACGTTAAGCCCTGAAGGCGCTCGTGAAACCAATGCTTGGGTAAAGGCTCAGCCCAATGTGTATTATTTTTCTTATAGCACCCAGCAAACCAGTGAGTCTTGGTTCAGTGATGAACATGTGCCAGATATCGGTATGTTTGTCATCTTTCGCCCTTTTGCGAAATGGATGGGAAGTTATGTTCAAGACAGCCCTAATCGCGTGATCATTGATAAGTCTTGGTATGCCAATGATGGTGTCGTGAATACGGTTTCAATGGATGGTCCTAAAATTAACTCGTTTGATCGCATTGTTGAATATCATGATAAACCCGAGCGTGGGGTGTGGAATGATATGGGGGTATTGCAGGGTTGGGATCACTTTGATTATTTAGGGCAGTTTAATTCAGATTTTTCTGACCCAAGGCCCTTTTTTGATCGCTTAGCGAACTACGTTAGCGCACTACCTGAGTAGATTGATAATACTTCTAAGGTAAGTATGCTTAAATACGGGCTTATTACACTCGATAAGCAATCTTATGATTTTAAAATTATTACTTACGCTGGCGATCGTCGTTGCGGTTATTATTTGGTTTAGGTCGCAAAACACTAAGCGCCTAGGCTCTAATAACGCGACCACCGGTAAGTTACTGGCTAAAGATGCTGCCAAAAATACTTGGATTAAGCCTTTCTCGTATGGCATAGCGGGGTTCATTATATCGGCCGCGTTTCTGGTTTTTTACGTATCTTGGCAGGAAGATAATACGCAATATCAGGTTACTATTACCCATCCTCAAACAGGTACATCGGAAACCTTTATTGCGCTTAAAAAAGATATGCGCGGTCGTCTGTTCATCACTCAAAGTGGCCGAGAAATAAGAGTCTCGGACTTAGAACGTATTGAAGTCAAAAAGTTAGCCTCCAAAGTCATTCACTAGCCGCAACGGTCATTGCGGCCCCTTTCTTAACTTTATTAGCTTAACTTCATTGGTTTGAGTTTAATCGCTTTATTTTTCTAACACGTTTTCTAAAAAGTTTTTATACAGAGTGACTGTTTTTATGGGTGCTTCAACCATGGGCATATGGCCAATACCTTCCCAGACTTCTACTTGAATGTTTGGGATTCCTGCCTTCCATACATCAACACTGCTGACGTGAATTAAGCGATCTTCTTGGCCCCAAAGTAATAGTACCGGCACCTGAATTTCATGTAATTGTGAATCCAACATATCTTTTCCATGAAAGTCTGCAAAGATCTGTTTTAATTCTGGCTGACGCTGCTGGTAATCTTCGCTGATAGCCGCTAATACAAAACCTGGTAACCAAGGTGGGTTAGCCATAGTCATTGAATAGAACTCGGTAAAATCTGCGCGATTATGTATTTCAAAAGGGTTGTGCCCTTTAGCTAACATTTTTCCCATATCGCTAGGTTCTGTAGAATGAACGCCGGCAGGATCAATTAATAATGCAGACAAGGTACGCTGAGGGTAATCTTTAGCAAAGTGGGCGGCGATAAATCCACCCATGGAATTACCGGCAAGATGGACTTGCTGAATACCCAGCTTATCGATTAAGGCTAATAAACGTTCGGCCTGCTTAGGGGCACCGTAATTCCAGTCTTTGTTAAATTCAGTATCACCATGGCCAGCGAAATCGGGAATGATAATGTGATAATCATCCACTAGGTGGCGGGCGAAGCGTGGCCAGACATCTTTATCGGCGCTGTAGCCATGCAGTAGCACTATCGTGGGTTTATTCGCAGAGCTTTCACTTTCATAATAGCTTAAGTTCATTTCCCCAATATTGGCTTCTTTTTGATCAAAACCAAATAAGCTAGCTTCAAGGTCAGTCGCATTGTCAAAAGTAATATGGCCAATCTTAGGGTAGGTGGTGCCTATCCAGATAGCGCTTATTGCTATGATACTGAGTAGTAATATACGGATGATTTTTTTCATTGTTTGTCTCACTATTAAATGTATTTGTTAGCTATTTATTTCTAGCGATTAAGAGAAAGTATGATCGGCTGGGCGAAAGTTTTTAGTCCAGCGTTGATAGGTAAAACTGAAGCCTGGGAACATGGCAATCACATGGCCGCTTTTACTTTGGTACCAGCTATTACAACCTCCAGATTTCCACACGGTTTTAGCCATTTCTTTATGGATGTGTTGGGTATAGCGGTCTTCGGCATCGGCTTTCACTTCAATCGATTTATTGTTTTGCATCTTATTTTTAGGAGCATTGAGCGATGTAATGCTTGAAATAATGTAGTTCATTTGAGCTTCAATCACCACGATAGCAGACGTATGACCAATGCCGGTATTAGGGCCAGTAACAATAAATAAGTTGGGAAAGCCCGGTGCACTGGTGCCTAAATACGCGCGCGGATATTCTTTCCAAAAATCTCCCAGCTGCTTTTTCTCACGACCAATAACCGGATAAGAAATAACGCCATCGGTGGCATCGTACCCCGTAGAATACACGATTAAATCTAGGTCTATCTGTTCGCCGTCTTTAGTAATAATCCCCGTTTCGGTGATTTCTTTAATACCCTGAGATTTATCATGTAGCGCTACATTGTCTCGACAAAGAGCCGGATAAAGGGTGTCGGATAAAATGATGCGTTTACAGCCAATGATGTAGTCGGGTGTCACTTTTGCGCGTAATACAGGATCAGAGATTTGCGTTTTAATATGCTTCAGCGCTTTATTTTGAGCGGCTAACTTTAGCATGGTTTTTGAATATTTAAAGCCAATGACGCGACTTTCAAGTTGCCAGTAGATCGCTGTTCTGAGTAGCTTGTACAAGACCTTGTTCTTAAGAATTTTACGCTGCCAAGGTTTGAATACATAATCTGGGCGAGGGATAACCCAGTGTGGCGTGCGTTGGAATATGTGTAACTCACCGGCGTCTTTTGCAATAGCAGGAATGATCTGTGCAGCACTGGCGCCACTGCCAATAATGGCAATACGTTTACCACGGTAATCGTATTCTTGATCCCAATTATTGGTATGGAATGATTTACCTTTAAAGTTTTCTTTGCCGTTAAAGTCTGGGATAACCGGTGTGCTAAGTGGGCCCGATGCATTAATAACAAATTGAGCGCTAATGGTGGGCTGGTCTTGCAAATGGACTTGCCACTGTTGATCGGCTTCATGCCACTCAATTTTACTGACGTTGGCATTGGTTTGAGTGTTAGCGCGCAAATTATTTTTATCAATAACGTGATTAGTATAGGTCTGCAACTCATCTTGCTCAGCAAACATCTGCGACCAGTCGTAAGGCTCAGATTCGATTGAATAGAGCGGCGATTGCACATCAACGGCGGCACCCGGGTAGGTATTTTGACACCAAGTTCCGCCCATAAAGTCACGACGCTCTAGAATCAAGAAGTCTTCAATACCGTTTTTTTTAAGCTTTAGGGCTGCACATTGGCCGCCAAATCCACTGCCGATAATGATGGCTTTATAGGTTTTCATTCTGTTAAATACTCCGACGCTGCTCTGTTTTTATTGTTGGTCTGTATTGTGGGCTTATCTGATGACACTTGTCGTCACTTTACTTCTGACGACAACTGTTGTCAAATGCGCTCATGAACCCAGATAAACAACTATCCCAAGGCCGCACCTATGGTGGACTGAGCCTAGATCAACGCAAACAGCAGCGTCGCGAGCAGTTTTTAATCGCTGGACTGGAAGTATTTGGTCGCCAAGGATTTCGTGCAGCGACGGTGCGAGGCTTGTGTCGTGAAGCCAAACTGACCGACCGCTATTTTTATGAAGCCTACGGCACGATGGAAAAGTTGTTGATGGCGGTCTATGAAAACTGCATGACCAATATTCGCAATAAAATTCTGCAAGAGGTCGCTGAAGCGGCTCCCGGAGCGGACCTCCATAGACTGATTCACGCGGCTTTGAACTGTTATTTCACCGAGATGGAAGACCCTCGTGTTGCAAGAGTGTGTATGTTGGAACTGGTGGGGATTAGTCGTGAAGTTGATGATCTCTACAATGGCTACATTCTTGGTTTTTCTGAATTGGTGATGGGCTTGGCTCAACGGCTTTATCCTGATTGGGTATTGTCGAAGGATGAAATGGAAGTATTGGGTATTTCAACGATTGGCGCGATGCGACAGGCGGCGACTAACTGGTTGCTCACGGACTATCGAATTGACCGACAGCTATTAGTGACTTCAACGGCGAAAATTTTTATTGGTTTGATGAGGTTAATTGAATCAGAGCAGGGTTAATCAATTTCCTGTTTACTGTCAGTCTCGAGTCCTCTAATCTTATTGGCATAGCCATTAAATTTCTAAACTTATGAAAGATTGTAATTCCTGTGGAAAATGCTGCATTAAATACAGCAACGGTGCACTATCGGCTTCTAAACAAGAGATAGAACTGTGGCAAGTATTTACTCCAGCCATTGCAGAGTACGTGAATAAAGGTGAAATTTGGGCGGATCCTACAACGGGGAAGTTGCTTGAGCTGTGTCCGTTTTTACGTCTAGAAAGTGGTGGCGAGAAAGTGAAAGCAAAGTACACCTGTGATATTTATTTTGATCGCCCTGATGATTGTAAATATTACCCGTCTAATATTCAGGAAATGATTTTAGATGAGTGTGAAATGTTAGAAGCATCAGATTTAAAAGATTTAAAAAAAGCCCAAGCCAAGCTCGACATCATTATGAGTGACAGTCATATCTAAACATTTATTTAAAAAATTAATGAGTCGTTTAGCAGAACTCACAAGCGTGATGTCGTCATTATTTTTAATATTAAGGTCAGGATTTAAGGGGTTTTTATAGGGTGAGTCAATGGGTATTGATACTCTAAAATAGCGCTTTTGAAGCGAAAAGTGTCATCCGCAGTGACTGACAATATGTTAGAATGCCGCCCAATCGGACAACGGCGCTGATACAGTGCTGTCCTTCGTCCCAATCATTACATTCTATTAGCATCTTTAAGAGCAACCCTTTATGCATTCAGCAGAATTTAAAACCTTACGCGAGTCCCTTGGCCTTACAATTTCAACCTTAGTAAAGATTGTTGATGTTGATGA
>JBNMQK010000029.1:0-20236 GCA_051278005.1 Oleispira sp. | reverse complement strand
TTTTTATCTTGGGCATTTTTATCTTGGGCATTTTTATCTTGGGCATTTTTATCTTGGGGAATTTTTTTCTTTATTCGCACCCCTAGTTCGACAAATTGATTGGCCGTATTCACGAGGTTGCCTCGCCCTTGCGCTAAAGAACTGTAGGTTTCATCGTAAGTTTTTTGTGCACTATGAAGCTGACTACCCAGTTTATCCATTTTTTCTACAACGATGCGTAAACGATCATAAACTTTACTGGCGTGCTCACTAAGTTCATCAGCGCTGCGACCGCGACGCTCAATCGACCATAAACTTTCAATCGTGCGTAAACTCGCTAATAAGGTCGTCGGTGTGACCACTACAATACGCTGGTCAAAAGCATCCATAAACAATTTTTCGTCATGCTGAAAAGCCGCCAAAAAAGCCGGTTCAACGGGCATAAACATAAAGACAAAATCAGGAGAATGAAGCGAGGGAAGCTGCTGATAGGCTTTCGCCGATAAACTTTTAATATGATGACGAACGGCGTCAATATGCTGCTTTAGAAATTGCGTTTGCGACGCCTCATCATCGGCGTTCACATAATCGTTGTAGGCATTCAGCGAGACTTTAGCATCGACGATGATGTGTTTATCATCGGGTAAGTTAATAATCACATCAGGACGATAATTTTGTCCGTCATCAGCTTTATGATTTTGCTCACGCACATACTCTTCCCCTAAGCGTAAACCTGAACGCTCGAGGACCGTTTCGAGGACCAGTTCACCCCAATTACCCTGAGTCTTTTTATTACCGCGCAAAGCTTTGGTTAATGCACTGGCTTCTGCCGTGATGTCTTGATTAAGTCGATACAACTCATTGATTTGGCTTTTTAATGCGGCTCGATCTTTCGCGTCGTGTAGATGAACATCTTCAACCTTTTTGCGAAGACCCTCTAACTGATCTTTGAAAGGATGCAAAATAGCATCAAGGCCTTGCCTATTTTGCTGCTGCTTTTCATTGAATATTTTATGCGAGAGATTTTCGAAGGATTGCTGTTGCTGCTGATGTAATTCTTGGTTGTACTGTTGTTGCTGCACTTGCTGCTGCTGCTGGTATTGAAGCTTCTGTTTTAATAATGCATTTTCTACCAGCAGTTTTTGCTCGCCGATCTTAATGCCTAATTTTTCCCCCATATTTTTTCCTATTGCTAGGCAGCCCAAACAGCAACCTAACAACAGCAAAGAGAAAAACAATAAGATCATCCATGGTTCGAGTATTAAAGCATCCATATCGACTTAATCTTGGCTACCTAACGTCGTCAACTGCTCCGTTTGATGCTCAGTAATCAAAGGTTTCACCACCGATCCTAGATCACCCTGCATCACTTCATCAAGCTTGTATAAAGTCAGATTAATTCTGTGATCGGTAACACGACCTTGTGGATAATTATAAGTACGAATACGTTCTGAGCGATCACCACTACCCACTAAACTTTTACGCTCTGCAGCTTGCTCAGCTTGTTGTTTTTGTAATACAGCATCATTAATGCGACTCGCAAGCACCGTCATCGCCTTGGCACGGTTTTTATGCTGAGAACGCTCATCTTGGCATTCAACCACGAACCCGGTTGGCAAATGCGTTAAACGAATCGCCGAATCGGTTTTATTGACGTGCTGACCACCCGAACCTGAGGCGCGGAACGTATCAACGCGTAAATCCCCTTTCTTAATTTCGATAGCGTCTTCGCCTTCAACTTCAGGCATAACGACAACCGTACAAGCAGAGGTATGCACTCGACCCTGAGATTCTGTTTCAGGTACGCGTTGCACACGGTGAGCACCGGACTCAAACTTCAGCTGTGAATAAACATCAGTACCTGAAATTCGCGCAATGATTTCTTTATAACCGCCGTGATCACCGGTATTGGTATTCAATACTTCAACACGAAAACCTTGGGTCTCAGCATAACGAGAATACATACGGTATAAATCACCCGAGAAAATCGCCGCTTCATCACCGCCGGTACCCGCACGAATTTCTAAAATAATATTACGACCATCGTTAGGATCTTTAGGCAGTAACAAAACTTGTAATTCAGCTTCTAACGACTCTAACGTCGCCTTGGCTGATTTATATTCTTCTTGACCCATTTCACGCATTTCAGGGTCTTCGTCTTTTAATAGTAACTCTGCTTCAGCAAAATCACCTTGCGCTTCAGTAAACGATTCATAAGCCTGCACAACCGGCTCTAATTCGGCATATTCTTTGGATAAATTACGGAACTTGTCCTGATTAGAGATAATTTCATTATCACTTAAAAGAAGCCCGATCTCTTCGTAACGCTCACTTAAATGCTGTAACTTATGAACTAATGATTGTTTCATTCTGTTTTATTCTTCTCTTTGTGCTCAGTCGCACTGTTTTCAGTATTACTTGAGAGCTGAAATAATTCTTGCACCCAATCCATAATTTCAAGCTGGCCTTCGGCCCCTGCTTTACGCATTTGCTTGGTAGGAGTGTGCAATATTTTGTTGGTATAGGTATGAGCAAACTGCTGCAAAACTTTGGCAGGGTCATCACCGTTTGCCAGTTGTTTACGCGCTTTTACAAGACACTCATCTCTTAGTTTTTCTACCTGGGTGCGCAATGATGTCACGGTTGAAACGACATCTAATGAGCGTAATTCTCGCATAAAACGCTCAACACCTGAAATAATCAAGGGTTCAGCTTGTTTAGCGGCGTCTTGGCGCGACTTTACATTTTCTTCTATGATGCCTTTAAGGTCATCGACGGTATAAAGAAAGACATCGTTAAGATCTCCAACCTCTTCTTCAATATCTCGCGGAACCGCAATATCGACCATAAACATAGGCGAGTGGCGACGTTTTTTAAGCGCACTCTCAACGGTTCCCTTGCCTAAGATAGGTAATGGGCTAGCGGTTGATGAAATAACAATGTCCGCGCGCGGTAATTCTTGCGCAATGTCTTCCAACAAAACGGCTTCCGCATGAAACTGTTCGGCCAGCTTTTGCGCCCTCGCTAACGTTCGGTTAGCGACAATAATTTGTTTAATACCCGCATCTTTTAAATGCTTAGCGACCAAGTCGATGGTCTCACCAGCACCAATTAATAATGCCGTGCTTTTACTAAAGTCGGTAAAAATATGCTTTGCCATACTCACAGCAGCATAAGCAACAGACACTGGATTTTGTCCAATAGCAGTGTTGGTACGCACATCTTTTGCGACGGAGAAGGTCTGGCGAAATAAACGCCCAAGATCACTTCCCGTTGTGCCCGCTTGCTGAGACACGGCAAAAGCTGACTTAAATTGGCCTAAAATCTGCGGCTCGCCCAATACTAATGAGTCTAAACCGCTCGCGACCCGCATCATGTGCTGAACCGCATCGGTATCATGATAAATATAAGAAGAGTCAGATAATACTTGCTTATCAACGCCATGATGATCGCTTAGCCAAGAAAGCAAAGCTTGCCCTGTTTGTTTATCGGCCTCATCACCCTCGTTGATATAAGAGCAGTAAATCTCAGTTCGGTTACACGTCGATAGAATCGATACTTCGGTAACGGGCGCTAGGGCTTGCAGCACTTGCTGAAGGGCATCCGGCATAGTTGCTGGATCAAACGAAACTTTCTCACGCACTGCAACTGGAGCAGTTTTGTGATTAATGCCAAGCGCTATGATTCCCATCTGAGATTAAATCTGACCTTTTAAATAATGATGTATCAACGAAAGCCGAACAGTATAACGGGAAATAATCATGAAATCTTTTCAACATTACCCTGTCTACTATAAATTCACCCATAATAAAGACATACCGCTGACTTTTAATTAACTTTCAGCGTATGCTATCGCCAGAATAAATGGATAAAGGTCGTTATGTTATTACGGATTGTTACCTTATTAATTGCCAATAGCTTAATAGCAGGCTGCTCGTTGTTACCTATGAGCAACAACTCAACCGCGGCAGATTCTCAATCAGCCCATGTTGAATTAGGCGACAGTAAAATTTTAAACACGCAAGATGCTATTCCTGCTAAGCCTTTCTCTGCGCCAACGCTGTATTCATTGTTAGTGGCAGAAGTGGCAGGGCAACGTCAACAGTTCAACATTTCTCTCGCAAACTACATCGATCAAGCACGTAAAACCCAAGATCCCGGTATTGCCGAGCGGGCTACCCGCATTGCCCAATACTTAGGTATCAATCGGTATATTTTAGAAGCGGCACACATTTGGGTATTAAATGCGCCTGCTGAAGCCCAAGCGCATCAAATATTAGCATTAGCATTAATGAAAGCCGGTAATTTTTCTTTAGCCCTGCAACATATGGAATCGGTTTTAGAGCTAGCAGGCGCGAGTCAATTTGATTACCTTGCCTTAAATGCACAGCCATTAAGCCCCTCGGAAAAACTCGACTTATTGAATCAGATCAAATTACTAACGAAAAAGCACAACGACTACGCCCCCTTATGGATGGCTCAAGGTACACTACTAGTACAATTAGAAGATTACCCCTCCGCCCTCATTGCTTTCGAGCAAGCGCTTGTTTTAAGAGAAGATTATACTTCCGCAGCACTAAGTAAGGCACGCGTTCTTCATATACTGAACCGCCCTGAAGAAGCATTAGTGTGGCTTGATGACCTTCACGACAGCTTGCCGAAACATAAAGGTATTGGTGTTTTACGTGCTCGTATCTTGATTGACCTAAAACGATTCAGTGAGGCACGCGCGGCTTTTCAGTATTTGACTCAGGTATTCCCCGATGATGATTCTATTCAGCTATCGCTAGGGTTACTGCATATGGAACTTGATGAAGACGATCAAGCGATTGCCGTACTAAGCCCGCTAACATTAGACAACAACATCGCTAATGACGCTTATTTCTACCTCGCTCGCATCGCCGAAAAGCAGGAAGACTCAATTCGCGCTCTACGTAACTATCGAGCAGTACAAGAAGGCAGACAATTTTTACCCGCCCAATTAAGGGCCGCCCGATTATTAATTCAACAAGAAGACATCCATGCCGCACGTGATTACCTGGCTCAACGTCGCAGGGAGTTTCCGGATTTCAACATTGAGTTAGTTCAGCTAGAAGTTGAACTGTTAATGAATAATGAGCAAATAGAAGAAGCCTATCAACTGGTTGATACGGCATTAATAGAATCACCGGACAGTACTAAGCTACTTTATAGCAGAGGTTTATTGGCGGAAAAACTGGGTAATATTGGCCAGCTAGAAACCGATTTACGACACATTATTAGCTTGTCTCCTAACAATGCAGAAGCGATTAACGCGCTTGGCTATACCCTCGCGAATAAAACTGATCGTATCGGTGAAGCGCTGAGTTTAATAAAACAAGCCATTGAGTTAGCGCCCAATAATCCAGCCATATTGGACAGCTTGGGCTGGGCGTATTATCGACAAGGGGATCTAAATCAAGCACTAGAATTACTGCAGAAAGCGTTTAATGCTTTTCCAGACCATGAAGTCGCAGCGCACTTAGGTGAAGTACTCTGGAAACTAAAACGTAATAGTGACGCTAAGAGTATTTGGCAAAAAGGCCTAGAGCAAAAGCCTGACAGCTCGATTATAAAAGAGACGCTACAGCGTTTTAACCTAGACCCTAATTTGAAATCTATACCAGAGTGAAAACCCACAAGACATGAAAGCTTCATATTATGGACTCATACTGTTTATCGGTATGAGCCTAACTGGCTGCAGTATTTTTGATCTGCAGCAAGATAGTCAAATATTGGAAAAACAGCTCAATGCCCTTCAGCAGTGGCAAGTCCGCGGCAAGCTATCCGTCGTCAGCCCCAATGACGCCGTCACAGGCTATTTGACCTGGCAGCAAGATAAAGAAGAGTTTGATTTGTTTTTATCAGGACCTTTTGGCCAAGGCTCTAGTCGTCTTGTTGGTAATAACAGCCAAGCGACCCTCACGCTACCGAATCAAGACCCCGTGAACGCGCCTTCTGCCGAATATTTAATGGCACGGTATTTAGGATGGGATTTTCCTGTCTTAGATCTTCGCTATTGGGTTAAAGGGCAACCGAGTCCGCACACACCTTTTACTGAAGTGCGCAATACGTTAGGTTTATTAGAGAGCCTGCAACAGCACGGATGGAAAGTTGAGTTTTCACGTTACCAGCCCCAAGCAGATACCTGGCTCCCTGGACGAGTCAAAATAATTGGCAACGACTTCAAGTTCATTTTTGCAATTAAGGAATGGTCTATTAATGGATAACAACAATCCTTCATGGTTAACCGTACCCGCACCGGCAAAATTAAATTTAATGCTTCACATTACTGCTCGCCGCGCAGATGGCTACCACGAACTACAAACTATTTTTCAGTTTTTAGATTATGGCGATCAGTTAAGTTTTCAAGCTCGTAACGATCATGAACTCACTTTAAGCCCTAAAATAGCAGGGGTTAATTTCGAAGATAATTTAATCATCAAAGCGGCCCGCAGCTTACAAAACTATGCTAATAGCATCGGTAAAGATTGCGGCGCCAATATCCAATTAAAAAAAATACTACCCATGGGTGGTGGCTTAGGTGGTGGCAGTTCTGACGCCGCAACAACCCTGCTTGCGCTTAATATTTTATGGCAGCTAGAGCTATCTTTTGATGCACTTGTCAATATCGGTATTAAGCTGGGCGCGGATGTTCCCGTTTTTATTAAAGGACACGCTTGCTGGGCCGAAGGCGTGGGAGAAGAGATAACCCCGCTACCTGATTTAGAAGAAAATTGGTTCCTTGTTGCCTGTCCTAACGTGCATTCAGATACCAAAGAAATTTTTTCGCACAAAGAGTTGACAAGGGACAGCCAGATCCTTAATATGCGCCACGCACTTGAGGGACAAGTAGCTAACAACGGTCGTAATGACTGCCAGTTAGTTGCCTCGAAACTCAACCCTGAAATAGGTAAGACATTGAATTTGCTAAACAAATTTGGGTCTGCTAAGATGACAGGGACTGGAGCTTGTGTTTTCTTAAGCGTCGCTTCAGAGAACAAAGCAACGCAAGTTGCAAGTAAGCTTCCAGCTGAATTAACTACTTTTATTGCGAAAGGTGCTAACCTTTCTTCTGCACATAAGGTATTATTCGGCTCCGTTTGAAAAAACGGTTTTAAAAAGTTGGGGTGTCGCCAAGCGGTAAGGCAACGGGTTTTGATCCCGTCATGCGCAGGTTCAAATCCTGCCACCCCAGCCAACTTCTTTCTTATCCATTATTGAAAAAATCTAAAGGTGACCCATAGTGTCCAAACTGATGGTATTTACCGGCAACGCCAATCCTAAATTAGCTAAGCTAGTCGTTGAACGTTTAGATATTCCTATGGGCGAAATGTCCGTCGGTAAATTCAGTGATGGTGAAATTGCTGTCGAAATTGATGAAAATGTTCGCGGTAAAGACGTTTTTATTATCCAGCCAACATGTACCCCAACCAACGATAACTTGATGGAGCTTCTGTTAATTTCAGATGGCTTACGTCGTGCATCCGCTGCCCGTATCACCGCAGTTGTTCCTTACTTTGGTTATGCACGCCAAGATCGTCGTCCTCGAAGTGCTCGTGTGCCAATTAGTGCCCGCGCAGTAGCAGACATGATGGTAGGTGCAGGTATCGATCGCGTATTAACAGTTGATTTACACGCCGATCAAATCCAGGGCTTTTTCAGTGTCCCTGTAGATAACGTTTACGGTTCCCCAATTTTATTAGATGATATTGCCCGTCAGAAATACGAAGATTTAATCGTTGTTTCTCCTGATGTTGGCGGTGTTGTTCGCGCACGTGCTATTGCTAAGCAGTTAAATGTTGATCTAGCGATTATTGATAAGCGTCGCCCAGAAGCCAATGTTGCCGAAATCATGAACATCATCGGTGATGTTGAAGGTCGTACCTGTGTCTTAGTTGACGACATGGTCGATACCGCAGGTACTTTGTGTCACGCAGCGGCGGCACTAAAAGAACGCGGTGCAAAAAGCGTTGTTGCTTACTGTACTCATCCTGTTTTGTCTGGCCCCGCCATTGATCGTTTAAAAGTATCCGATATTGATGAGTTAGTTGTTTCCGATACAATTCCATTATCGGCGGCGGCACAAAAATCTGGCCGAGTTCGTCAATTGACGATTGCTGGACTATTAGCTGAATCCATTCGTCGTGTTAATAACGAAGAATCTATCAGCGCAATGTTTCGTTAATAGCGAAGTAAAAACAGTTTCACGTTAAGGAGTTTGGTCGCAAAACTTCTTAACATATAGAGAACCTCAAGGGTATTTTACCCTTGGGGTTTTCTGCACTTAGTCACGCATAGCTTTAACAATAGTTTTTAAGCATGTTTGTGACTTTATATATCAAGAAAAGGTAGTTATCATGTCTGAATTAACATTGAACGCAGAACTTCGCGAAGTAGTAGGGAAAGGTGCGAGCCGCCGCCTACGTCGTTTAGAAGGTCTAGTTCCAGCCATCATTTATGGTGGTAAAACGGGTGGCAACGCAACTACGCCTACCAATATTACGATGAAATCTAATGAGCTTAAAAAAGCACTAGAAAACGAAGCTTACTACAGCAGCATCATCACATTGAACATTGGTGATAAAACTGAGCAAGTTGTATTGAAAGATATGCAGCGTCATCCTGCTCGTGACCACGTTATGCACGCTGACTTCTTGCGCGTAAGCAAAACGACTATCCTTAAGTCTTCTCTTCCAATTCACTTCATCAATGAAGATATTTGTGAAGCTGTTAAAACTGGCGGCGCTAAGATCAATCACCAAATGGCTAGCATCGATGTTATCTGTGCAGCTGGCGATCTTCCTGAGTTCATCGAGATCGACCTTGCTAATGCTACAGTAGATGCGGTGATCCACTTGTCAGACGTTCAGTTCCCTAAAGGCGTTCAGTCTTTAGCGCTATCTCATGGTTCTGATCATGATACTGCGGTTGTTTCTTTGTTTATTCCTAAGGGTATTGCAGAAGACGACGCTGAAGAAGCTGCTGCAGAGTAATCTTCTTTCTCTCGTATTCACTTTCTTTTATAGAGAGCCCAGAATAATCCCGAGAGAAAACAGCAAAAAGGGCTCATTTATGAGCCCTTTTTTGTATCACTGCTTTAATAATTGTTAGAATGCTAACTCATTAATACACAAGCATAGATAGACATAAATAAAGATGAGCAAAATTAAACTCATAGTCGGCTTAGGCAACCCAGGCTCTGAATATGAAGCGACTCGCCATAATGCTGGTGCTTGGTTTATCTCAGAAATTGCTCGTGCTTATAATATTTCATTAAAAGCCGATAAGAAATTTTATGGTATCAGCGGCCAAGGTCGTATTGATGGCCAAGACATTTGGATTTTATTTCCAACCACTTTTATGAATGACAGTGGTAAGGCAGTGCAGGCCTTAGCGAATTTTTATAAAATTAATGCCGAAGAAATTTTAGTCGCCCATGATGAGTTAGATTTACCCTCAGGTGTGGCAAAATTAAAAACCGGCGGAGGTCACGGCGGCCAAAATGGCTTGCGTGATATCATTGCCTGCTTAGGTAATAATAAAAACTTTCATCGTCTGCGTATTGGCATTGGCCATCCAGGGGATAAAAGCCGAGTGACTGGGCACGTACTAGGTCGCCCCAGCGCCATAGAAAAAACACAGATGGACGCGACAATTGATGAAGCCTGTCGTGTATTACCTGACGCAGTGAAAGGCGATTGGGGCAAAGCCATGAATCGACTTCATACTTTTAAAGCATAATACTCGCTAAGCGAATATTCATTGCTGACATGAACAGTTAAATAAAATATAGGACATCACGATGGGTTTTAAATGCGGAATCGTTGGTTTACCCAACGTTGGTAAATCGACTCTTTTTAACGCACTGACCAAAGCAGGCATCAGCGCAGAGAACTTTCCTTTCTGCACCATCGAGCCAAACTCTGGCATGGTTCCTATGCCTGATGCACGTCTTGATGCGCTAGCTGAAATTGTTAAGCCAGATAAAGTATTGGCAACGACAATGGAATTCGTTGATATTGCCGGTCTTGTAGAAGGTGCTTCAAAAGGTGAAGGTTTGGGTAATAAGTTCTTAGCCAACATTCGTGAAACAGACGCTATCGCTCATGTTGTGAGGTGTTTTGAAGATGAAAACGTGATTCACGTTGCCAATAAAATATCGCCACTCGACGATGTCGACATCATCAATACCGAATTGATCTTGGCCGACCTTGAATCTTGCGAAAAGCAACTATACCGTGTATCACGTGTTGCTAAAGGTGGCGCTAAAGATTCTGTTGAGCAAAGAAACTTACTGGAAATATTAGTGGCTCATTTAAGTGAAGGCTTACCCGCTCGAACTTTGCTAAAAAAAGAAGGTGATTACGCACTTTACGATCAGTTTCACTTGATCACGTTAAAGCCTGTTATGTACATCGCTAACGTCAGTGAAGATGGCTTCGAAAACAATCCTCATCTAGACGTAGTTAATGAAATCGCTACCGCTGATAATTCTGTTGTTGTGGTTGTATGCAACCAGATTGAAGCCGAAATCTCTGAGCTAGACGATGATGAGAAAGCAGAATTCTTAGATGATATGGGTATGAAAGAAGCCGGTCTTGACCGTGTAATTCGTGCAGGTTATCAATTACTGGGTTTGCAAACTTATTTCACTGCCGGCGTTAAAGAAGTTCGTGCTTGGACTGTTAGAGTGGGCGCAACCGCTCCCAACGGCGCGGGTGTTATTCATACAGATTTTGAAAAAGGCTTCATCCGCGCAGAAGTAATTGCCTATGATGACTTCATCGAATACAAGGGTGAAGCGGGCGCTAAAGATGCGGGAAAATGGCGTTTAGAAGGTAAAGAATATCTAATCAAAGATGGTGATGTTATGCATTACCGTTTTAACGTTTAACGTATTGAATTAAATAGTTGGTTGATTTATGTAAACCGAATGAAGATTGCTTCTAATCATTGCAGAGCAATCTTCATTCTACTCGTCAATAACTAGAATCGAGCGTTCAAAGAGATCACTACGACAGTCGTATCGATTTCAACATCAACGTCCAAACCCAAACCTTTAGCATCAGCGTTACCAAAACCTTTCGAAATCAATAACGCGGCACTGATATTCTGGGTAAAGAATAACTCAGCTTCACCGCCAAACGTAAATTGCGGATCTGAAGAGATCGTATAATCGTTATTGATTTCAATATCACTCACTAAACTTACTCCAAACAAGCCTGTTAATACCAAATTATGAGTAGGTGTTATTTTAATAGCATTAGCAACAGTTACTGAGTTTCCTCCCTCTATTGTAGAGGTGTCTTTTGGCAGGGTCGTAGATAAAGATAACTCATTGTAAAAATCATTCGTGCGAGCGCCAAATGATAACCCTGCTTCTACGGCAGAGCGCTCTTCATCATCGTCCCCTGAACCCATATAGCCACCAAAAACGACAAGATTACTGCTGTTACCCAACGGTAATTTAACCCCAGCACGGGCTGAATAAATATTTGTCGACTCTCCATCAGTTTTACTATTACCCATATTTATAGCTAAAATCGGAGCAATATCACCCTTGATATTAAATGCTTTTATTAGACTCACAGATACTTCATCGGTATCGACACTGTTTGAAGTAGAAGCTCCTGAGGTTTTAAGTTCTAGATCTAATGATGTTGAAGCATAACTTGCACCCAACCAAAGATCTCCCCCTTCAATTTCAGTTATTAGCGTTTTTTGTGCGAACGCAGTGGTCGATGCAACCAACATGGCGAGAGAAATCATTCCAGTTTTCATAAAAATATATTCCTTTATTAAACGTCACAAAAATAATGACTTATGAAATTATAAAGTAATAATTTTATCCTTACACGTGCTGTAGAATAATTATTTTCAGAATAAAGCCATAAACCTATAATCTAATTAAATCTGCTAATTCAACACATTCCAACGCTTCTTTAGATTTTTCTCTAACGACAAGCTGAGAGTCTTGAAGACGGCTCTGCGACTTACTCTCCTCTACTTTCAGCCAATTTATAATCGTAAATTTTTTCTGGGTTAGCATTATTTAATGCTTCCTCCATAAAAATTTTTCCAGTCTGTGGTCACTTAAACAATGCGGCAGTAAACGTTTGCTTCTGATCGTCATCAGAAGCATGCTAGATCATTTTTGCTATTTGACCCGTCTTCAAATTTTCTTTGCTGAGTGCTACATCAGTCAGTTAAGAGTATTGCCCCATCGATACTTATATAAAAATCTTACACTCTTAAGCTTTTTTTCGAGTAGCCCGAAAGCGTTCTAATTCAGCATTTTCTATCGCCTGCTTTTCATCCGCTCTTTTCTCTTCCTCTGTTTTTTCTAGTGACAAGCCTGCAAAGGCTGAAGCTTGCTGAGAATTCGAATCAGAGGGTTTAACTTTTTGTGCTGAACCGACAGGGCCGCCACCTTCGGCTAATTTAATACGCAAGCGTAAATTATTAGCAGAGTCTGCATTTTTTAAGACCTCTTCTAAACTGACCTTGCCACCTTGATACAACTTAAAGAGTGCAGCATCAAAGGTCTGCATGCCCAAGGTTTCAGATTTAGTCATAATTGCTTTAATGGAATCTATATCACCTTTATAGATTAAGTCTTGGATGGTTTTAGTGCCAAGCAACACCTCAACGGCCGCAACTCGTTTATTATCTACTGTGGGGACCAAGCGTTGTGAAACAATCGCTTGCATGTTTAGACCCATATCTTGCAGAATTTGAGCATGACGCTCGGAGGGGAAGAAGTTGATAATTCGATCCAATGCCTGGTTGGCATTATTGGCGTGTAGCGTCGATATTGCTAAATGACCTGTTTCAGCAAACGCTAAAGCATGCTCCATTGTCTCGGCATCACGTATCTCGCCAATCAAAATAACGTCCGGGGCTTGGCGCAGAGTATTTTTTAATGCCGCTTGGAATGATTTGGTATCGACACCCACTTCACGCTGATTGATGATGGATTTTTTATGCTTATGCACATATTCAATGGGATCTTCGATGGTGATAATATGCCCAGCCGAGGTTGCATTTCTATAATCAATTAATGACGCTAAAGAAGTTGATTTACCAGAACCCGTACCCCCTACAAATAAAATCAGACCCCGTTTGGCCGTAATCACTTTTTTTAATACTTCGGGTAGTCCTAAATCTTCAAACTTAGGAATGTCAGTCACAATATTTCGGGCAACCACGGAGACTTCATTACGTTGGCGGAACATATTAAGACGAAAACGGCCAACTCCGGATAAGCTGATTGCCATGTTTAGCTCTAATTCATGCTCGAACTCTTTCTTCTGGTCTTCGTCCATTACTTCTTTAATCATTTCAGCGATATGGCCAGGCTTTAAAGGCTCTTTACTGAGGGGCTTCAGTACCCCTTGAAATTTCCCGCTGGGAGGCGCGCCTGTACTGAGATAAAGGTCTGAACCATCATGTCTTGCAAGAATTTCGAGGTACTTTTTAATCAGCATAAATCAGGATCCACTTTTTCTAACAATCAACGACAATGTGTCACAAGGTATAGCAAAAGTTTAGCAGGCTCTTATTATTTAACTGTTTAATCATTAACTAATTTTGTTGAGAAATGTTGCCGATCCATGATCGATTACGCAGGGTTATCGACATCAATAAAACTGACCTTCACATCAAAATTCTCGGCTAAATGCTGGCCTAAAGCACGCGCACCATAGCGCTCGGTTGCATGATGCCCCGCCGCAAAAAAGTGAGTACCGGTTTCCACCGCAAGATGATGACTAGGCTCTGAAACCTCACCGGTTAAATAAGCATCGACACCGGCATCAACCGCATATTGCATATATCCCTGTGCGCCGCCTGTACACCAGGCAATCGTTTCAATGATGTCATTTTCATCAAGCCCAAGATGCAAAGGCTTACGGTTTAAACATTCACTGATCCAAACTGAAAAGTCTCGAGCGGACATAGGCTTAGATAAACGACCCATTAGCCCTGGAACCGATGAATCCGTCGGACAGAGTCCAGATTCGACAGTTAACCCTAATACCTTGGCTAACTGTACGTTGTTGCCAAGCTCTTGATGATTATCAAGCGGTAGATGATAAGCAATCAAGTTAATATCATGGGCTAATAATGCCTGTATTCGCTTCTTCTTGATGCCTGTTAGACATTCATTTTCGCCACGCCAAAAATAACCATGATGAACCAGTATTGCATCTGCTTGCTCAGCGATAGCAAGATCGATTAACGCCTGACTTGCCGTTACCCCTGTGACTATTTTTTTAATGTCTGATTTCCCTTCAATCTGTAAACCATTAGGACAATAATCTTTGCATTTTTCTGGCTGCATTAACCCATTAAGGTATTGCATTAAATCGTTACGTTTTATACTCATAAAAAATCCTAGTCTGTATGGCAAGCATAAATAAAGTACACTCTACTATTGAAGTACGCCTAATAAAGCATGCACCTAATACGGAGATACAATGCGACAATCACAAAATTGGTTAACGGCTTATTTAATTCCCGTATTGCTGGGGCTAATTATTGCTTTATTAATAATATTGATCAAACCTGATTCGTTTCCCCAGTTAAAAAGCACTATTCAACAGCCGATTAATTATACATCTACCAACACCACACCAATGTCCTTACTACAAGGTAACACAGGGCCCGTGAGTTACTCTGGCGCCGTAAAAAAAGCGGCTCCAGCCGTCGTAAATATTTTTACTCAACGCATCGTTCAACAGCCATCGCATGCACTAATCAATAATCCTTTTTTAAACCGGTTCTTTAATAATCAGCCCAATGAACGGATGCAATCCAGCTTGGGCTCTGGGGTTATTATGAACCCAGCAGGGTATATTCTTACCAATCACCATGTAATTGACGGAGCCACTGAAATTCGTGTATCCATGCATGATGGCCGTGAAATGGCTGCTACGCTGATTGGTAGTGATGCTGAGGTCGATCTTGCGGTTTTGAAAATCAATTTAAGTGACCTGCCTTATATTAATATAGCGGAACAAGTACCCTTAAATGTTGGTGATGTTGTATTGGCCATCGGCAACCCTTTTGGGGTTGGTCAAACCGTTACCATGGGCATTGTGAGCGCATTGGGTAGAAATCAATTAGGACTGAACACTTATGAGGATTACATTCAAACCGATGCGGCGATAAACCCTGGTAATTCAGGGGGCGCTCTTATTAATGCGATGGGCGAGTTAGTCGGTATTAACTCTGCGATCTATTCACAATCAGGAGGATCACAAGGTATTGGTTTTGCGATTCCTGCGAACAGTGCGGCTCAAGTATTAGCCGATATTACTCAATTTGGCCAAACCATACGTGGCTGGATGGGTATAGAGGTACAAGAGGCCACACCTGCCTTGTTAACCAGCATTGGACTACCTACAGCACTGGAGGGATTAGTGGTGACAGGCGTCGCATTGAACGGCCCTGCCCAGCAGTCTGGACTTATGATTGGCGACATTATGACGTCGCTTAATGATACTCCAAGTGAAAATGCGAAAGCGGCCATGAATCAAATTGCAGCATTACGACCCGGTGAAAATATTCGTATTGAATTTATACGCTCGGGACGCCTACAAAGTACGGTGGTGATTGCAGGAAAAAGAGAGAAACCAAGCGAATAAATCCTTGCAAATTTTCAAACAAGACAAACGCTCACTAGAATGAATTTTTTTTGAAAATAACTTAAAAAGTTCGTTAAAAATTACAATAATGGCCTAGCCTTTTCTGTGTGGTCGATTAGAATGCTCAACCTTTTTTCATTCCAAGGTTTGAGAAGTATTTTGATTGTTTTTATTATTACCAATGATGTCACCGACGAAGTTTATGTGGGCACAACCAAAGACAGCGTAGAAGAACGCTGGAAGCAATACCAAGAAGCTGCAGAATTAGACCATACCGCTGCTCGTCTGTTTAAAGACATTCGAGACTTTGGCGCAAAAAGCTTCACCCCATCTGAATATGCAGTCGCTTTTGATCGAGAAGATTTAAAAGATTTATTTGAAGAAGCAATGGAAGAGCACCAAGGTATAAGCTTGGTGGGTGTTAAAACCATAAAACCAAAACCTATTAAAGTTGCTGCTCCGAAAAAAACAGCGATCAAAAAAGCAACGACAAAGTCTAAAGCCAGTAGCGGCCTCCTTACCACCAAAATAGTAAAGCCTAAAGTTGCCTCAGGCCGAACTAATTCAGCCGCCAAAGAACGTGCTATTAAAGAAGCGATTGCAGAAGAGAAAGCCGAACGCGAATCTAAGAAGCTAATGAAAGCCTCTTCAGAAGCACAAGAAATGCGCGATATAATGGCGCGATTGGATAATCGAGGATCGTCTCTTAAAAAGCGTTAATTTTTAAAATAGAGTAAACACCTGATAGTAGAAACGACAAAGCCGCTCAATCGTATTGCAAATAATACAGAGCGGATTTTTTTGCCTTTCATTTTTTATATTACTCAGCAATTGGCTAGAGCCTAAAGGACTAATTTAAATCTACCGCATATTTCTTTAATATTTCTATCGGCACAATATCCAATGCTTTGATGTGCGTTCTTTGTAAATGGACTCTGGGCGCCATATTAGTTTCCACCGCTTCTAACCATCGAGATGCGCACACACACCAGCTGTCTCCAGGTGTTAAACCTTTAAAATCGAACTCTGGCCTCGGAGTCGATAAATCGTTACCCTTGAATCTAGAATATTCAAGAAATTCCTGAGATATTTCTATGCAAACCGTATGCGAACCCGCATCATTATTACAGGTATTACACTTTCCATCTCGGTAAAATCCTGTCATAGGGTTTTCACCACACATTTTAAGCGCTTCACCGAAAACATTAATTGATTTATCTATTTTCATTTCATTTTACCTTTGAAATCATACGGCTATATCTGCTAATAACAGATTCAATACTTCCCTACTGCTTTTTTCATGCAGTCGTCCATACTATTTTTTTATAAAATATCGGCTAGTGCTTTTAATAGCTGGGTATTTTCTTTTTCGGTTCCAATAGTAAAGCGCAAACAATTTTCTAATAACGAATTGCCTCCCGCCAAACATTTTATTAAAACGTTGTGCTGTTTTAACTGTTGAAAAATCTCTCTCGCTTGCCCTTCAAAAGGCATACTCGCACGAGCTAGAATAAAGTTTGCTTCGCTTTTGTAACAAGTAAATCCTAACGTGGTTAAAGCGGTGTGCATACGGCTGCGTTCTTGTTTTATAAGTTCGCACTGCCCTAACAATATATCGTAGTGCTCGAGTGCAAATTCAGCGCTAATTTGTGTCAGTACGTTTATGTTATACGGCATACGAATTTTATCTAATTCATTTAGCCATTCGCTGCGGCCAAAGATCATCCCTAAACGTAGACCTGCTAAACCGACTTTAGACAGTGTACGCATTACTAATACGTTATCAAACTCGTCTAAAAAATGCAGATGGTTACGGCTTGAAAAAGGCAGATACGCTTCGTCCATAATCACTAAACCTTCGCTGGCTTCTATTAATTCGCGTAGTTCTGATTCTGGATAAAGGTTGGCCGTTGGGTTGTTAGGTTGTGCTAAAAAAATCAGTTCTGGCTGCTGTTCATTGATGCACTTTAGCATCGCTGGCATGTCGAGCTCAAAGTCTTCGGTAAGCGGTACACCGACAAAATCAACACCACAAAATATGGAGATCATTTTATACATAACGAAGCCAGGTTCTGGCGCCATCACTTTAGCGCCCGGTTTGGCCACCAGCATGGTTAGTAGCTGAATGATTTCGTCTGAGCCGTTCCCTAATAAACAATCAAATTGTTCTGGCACATTCATGGCATTAAGCAGACCCTTTTTTACTTTGGGGGCTTGCGGATTTGGGTAACGATTAATATCGGCGTGCTGTAATTTTTTTAACCAGGCTTGCTTTAATTCATCTGACCATTGATGCGGATTTTCCATGGCATCAAGCTTTACCATACCACTTGCATCACCCACTGGGTAAGCAGACAACGCACGAATTTCTGGGCGAACTAGGTTTTCAACCATTTGGGTAATTGATGTCATGGGATCTCTCTAAAACATATAAAAAAGGCCAAGATCGCTAATCTATTAATATAGATAAACAATGCTCAGCCTTATTAATTTTCGCAGCTCTTTATTACTAAAGAATGCGTTTATATCGATTACTGTTTTTTAATACGGTATTCGGCGGAACGTGCATGGCCTTCTAGTTGTTCACCACGGGCTAATACAGAGGCAATCTTACCAAGCTCTGAAGCACCTTCTGGCGAACACATAATCAAAGACGAACGTTTCTGAAAATCATACACACCTAAAGGTGATGAGAAACGTGCCGTACCCGACGTGGGTAAAACGTGGTTTGGCCCTGCGCAGTAATCACCTAACGCTTCAGACGTATGACGACCCATAAAAATCGCACCCGCGTGACGAATATTCGGTAATAACGCCTGCGGATCATCCACTGATAACTCCAAGTGTTCCGGTGCGATGGTATTGCTCACCTCACACGCTTCATCCATATCTTTTACTTTGATGAGTGCAGCACGCGCACTCAATGACGCACGAATAATATCTTTACGCGCCATCGTAGGTAAAAGCTTTTCTATAGAGGCTTGTACCTGATCTAAAAAGTTTTGATCTGGGCTGATTAATATCGCTTGTGCATCTTCATCGTGTTCCGCTTGCGAAAACAAGTCCATCGCGATCCAATCAGGATCGGTTTTGCCATCACAAACCACTAAAATTTCAGAAGGGCCTGCAATCATGTCGATGCCAACCGTACCAAATACCTGGCGTTTTGCAGTGGCGACAAATATATTGCCAGGGCCTACGATTTTATCTACCTTAGGAACGGTCGCAGTACCATACGCTAATGCGGCAACCGCTTGTGCGCCACCGACGGTAAAAATCTTGGTTACACCCGCAACCGCGGCTGCCGCTAAAACTAACTGGTTTAGTTCGCCCCCAGGGGTAGGAACAACCATGATGATTTCTTTAACGCCGGCAACGTGCGCAGGAATGGCATTCATCAATACAGAAGAAGGATAAGCAGCTTTACCACCCGGTACGTAAATACCGACGCGGTCTAGCGGTGTTACTTTTTGGCCTAATAAGGTGCCATCTTCTTCGGTATACTGCCAGGAATCTTGTTTTTGCTTATCATGGTATTTGCGCACACGATCGGCGGCGGCTAATAACGCATGGCGTTGATCCACAGGCAGTGTGTTTAACGCGTCTGCAAGTTGCTTTTGGCTCAGTTCTAACTGATCCATACTTTCAACATTCAAGTGATCAAAACGGTTGCTGTATTCTATTACGGCTGCGTCACCGCGGGTTTTCACATCATCAAGAATATCGGTTACGATTGTCTGAACTTTTTTATCTGAAACTGATTCCCACGCTAGAAGTGTTGCTAGCTCAGAGGAAAAATCATTATTACGGGTATCTAAACGACGAATCTCAATAGTCATATCTTAAATTCCTAATATTTAACCGGTTACAGGCCTATTATTTATTGGCCTGCTTTTTCTTGCTGACGCTTCTCTTCTTGACGATCAACCGCCGCTGACATCTGGTCAATAATTGGCTGGATCTGCGCGTGCTTCACTTTCATTGCGGCTTTACCCACCACTAGGCGAGAGCTGATATACGCCATGTGATCACGAGGTTCTAAACCATTCGCCACTAAGGTCTTTCCGGTATCAACAATATCAACGATCAAATCAGCCAAACCAACAATCGGGGCTAATTCCATGCCACCATAAAGCTTAATGATATCAATCTGGCGACCTTGCTCAGCAAAATAACGCTTGGTGACATCAACAAATTTCGTGGCCACTTTTAAACGACCTTCTGGTAGCACAGCGCCTTTGAGCGCCGCCGTCATTAAGCGGCAAGTGGCAATTTTCAAGTCGAGAGGTTCATACAGGTTTTCACTATTGAACTCCATCAGCACATCTTTACCTGAGATGCCTAAGTCGGCGGCACCGTATTCGACATACGTCGGTACATCGGCAGCGCGAATCACTAGGAGCTTAATATGCTCATGATTGGTATCAAAAATCAGTTTACGACTTTTACTAATATCCTCTGCTGGATGGATGTTTGCCTCGGCTAATAAAGGCAAGGTGTCATCCAAAATACGTCCTTTTGATAAGGCAATCGTGAGAGGCTGTGTCATAACGTTTTCAATCTTCTCTATGTGTTCTATTAGTTTATAA
>JBNMQK010000028.1:0-20654 GCA_051278005.1 Oleispira sp. | reverse complement strand
TGGATGGATGTTTGCCTCGGCTAATAAAGGCAAGGTGTCATCCAAAATACGTCCTTTTGATAAGGCAATCGTGAGAGGCTGTGTCATAACGTTTTCAATCTTCTCTATGTGTTCTATTAGTTTATAAGTAGCTTAAAAGGAGAGTAAGCGGTTGCTTACTTCCCGGGTACGCGACGAATCTTAACGCCTAATATCTGTAGCTTTTCTTCAATGCATTCATAACCACGGTCAATGTGGTAAATACGATCAACCAAGGTATCCCCTGTCGCGACTAGCGCAGCAATTACCAGTGATGCAGAAGCCCGTAAATCCGTTGCCATTACTTGCGCAGAGCTTAAGATCTCTTTACCCGTAACCGTCGCAACATTACCTTCAACATGAATATTAGCGCCCATTCGGACGAGTTCATCGACATGCATGAAACGATTTTCAAATACGGTTTCTTCAACCGTTCCCGTACCTTCAGCAACGCAGTTCATAACCATAAACTGAGCTTGCATATCGGTTGGGAACTCAGGGTGCGGTGCGGTGCGAACGTTAACTGCTTGCGGACGACGACCTTCCATGTCCAGCGATATCCAGTCTTCACCACACTCAATCTTAGCACCGGCTTCTTTAAGCTTATCTAGTACAGCATCCAGTAACTTTGGATCCGTATCTTTCACTTTTATCTTACCGCCCGTTACCGCAGCGGCGACTAAATAAGTACCGGTTTCAATACGGTCAGGAAGCACATCGAAAGAACAACCCTGTAACTGTTCAACCCCTTCGATGGTTAATGTACCTGTGCCACCGCCGGTTACCTTAGCGCCCATGGCGTTTAGGCAGTTAATAAGGTCGACGACTTCTGGTTCACGCGCCGCATTTTCAATAACGGTAGTGCCTTCAGCTAATACAGCGGCCATTAAGATATTTTCAGTACCGGTAACCGTTACCATATCTAGATGGATGTGGGCGCCTTTTAAGCGGCCGTCAGAACGAGCATGTACATAGCCGTCGATAACTTCTACCGTTGCGCCTAATGCTTCCATTCCGCGAAGATGTAAATCAACCGGACGACTACCAATCGCGCAACCACCGGGTAACGAAACAACCGCTTCACCGTAGCGTGCCAATAATGGCCCCAATACTAAAATAGATGCACGCATCGTGCGTACCAACTCGTAAGGAGCAATACGGCTCGTCATGGTTGAGCAATCAGTCTCAACACTCATATCTTCGTTGATGACAACGGATATCCCCATGCAGCCTAATAGCTCAATCATGGTGGTAATATCATGCAAATGTGGCAAGTTGCCAACGCGCATTACACCGTGTGCTAACAAGGTGGCTGCAATAATGGGCAGCGCTGAGTTTTTAGCGCCTGAAATGCGAATTTCACCGTCGATGACAGCGCCGCCTTCAATTAATAATTTATCCATAAATGTCTATTATTCTTTATCAGTGCAACTTGTTCAAATAGTTGCTTATTATTATTTATAGGCTTAGCTATTTTTTTGAGCCGGGGTCAGTGCGCTGATTTTTACAGCATGCAAGGTTCCACCCGTAATTAATTCGGTTAATGGCTTATACACCATTTGCTGTCGTTTGACGGCCGACACACCTTCAAAGGCGCTACTCACGACTTCAATTTCATTGTGGTAGCCTTCTACTATGGTAATTTCACTTTTTGGAAATTCATTTTCTAACAATGCTCGGATTTCAACTGAAGACATAAACCACCCGTATCCACTTAATAATTTGGTTAATATTTTGTTAATAACATAAACCAGCGACCCAATAGGTTGCTGGTGTCATTAATACAAAAAGCGTAATGATAGCGGATTTATAGGTTAAGACGAAGTCTGTTCTTCATTCAAACGACAGGAATTCTAACTAATATGAATTAGTTCAGCTTAAAAACCTCTTTTAAACCGCTAAATTCAATGACATCCTGCATTTTCTGAGGAACATTAAGAAACTCAACGGTCACATTTTTATCAATACCATACCGCTTCCAATCCAGTAGCAAGGCAATGCCCACACTGCTTGAATGATGAACATCTGTAAGATCAACTTGCCATTGTAACGTTGCTTGAGCAATAAGACGGCGACCTTGCTGTAACAGTTTCTTCGCCGTTAAACGATCAAGGCGACCCGATAACGTGGCTGCTTGAGTATCGATGGCAATCAGTTCCGCACTAACACGGGTCACCATCGCGCTTATATTAGTTGTCATATTAATGCCCTAATCTTCGGCGCTATTAAATAAGAACTGACCAATTAATTCTTCCAGTACGAGTGCTGACTGAGTATCTTCAATCACACCGCCTTCTTCTAAATATTCATCATCTGCACCCACTGTTAAACCAATGTATTTCTCACCTAACAGCCCAGCAGTCAAAATAGCGGCCGAGGTGTCTGTGGTGAGTGATGACATGCTTTGATTAATTTCCATTTCAACCACCGCGACATAATCTTCAGTATCAAGATAAATACGGCTCACTCGACCAATTGTTACACCCGACATGGATACTTTTGCGCGCTCGGTTAAGCCACCTAGGTTTTCAAAATATGCTTTAATAGTATATTTGGCACCCGCATCGGCGGCAGAAAGCCCACTGACGCGTAAAGCCATTAATATTAGAGCAATAATGCCCATCACCATAAAAGCACCGACGGCTAATTCCATTAAACGTGTACGCATTGTTAAATACTCCCTAACATGATGGCAGTTAAAATAAAGTCTAAACCTAATACCGCTAACGACCCGATCACCACGGTTTGTGTCGTCGCCTTACTGATTCCTTCTGATGTAGGTATGGAATCAAAACCTTGGTAAACCGCAATCCAGGTAACCACTAAACCGAATACCAATGATTTAATGAGACCTTTAATTATATCATTATAAAACTCTACCGAAGCTTGCATATTACCCCAGTAAGCCCCTTCATCGACCCCGAGCATGTTGATGCCGACATAAGCACCGCCCCAGATTCCGACAAGGCTAAATAATAGCGCCAAGATAGGCATGGCAATAAAACCCGCCCATAAACGCGGCGTAATAATGCGTTTAATAGGATCAACACCCATCATTTCCATGGCTGAGAGTTGTTCCGTCGCTTTCATTAAACCGATTTCAGCAGTTAACGCAGATCCCGCACGACCCGCAAATAACAAAGCGGTCACCACTGGACCAAGCTCTCGTAACAAGGTAAGCGATACCATGGTTCCCAAAGCGGATGCCGAACCAAAGTCCGATAAAATAGTGTACCCCTGCAGGCCAAGTACCATGCCGACAAAAAAACCCGCCACGATGATAATGGAAAGCGAACGCACACCAATAGAGTAAATTTGCTTCACTAAATCTTTGAAGCCGGCACTGCCGGGGCCACCCCAAGGGATGGACGCCAGTAAAAACACCCCTGCTTGACCTAGCACTTGCAATCGCCCTAAGCCGAATAAGCCGAGTTTATGAATCGGCTCTAAAATTTTGTCCATCAATGCCGCCATATTATTTCACCTGCTTAAAAAGGTCTGCACTGAAATCGTCAGCGGGAAAATGGAAAGGCACAGGGCCATCGGACTCACCCTGCATGAATTGACGCACTTGGTCAGAACCGTTTTTAATAAGATTTTCAGGGCTGTCAAAACCAATTACCTTACCCTCAGAAAGAAGGCAGACATAATCAGCAATCGAGCACGCCTCATCGATATCATGGGTTACCAATATACTGGTTAACCCTAAAGCATCGTTTAAGCTTTTAATGAGTTTTACCGTCACGCTCAAAGAGATGGGATCGAGACCGGTAAAAGGCTCATCATAAAGCATCATCTCTGGATCCAGAGCAATGGTGCGCGCCAGAGCGACCCGACGAGCCATACCACCCGACAGCTCAGCGGGCATTAAATCACGTGCACCTCGCAAGCCGACCGCTTCTAGCTTCATTAAGACCAAATCGCGAATCATAGAATCGGGTAGATCAGTATGCACACGGATAGGGAAAGCCACATTTTCGAATACGGAGAGATCCGTAAACAAGGCGCCCGACTGAAAGAGCATGCCCATGGTTTGCTTGCGCAACTCAAATAGCTCCGCACGTTTTAACGTAGGAACATTATGGCCGTCGACTTTAATCGTGCCAGAATCGGGTAATAATTGGCCACCGATCAGACGCAACAATGTCGTTTTACCGGTGCCACTAGGCCCCATAATCGCAGTCACTTTGCCGCGCGGGATATCCAAATCCATGTTATTAAAAATCAAACGGCTGCCACGAGTAAACGACATCCCTCGGATTGATACAAAAGCTTCTTCGCTGGACATTTAAAGTCTCTTATTTATAGCACTTCGTGTTTATACAAAATTATAAAACATTCATCCCTGATTTAGCATAACGGAATGTAAAACAACAACAAAATACAGGCTAACTCATAATCCCCACAAGAACTATACGTTATGGTGGAACAAGCAATACCGGCAATGAGAATTTACAGGTACAATGACCCATATTTTATTGAGGCCTTAACATGACCCTTACCGCACTGACTCCAGCCATTGCCGCACTATTAGCTGGACTCGTCATTCTTGTTTGGAGCGCAGATCGCTTTGTACTGGGTGCAGCAGCAACTGCTCGTTTTATGGGCATATCCCCTTTGGTTATTGGCCTAACCATTGTATCACTTGGCACTTCAGCCCCAGAAATGTTCGTTTCTACTATGGCGGCTTTAGACGGCGCCGGTGGCTTGGCCGTGGGCAATGCTATTGGTTCTAACATTGCCAATATTGCATTAGTGTTAGGTGTCACCGCATTGGTCGCCGCCATTCCAATTCAAAAGAAACTGATCAAAAAAGAAATTCCCTTATTATTGCTGGTGACCATTATTGCTGGGCTAGTACTTGCCGATCTTAAACTTGACCTATTTGATGCCGTGATTTTAATTATTGCTTTGGTCGTTGCTATCTACTTGTTATTTCAACAAAGCAGCGATTCTGGCGAAGCCATCATTGATGAAGAGGAACAAGCCGCCATCGACGCAATGCCGGCTAAAAAAGCTATCTTTTGGCTAATAGTGGGGTTGGTTGCACTCATAATCAGTTCCAAGATGCTGGTTTGGGGAGCGACCTCCGTTGCCCAAGCTTTCGGTATCAGTGATCTCGTAATCGGCTTAACCATAGTAGCGATCGGCACCAGCCTTCCTGAACTGGCCGCATCGGTGAGCAGTGCCTTAAAAGGTCATCATGATATTGCGATTGGTAATATTATTGGTTCAAACATATTTAACTTATTAGCCGTACTGCCCATCCCTGGTTTAATCGCTCCTTTGATAATTGATAGTGTAGTGATCGAACGTGATTATATGACCATGCTAGGGTTAACAATCGCCTTGGTGCTTATTATTGGCTTAAGTTTCCGCCGCGGTGTTATTCCTCGCTTTACCGGTATTATTTTATTAGCCAGTTATGTCGCGTATATGGCATTACTGTATAGCCAACACGTGTCGACATAAATGTAATACGCTGGCTTAACTAATTAAGAGCAATCAGATAGAGTGCTCTTAGTGAAAACATTTAACACAATCGTCAGTGATCATCGAGTGACGATAATAAATAAACGTTAATAATAGATATTAAGAACAGACAATATTATGAACCTAGATTTTGATTTTAGTGCTTCTGGCATTCGTACCATTCAGATTGAACAGCAAGCAATTGGTGCTCTAAAAAGCCGCATTGGCGATGACTTTACCGGCGCTTGTAAATATATGCTTGCCTGCCAAGGTCGTGTTGTTATCACCGGCATGGGTAAATCTGGCCATATCGGTAAAAAGATTGCTGCAACACTTGCCAGTACCGGTACACCTTCATTTTTTGTACACCCCGGCGAAGCAAGTCATGGTGATATGGGTATGATCACAAAAAACGACGTAGTTATTGCTATGTCAAATTCTGGTGAAACCGCCGAAGTGACCAGCCTATTACCGTTATTAAAACGCCTACACATCCCGGTGATTAGTATGACGGGGAAGCCAGGTTCAACCCTCGCGACGGGCAGCCATTGCCATTTAGATACCAGTGTTGCAGAAGAAGCCTGCCCACTTGATCTTGCGCCAACATCAAGCACAACGGCTGCGTTGGTCATGGGTGATGCACTCGCCATTGCGCTTTTAGAAGCTCGCGGGTTTACCGCTGAAGAGTTTGCTTTCTCTCATCCGGGTGGCAGCCTTGGGCGTCGACTATTATTAAAAGTTGAAACCTTAATGCACTCTGGCGATGAAATGCCAAGAGTACTTCCAACTACGCCTTTAGCAGAAGCCTTGATGATTGTGACGTCTAAAGGCTTAGGCATGACCACAGTGATCGATGAACAAGGTCAGCTACAAGGCGTATTTACCGATGGTGATTTACGTCGTGCGATTGATAATGGTGTCGATATTCGCCAGAGTGAGATCGCTAGCCTAATGACGGTGGGTGGTAAAACTACCAGCCCAGATTTATTAGCGGCAGAGGCATTAACCGTGATGGAAGATAATCAAATCAATGCGTTAGTCGCTATGAAAGATGGCTTGCCGGTTGGCGTAATTACTATGCATGACATGCTAAAAGCAGGTGTTATCTAAATGTTTCGCAAGCGCTTTATATTATTGTTTATTGTGGTGTCAGTAGGCATTGGCCTATTGTGGATCGAAGACTATACGACCCAAAGCTCGCAAGAAGACAATGAAGGCGCTTCTGTATTACCCGACTATTATGGCGAAGGACTTACCAACAGAACCTTCGATGATAATGGTGCTTTGGAACAACAATTTGATGCCCAGCGCTCGGTACATTATCCAAGCCAACGGTTCACAGAAATGACTCAACCCAAAGTGAAAATCATTGCTGATGATGGCGAAGTATGGCTCATTCAATCGCTGTCTGGGGTTCACTTTGAAGACGAAAAAAAGTTAATATTACAGCAAAATGTACAGATTTCACCTTCAACCTACTCTGAACTGAACAGTCACGAAGATGTTGCCATCATTCGTACCAGTAAACTCACACTTTTCACCGAATCTAAAATTGCTTCAACAGACAAGCCTGTTGAAGTTATCAGCCTTAATGGCCGTATTGATGCCGTTGGTATGATAATCAAGATGGATCAACAGCGTGTCGAATTTCTTTCACAGGTAAAATCCAAATATGTACCTTAAAACTCTCTCTTTCATATTCCTGTTGCTCTCGAGCACTCATGTGTTGAGTTTGGAAAGTGATGCCAATGCCGAAATCACGATTCAATCAGATCGCGCCGAATTTAACCGTAAAACCGGCACTGCTGTCTATGCTGGTAACGTGATATTGGAACAAGGCACGCTTTTGATGAATGCCGACCAGATAACATTATTTAGTGATACAGAACAACGTCTGCATAAGGCCCTTGCGGAAGGCAAGCCCGCTCGCTTCCAACAAAAAATGGACGGCGATAAAGGATTAACAAAAGCTAAAGGTCACACCATTACCTATATGACCCAAGATAAAACGGTCACATTGTTAAAGGAATCTGTACTTGAGCAAGAAGGCAGATTATTCAGTGGCAACCTAATAACCTACGACATTGTAAATGAGAAAGTCAAAGCCAAGGGTTGGGTAGAAAATAAGACTGAGCCTGATAAAAAGCAGCAGCGCGGCCGTATCAAAATGATTATTCAACCTGCCAAAAAACCTGCTGAGAAACACATTAATGAAGACGCTTAAAGCAGCCAATCTTGCCAAGAGCTACGATGGACGCGAAATTGTAAAAGACGTATCCATGGAAGTAAAAAGTGGGCAAATCGTCGGGTTACTTGGACCCAATGGTGCGGGTAAAACAACTTGTTTCTATATGATTGTCAATCTAGTGCAAGCCGACAAAGGAACAGTCAGCATCGATGGTCAAGACATAAGTCACTTACCTATGCATGGCCGTGCGCAGAAAGGGATTGGCTATTTGCCACAAGAAGCGTCGATTTTTCGCAAGCTATCCGTGGCCGATAACATCATGGCTATTTTGGAAACTCGCCGTGATTTGAATAAGAGTGAACGTAAAGCGCAACTCGAAGTTTTACTCGATGAATTTCATATTCAGCACATTCGCGCAAGCTTAGGGATGGCGCTTTCTGGTGGCGAACGCCGACGTGTCGAAATTGCGAGAGCTCTTGCCGCTGAGCCATCCTTTATTCTACTCGACGAGCCTTTTGCGGGTGTTGACCCTATCTCCGTGACCGATATAATGGCGATAATACGTCAATTAAAGAATCGCGGCATTGGTGTGTTAATCACCGATCACAATGTGCGTGAAACCCTCGCTATTTGCGAAAAGGCTTATATAGTCGGCGGTGGCCACATCATTGCGGAAGGGACCGCTGAAGAAATTTTAGCGAATCAACAAGTAAAAGATGTTTATTTAGGTCATGACTTTAAGCTTTAGCCTATACTTAAAGTCAGTACACTGTATTATCGAAGAAGCGCGGTCTATACAAAGCGCTGCTAAGCTATCTCTATTATTATGATTTTTTTTAAAGAGTGATTGTCCTACTGTATGAAAGCGTCATTGCAATTAAAAATCGGCCAGCAACTGACTATGACACCGCAGCTGCAGCAAGCCATCCGCCTGCTACAGCTTTCTACTCTTGATTTACAAGCCGAAATTCAAGAAGCGCTTGAGTCAAATCCCATGCTCGAAGTAGAAGAAGCGGAGCATCAGTCTAGCGATAGCCCTAGTGAGCATACCGATCAGCACGACTCTATTGCCAGTGCAGAACTAAACGGTAATACGAGCAACGACTCGCACTCAGACAATAACAATCAAGAGGCTAACGCGGAATCGTCAATAGAAGATCGCCTCAGTAGCGATACCATTCCTGATACCCACGCCGACGAACTGCCCTTTGATAGCCAATGGGAAGATTCTTACCAAGCAAGTGCAGGCGTTAGTTCTTCTGCTGGAAATGATGACGATTTTGATCACGATGGCCGAAATAGCACCACAGACAATTTACAAGACCACATTCTGTGGCAACTTAATCTAACCCCAATGAGCCCGACCGATAATGAAATCGCTCTGGCGCTTATTGATGGACTTAGCGACGATGGTTACTTATCCGTCAGTCTTGAAGATATCCTTGAAAGCCTTGACGAATCTCTCGAGGTCGAAGAAGACGAAGTCGTTGCTGTACTTCATCGCTTACAGCAATTTGAACCGACTGGCGTATTCGCCCAAGATCTGCAAGATTGTCTGCTATTACAATTAAAACAGCTTCCTGAAAATACCCCTTGGCTTACTGAAGCCAAAGTAGTAATCGAACACCACATCGCCTTGCTCGGCAGTAAAGATTATGCGCAAGTCATGCGTAAAACCAAACTCAGCGAAGATAACCTAAAAGAAGTATTGCGCTTAATTCAGGCGCTAACACCACGCCCAGGGGAGTTAATTGTTTCAGAGCAATCTGAATACGTTATTCCCGATGTTATTGTGCGTAAAGTTAAAGAAGGCTGGCGAGTTGAGCTAAACCCTGAAATTGCCCCTAAATTGCGGGTCAATTCTGATTATGCCTCATTAGTTAAAAGAGCGGACAACAGCCCAGACAACGCTTATTTAAAAGATAATTTACAAGAAGCACGTTGGTTTATTAAAAGCTTATTAAGCCGCAACGACACCTTATTAAAAGTCGCAACTAAGATTGTTGAGTTTCAAGAAGAGTTTTTTGAAATCGGCGATGAAGGCATGAAACCTTTAGTTTTACACGATATCGCCGAAGCGGTAGAAATGCATGAATCAACCATTTCACGTGTGACTACGCAAAAATTCATGCATACCCCAAGAGGGATATTTGAACTTAAATACTTTTTCTCGAGCCACGTCAGTACAGACAGTGGTGGCGAATGCTCTTCTACAGCCATACGCGCAATGATTAAAAAATTGATTGCGGAAGAGTCGCTTAAAAAACCCTTGAGTGATAATAAAATTGCCATAATTCTTGGAGAGAAAGGCATTCAGGTTGCTCGTCGTACTGTGGCTAAATATCGTGAAGCGATGATGATTCCACCGTCTAATGAACGAAAACGTTTGCTATAATATGGGTAATAAGTGTTCATTTAAGCATTAACGATTGCAGACAGAATTTAGTAGAAAGACTGTATTAGTAGAATAGTTGTTGTAGAAAGAAAGTCCAAAGGTAAACTAGGAGTAACTTATGCAAATTAATATCAGCGGTCACCATATAGATCTAACACCCGCATTGAAAGAATATGCAGAAGAAAAAGTCAAACGTCTCGAGCATCACTTTGATCACATTACGAGCTTAGACATTACCCTGACGGTAGAAAAATCAGTACAAAAAGCAGAATGCACCCTTCACGTCAGTGGCAGTGATATACATGCCTCTGCTGAAGACGCGAACATGTATACGGCTATTGACAGTTTATCAGATAAACTAGATCGCCAATTACTCAAGCATAAAGAAAAACTCGTTGCTAGAAACAAGGGTCAAGGCTAAAAATTGAAGGCTAAGCATTAAATGAACTCTGCGATTGATTCTATTCTGACCCCGGAGCGCACCGTAAAAAGTGCCCCGGTATCAAGCAAGAAAAAAGTTTTAGAATACCTCGGCAGCTTTATTGCCGACCAAATTCCTGAAAGCTCTGCTGACGAGATTTATGAGCGTTTATTAAATCGTGAGCGTATGGGCAGCACTGGGATTGGTGAAGGCATTGCCATACCTCACTGCCGCTTAAAGCAATGCAATAAGACACTTGGGGTTCTGTTGCAACTTGAACAACCCATCGACTTTGACGCGATAGACAAGCAACCTGTCGATTTGATTTTCGCTTTGCTAGTGCCTGAAGAAGCGACCGATGAGCATTTAAAAACACTCAGTATGCTGGCCCAAAAACTGAGCCAAGCGGATTATCGCGAAGCGTTGCGCAATGCTGCTGATTCACAAAATCTTTATCAAAGAGCTATTTCTTAACGGCTAAATTTGTACAATTTGGAACGCCTAAAAGAATTAAGGAACAATCATGGAAGCAGGTATGCGATTAATTATCATCAGTGGTCGTTCTGGTTCAGGAAAGTCAGCGGCACTTAACGTGCTAGAAGACCAAGGTTTCTATTGCATTGATAACCTCCCTCTTGGCTTATTAGCAGCCCTAATCGAACAAGCACAGCAACAAAAATATCGCCCCAAAATTGATAATGAAGTGTCCTTACAAAGACTCGCCGTTAGCATCGATGCACGCAACGCCGCTCAGGATATGAGCCAATTCCCCTCTATTCTTAATAGTATTGAGAAAGGACCTTTTAAAGCAGAGGTTCTTTATCTGGATGCCAATAAAGAAACCTTAATGCAGCGATTTAGTTCTACTCGCCGCAAACACCCGCTCACCAATAACGACACATCATTGGACGAAGCGCTCGAAAGCGAAAACGCGTTGCTGCATCCTATTAGTGATTTGGCTGATCTAAATTTAGATACCACACATTTATCCGTGCATGAATTGCGTAGCTTGATTAAGCTACGCATCAGCAACAAGAAAACTGCCGATATGGCACTGTTATTTCAATCGTTTGGCTTTAAACACGGCATTCCAATTGATGCTGATCTGGTTTTTGACGTGAGAAACCTTCCAAACCCTTACTGGAATCCTAACTTGCGACAATTCAATGGTCGCGACTCTCAAATCATTGAGTTCTTAAACAAAGAGCCGCTCGTAAACGATATGCTCGGTGATATTCAGCAGTACCTAGAAAAATGGCTACCCAGTTTTGAGCAAGCTAACCGTAGCTACATGACCGTGGCCATTGGTTGTACGGGTGGCCATCATAGATCCGTCTTTATCTCCGAAGCTTTAACGCGATTATTTTATACACAGTTTGATAATGTACAAGTACGTCACAGAGAGCTACCTGATTTATGATTAAAACCAATACTCTCATCATAAATAAACTGGGATTACATGCGCGCGCAGCGTCCAAACTTGTGACAACCGCATCGTCCTTTGCCAGCCACATTAAAATAGGCCGCAAAGAACAAATGGCCGATGCCAAAAGCATCATGTCCGTCATGATGCTAGCAGCTTGTAAAGGGACTAAGCTTTGCTTAGAAGTTGAAGGGCATGATCAAGACCAAGCATGCAAAGCGGTTATTGATTTAATTAACCGTCGCTTTGATGAAGAAGAATAACCTGTATTTTTTAAAAAACCTGAATATCACTTAAAAAACAGCTGCTTAGCACAACAATTCTCTCTTCGGCCAACATCTCCAGATAGCATACTGAGGCTTTACCAGCTAGAATAAGGCCATTATTTTTCTGTTATTCCCATTTAATAAGAGCAGCGCTATGGGCCCACAAAATCAACGCGCAAAAGCAAAACTGTACAGCATTAATGCCGCGCTTGAACGGGGTGGTCTGCAAGAAGTTAAGCGCACAATCAATATCGGCTTAGCACCCGCTGAAGTTGCTCACCTAATTGAATCCTCACCTCCCAAAGTTAGAAAGATGCTTTGGGAGTTAGTCGAGACAGAGAATGCTGGGGAAATTCTTCAGCACCTCAGTGATGAAATTAGCGCCCACTTCTTAAATGAGATGAATGCTGAACAGCTGGTCGACCTCACATCAGAACTTGATACTGATGACGTAGTCGATTTATTACAACAGCTGCCCGAACACGTTAGTAATGACGTACTTAGGGGTATGAATAGTGAGAATCGAAGCCGCTTAGAAGCTGTACTCTGCTACCCAGAAGACAGCGCTGGCGGCTTGATGAATACTGATACCGTGACGGTTCGTGCGGATGTCACCATAGACGTTGTTTTACGTTACTTAAGGCGTCACCGTTCGCTACCAGAAATGACTGATAATTTATTGGTCATCAACCGTAGTCAGGAATTTATTGGCATTTTACCCATTAATAAATTATTGGTGAGTGACTTAAATCAAACCGTGCGTGAAGTGATGACCACCGATACTCAAATCATTCACGCGTCGATAGACGAAGAAGATGTGGCGAAGATCTTTGAGCGTCACGATCTTGTTTCCGCGCCGGTGATAGACAATCACGGGAAACTGATTGGTCGCATCACCATTGATGACGTGGTTGATGTAATACGAGATACCGCTGACCACTCTATGATGAGTATGGCGGGTTTGGATGAAGAAGAAGATACTTTTGCTCCCGCCTTTAAAACAGGGCGACGTCGCGCGGTATGGCTAGGGATCAATCTTGTAACGGCTTTTATCGCCTCTGCGGTCATTGGATTATTCAGTGATACTATCGAGCGCTTAGTTGCACTCGCAGTACTTATGCCCATCGTTGCGAGTATGGGTGGCATCGCAGGAAGCCAAGTTTTAACCTTGGTTATTCGCGGTCAAGCATTGGGACACATCAGTAGCAGCAATATAGGCTGGCTATTAAATCGAGAATTAGCGGTTGGGTTTTTCAACGGCTTGTTATGGGCTGCTGTTATTGCCGGCATAACATTGTTTTGGTTTGACGACGCCTTATTAGCAGGCATTATTGCCGCTGCTATTATTATTAACTTGGTAGTCGCTGTTCTTAGCGGAGCGGCACTGCCTATTATACTGAAACGCAAGCGCATCGACCCTGCACTTGCGGGAGGCGTGATACTTACAACCATTACTGACGTTGTAGGTTTCTTCTCCTTCTTAGGTTTAGCCAGTATACTTTATTTATAAAAGGCAGCTTTATCATGGCCAAGAAAAAGAAAGATCCGTTCGCGGAAGAAATTGAATACGAAATTGTTAGCAAATCAGAAATGAAACGCGACATGATAGAATTGCAGGAATTGGGTGAGCGTATTGTCGCCCTTCCCCGTAAAAAAGCAATGGAACTTCCTCTCTCTGAGATGATGAAAGCGGCCGTTCGCGAAACAGAACGTGTTGGTAAAAATGAAGCCATGCGTCGCCACATGCAATACATTGGCAGGCTCATTCGCAGCGAAGATATTGAAGCGGTTAGAGAAGCGCTAGACTTGTTAGACCCTTCTACAGAAGCCTATGGCCGAGTAACAGGTCAGCAAGAACAATGGCGTACTCGCTTAGTTAAAAATCCCGATGCAATCGTTGACTTTATTGAGCAATTTCCTAGCGTGAACAGACAACATTTACGGACCTTAATCCGTAATGCGGCGAAAGAAATGAGCGGCGAGCAACCAAAGCCTGGCAGCAACTATAAGAACCTGTTCCAAGCGATTAAAGAGCAGTACAACCAAAAAGACGATTAATCATCGCTCTTCCATTGCGAATCAGCACACCGGTATTATAACTGGCGCTGATGGTTCGCAATTGGCATTTCTCTACGTATACGTTCAACTTCTGCGGGTTCAATATCGGCGATTGCGATCCCTTCTCCCGAGGGTAGCTTATCTAATATTTCTCCCCAAGGTGATATCACCATCGAATGACCGAAAGTACGACGCTTGTCGTCATGCTGCCCCCACTGATTAGACGCTAGAACATAGCACTGCTGCTCAATCGCTCTCGCTTGTAATAGTGGCTGCCAATGCGCCCTTCCCGTAGTCTCGGTAAATGCTGCCACCACAGCAATAATATCAGCCCCCGCTTTGCGCAAACGATCGAACACATAAGGAAACCGGAGGTCGTAACAAATCGTCAGCCCCACATTGCCATAAGGGGTTGAAAATACTTTTATATCATCACCCGATAAAAACATATCAGACTCACGGTAACGACCCTGAGCATCATCAATATCCACATCAAATAAATGAATTTTATCGTAATAGCCTAATTCTTCCCCTTGGTTATTATAAAAATAACAACGCGGATAAACCTTACTCGTTTGAGGGTCTAGAACAGGAATAGTACCGCCGATTAAATACACATTATTGGTTTTTGCCCAGTTCGACATTCGACTGCGTAAATTACCCAACTCACTTATTTCCTGCTGACCTAACGCCAAATACTTTTGACTATCGTAGCAGGCGAAGACTTCCGGCAAAGCAATAATGTTGGCACCTTGCTGCGCCGCTTTTTTTATTTGCTGCTCGGCTAAGAGTAAGTTTTTTTCGACGTCTGGACCCGTCGTTATTTGCACGGCGGCTAATTTTGCTGGCAAGTACTGTGATTCATTTTTTTTCATACTAGTCGTCCTCACTTCCTAGTCCAAAAATATCTAATACTCGATCCTTAAAGCTCCGGCTTTCTTTGCCTTCTAGAGTATTATCAAACGCTTGGTCGATTTTCATCTTAGGGTCTTCGATCGTACCACTGACGGTATAACTGGCGCTGGTAAACTGTTCCAGCTCTTCTCCAATCAATTTTTCAGTGACATAAATAGCACCGGCTATTTGTGGAGCAAAGCCTGCTAGTACGGCCACTAAAGGCAAGCTACTCGTGATGGGAAATGTAACCACCAGCTTTTGATTTATGTCGTCGGTATTAAAGTTAACGGTTCCGCTAGACTGAAACTTAGCAGAAGGGCCATCGATCCATAACGGATCAACAAAGGTGGCAACACCATTTTCAAAAGACATACGAGTTTTTAATATATCAAATACAACACCCGACTCATATAAATCTGAAAAGTCGAGCTGAAGACGACGGCCAATGGAGTTGAAGTTCAATACCCCAAATGCCTTTAAAGCACCGGCATTATCACTAATTAATAGACCCTTTTTAATACTTACTTTGGCCAAACCATTTAAGGTATTGTAATTAAATCCTGCTGGGGAACCCTGCCAAGTTAAATCAACGTCAACCTTGGTGTTTTTAGCTTCAATGGATGCTACTTTACGAAAAGCTCGCTGGCTATCACCCAGGTTTTCACTTTGTATGCGTAATAGATTTAAGTGCGTACTGTGGACTTGTGCGTCTTTACGCCAATCAATATCACCTTTAATCGTTAGGTGCTTCGTCAATGAATCTTTAACATGGATCCTAGTCAATCCTTTCTCTTGACGCAGTGTCATGTCCCAACGTCCGAAGTTACTAGCCCCTAAAAAGACCTCCTCTACTTTCATGTCGATACTGGGGATCAATAGCGGATCAAAATTTTGTAATGGATCAATAACCTCTGCAGCGCCAAACTTTATTTCATCATTTGGGTCATAGCCTGTAATAGGCATATGGATATACTCTAAATCCATTTTAATGGCATTATTGACTCGATCATCCGGTAGATTAATTTTACCTTTCAAGAGTTCACTGTCTAAATTGAAATCCCATTGGTTCCACTTATAATCACCGGTAATATGGGTCGGCCCCATCCTTTGCTGCCAAGCATTGACTTCCGTTACCGATAAATCAATGTGCGTTAAAACAGCATCTCTCTGTTCGTTATTAACGGTACTGTTAATGTCTGGTTTAATTCGGTTCCAAAAATCCCACCAAGCTTTTGCGTCCACTTCGTACGGAATATTTCCTCTGATACTTAGCCCGTTATCACTGGGTAGATAAGTTTGCGCAGTTCCTAAATAAATCTGTCCACGTGTCAGATCTCCTTCTTCTAAAGCAACCACACCATTGGCGAGCTCGCCATAACGGAAACTGATACGTAAATCTCGCACTTGCTCAACTGACATACTGAAAGGTAATGTCTGTTCGCCTTTTTTTGTAAACGGTAGCGGCGCATCAATATTAATACCGCGTAAATCACTGGCGATGTTTAATAGCAAACCGCCCCGTTCAATAGGGCGAATCTGAAAATCCAATGCATAGTTTAAATCACCGCTAATAGGCTTAAGTATGAAGAGTGGTAGCCATTCTTTTATCGCTTCTGTTTTAGCCTTACCATTAGCCGTAATACGAATATCAAATCCGGAATCTTCTTTTGTAGACGTGATATCCACCGAAGTTGACCCTGCAAATGCCTGAGCTTGTAATGCGTTAGCCGTTAGCCCTAAATCAGAATCATATTCGATAATGCCTGTGATGTTATCAAAGGCTAATCCTAAATCCGCTATTTTAAGGTCGACATTATTTAGCTGGCTATTAAGGCGAATATTTAACGCCTGCTTTTCACTGCCTTCTGATAGCGGAATCTGGGCATACAATTCGTGTTCCATCTCCCCTTGCACTTGCCACTGATCAAATACTTCACCCACTTGTTGCTGCAAGGGTGTTTGAGAAAAATATTTAATTCCTTCATTAGCGTCACCTGCCAGCTTCCCACGTAACGTCATCCAAGTATTATTGTCATTATCACGGCGCACTTTAATTTGAGTACTGCTCGGAATCAACTTACCGCCGAGTGTTGTTCCTCTCTGTATCCACACATCAACATTAGGGACATCAACCATCAGACTGGCTTTTATTTGAGAGATCTCAGGCCAATCTGGCAAGTAGGTTAAGTCTGCATCTAAGATGTCAGCATAAAGCTGAATGGTTTGGCTATTTTCTGTTAATTCAGATGCTAAGCTGCTGGAAAATAAAAAACTCGCGTAAGTCGCCTGACCCGTTTTTATATTGTCAGTTAACCAATTGGAAACGCCTACCGCAGCGCCTTTAGGAACAAAGATTTCCTGATCCAGCAGTTTTAAATTTTGAATGCCGAGTAATAAATTCAACTGCGGCTCTACCAGGTTTTCTTTCAGCGGTGTATACAGCGAGAAACTGCCGTTTAAACGAGTTTGTTGATAAGCTGCACGCAGACTCGGGGAGACCAATCTTAAATACTCTGGACTAATCTGCCAAAAAATATCGGTTTTAACATCCTCTAACGGCCAGCCATCACCATAGAGCTCTGGAAAGTGCAGTAAAGTATCAATACCCTTAGTTTTTAGCAGACCTTTTGCTTTATCAAAGTCTAACGTTGCCGTTAACCCTGCAACCGCTGGAATGCCTTTCCAACCCTGAATACTGGCATTTTCTAGATCCAGACTCACCCCCCAACGCCACTCTTGTTCTGGAAGTATATTAATTTTGACTTGCTTCACGAGCCCTGTTGGTTGCAGACTCGTGATATATTTCAGGTACTTTTCTTCCAGAAACTGAAAGTCTTCTAACCAAAAAGCCGTTTTCGCTAGATCGATTTCGTTAAGCGCTAACTGAACACCTCCTTTAATATTAGGCAACCAACTAATTCGCCCTCGGGGTTTTGGCGGAACAGTCTCTGACAACCAATCAACGTCAGAATCAAACCAAAGATGCCAAGCATCACCATTACGTCGCCCCGCTAAGGTAATACGGCCATCACGAAAACTAATATCTCTAACGCGAGCATCTTGAGAAGAATCTTTATCATTGGATTTTAATAAAGAAAATTCAGGTAAGTCGATATACCCATCTAGATTATCGATGCGGCCATTTTCTACTTCGATCCATAAGTGCGCCCCCGCTGTCAGTTTCTTAAACTGCCAAGCAGAACTATGATCTGGGATCCATGACGGCCATGTTTGAGTCGCAAGTTGTAAATACCCCTTTCCTTTATGGTCACTGAAATCCCATAAGTCGCCTTCAACTTCAAACTGTGTTTTTAATCGCGCAGCGCTTTTATCTAATTGAAATTCTCCTTCTAAATGATGTTGCAGGCCTTTATTACGCAAACGAAGATCTAAAATGGTTATATTTTTTACAGCTTGATTGTTTCCCTGAATAGAAACTTGCCAATTATAAAGACGGATATCTCCCTGCTGACCTAGAAGATCTAACCAAAGTGGCTTATCCCCTGACCAAAAATCTTGAACTGTTTGGCCCTGATCGTTTGAGGTTAATAAAAATTGACTGAGATACCAGTTGCCTTGATTATCTTGAGAAAAGGGCAACTGCGCGCCGTATAAATTAATTTGATCAAATACCGGAACGCGATAAAAAAGACTGGCGCTCACATCCAACTTAGCTTCTAAGCGCTGTATCTTTAGACCCTGCTTAATATCACCCAGCTGAAGGTTATTGACTTGTATACGCGGAGAAAACCAAACCCAATCCCCTGAAAGTGACTCAATGTCTACGGCTACACCGAGTTGCTCGGAGAGTGCTTTTTCAATATCAAGCTCTAAGGTTTCAACTAATGGAATCAGCTGTCGGCCTAAGCTCGTATACAGCGCCAACAGTACTAAACAGACAACTCCGGTTAGCCAAACCTGAGTCCAGATCGCGCTCAACCCGTGTTTCATGATAAACCGTAACGGTTAGGGCAAGACGATGTCATACTGATCCTGAGTATAATTCGGCTCAACCTGCAGTTTAATTGTTTTACCCATAAAAGCCTCCAAGTCTGCCAAGCTGTTAGAGTCTTCATCTAACAATCGGTCAATCACTGCTGCAGAGGCTAAAACAAGGTATCGACTTGCATCGTATGCACGCTCTTCACGTAAAATTTCACGGAAAATGTCATAACAAATTGTTTCAGCCGTTTTTACGGTACCACGGCCATCGCAACAAGCGCAGGCTTCTGTCAGCATCTGGCCCAAACTTTCTCTTGTTCTCTTGCGCGTCATTTCGACTAACCCAAGATCCGACACACCGCTAATTTTTGTTTTTGCATGATCTTTTTCTAATACTTTTTCAAGCATTCGATGCACTTGACGCTGGTGCTCAACATCCATCATATCGATAAAATCGAGAATAATAATACCCCCAAGATTACGCAATCTTAACTGACGACCAATGGCGGTAGCGGCCTCTAAATTGGTTTTGAAAATAGTTTCTTCAAGGTTACGTCGGCCAACAAACGCACCGGTATTGACATCGACCGTAGTCATCGCTTCAGTTTGATCAATCACTAAATAGCCACCAGACTTTAAAGGCACTTTGCGCTCTAAGGCTCGCTGCATTTCATCTTCGACACCATAAAGATCAAGAATTGGACGCGGACCTGGGTAGTATTCTAATTGTGGTAAGATTTCTGGCACGAACTGCTCAACAAATGTTTCCACCCGCTGATACGTTTCTTTTGAATCAATCAGTACGCGCGTAATATCGGGTCGTGCATAGTCACGCATCGTGCGTAAAAATAACGGTAATTCATCGTAAACTAAGCTGGGAGCTTTCGCGCCCTTTAGCCGTTCACCTAACGTGACCCACAAGCGCTTTAAATAGCGCGTATCGGCATTGATTTCTTCCTCGCCAACACCTTCCGCTGCAGTACGAACAATAAACCCCCCTTTGCCTGTGAGCACTTCATTGTTCATGCTGTCCGCAACCAATGCACGTAAGCGATCACGCTCTTCAGTACCGTCAATACGTTGCGAAACCCCGACATGATCGGTATCTGGCATGTATACCAAATAGCGCGAAGGAATGGCGAGTTGATTCGTTAAACGAGCCCCTTTAGTCGATATAGGATCTTTAGTTACTTGTACGACTAACTTCTGTCCTTGGTGTAATAGGCTCATTATTGGCGTTTGTGCATCACCACCGATAATATCCGATGCATGAATAAAACCCGCACGCTCCAATCCGATATCAACGAAAGCCGCCTGCATTCCGGGCAGCACTCTGACTACTTTTCCTTTATAAACGTTACCCACTAAGCCCCGTAGATGTTCACGTTCAATAAATACCTCTTGCAGCACCCCATTTTCAACCACAGTGACTCGGGTTTCTGTTGGGGTAACGTTTATTAATATCTCTGCTTTCATAATTGCCAAAATGCTATATTGAATTGGTTGAGTAACTGCGCGGTTTCGCACAGGGGCAAGCCGACAACATTGCTATAACTGCCCGTAATAGATTCGAC
>JBNMQK010000027.1:0-23421 GCA_051278005.1 Oleispira sp. | reverse complement strand
GTACTTTCTACTTTTGATGATGGCCCTGGCACACTCATTACAATGGAGGAGAATAGCTCCGTGGAAAATCCAGTAATTTCCGGTATCGCGTTTAATCGCGATGAAGCCAAAGTAACCGTTAAAGGCGTTCCTGATATCCCAGGCGTTGCTTCTAAAATTCTGTGTCCTATTAGTGATGCAAATATTGAAGTGGATATGATTGTACAGAACGTAGCTGAAGACGGGACAACTGACTTCACCTTTACTGTGCATCGAAATGACTACAAGCTAGCGTTAGAAATTTTGCAAAATACGGCTACCGAACTCAGTGCTCGTTCAACTTCGGGAACTGATGATATCTGCAAGGTATCAATGGTAGGTGTTGGTATGCGCTCTCATGCGGGTGTGGCCAGTAAAATGTTTAAAGTATTGGCGGACGAATCCATCAATATTCAAGCAATTACCACTTCTGAGATTAAAATCTCTGTTGTGATTGCAGAAAAATATTTAGAACTTGCAGTGCGCGCTTTGCACACCGCGTTTGGCCTCGATGCTGAGGAGGAGGCGTAATATCAGGTATTAGCCTGATATTAGTCTCCGTATGGGTCGGAGTGCCCATACAGTACTAAAAGTTCTAGATTATTCCCTGCTTTTTCCTTTCATTATGTCAAAGGTAGGCAATACTGAGTAGAAGGGTAGGGGAATATCTCGTCTAGACGTACATAGAAGAGAATAGAATAGAAAAGAAAAACACCCTAGAAACAAAGCAGTTCGCACAGTATTAATGTACTTGAAAAAGTACAAAGAAAAGATTGGAGAATCTAATGCTAATTTTGACTCGCCGTGTCGGCGAAACATTGATGATTGGTGATGAAGTTACCGTAACCGTTTTAGGTGTTAAAGGTAATCAAGTTCGTATCGGTGTTGATGCACCAAAGGAAGTCGCAGTTCACCGCGAAGAAATTTATCAGCGTATCCAGCGTGAAAAAAATGGCGAGGCTGAGCCAAGCGGAAACTTCTAACGTATTAATATTTATGAATAAAATCTAATTATTTTTACATTTAGACTATGCAAAAGAAAAAAACATGGTATTATCTTGGCCGTGTTGAGGAGAGGTGGCTGAGTGGCTGAAAGCGCGCCCCTGCTAAGGGTGTAAAGGAGAGATCCTTTCGAGGGTTCGAATCCCTCCCTCTCCGCCACTTTAATGTTGAAAGATATTAAATTGGCAGAAAGATACAGTGTGCGCTTGTAGCTCAGCTGGATAGAGTACCTGGCTACGAACCAGGTGGTCGTAGGTTCGACTCCTACCAAGCGCACCATTTATTTATTCCTTGTAATAGATAAACCTGTCGTAATAGAAAAAGTTTTGAAGTGCGCTTGTAGCTCAGCTGGATAGAGTACCTGGCTACGAACCAGGTGGTCGTAGGTTCGACTCCTACCAAGCGCACCATTTATTTATTCCTTGTAATAGATAAATCTGTCGTAATAGAAAAAGTTTTGAAGTGCGCTTGTAGCTCAGCTGGATAGAGTACCTGGCTACGAACCAGGTGGTCGTAGGTTCGACTCCTACCAAGCGCACCATTTTCCTTCCTAGATTAAATAATCCCTAAGCTGTTCATTAGCTCATAATTTAATAGATTAAGATGATATTTCTTTTGTCTCTTTTTAATCATTCTCTTTTTAAGTATTCTCTTTCATGCTAATTTCTTGTTCATAGACTTTTTCTTTTTTAAGCAAGATATAGGTATTGAATATTAATTATTGGGCCTGTTATGTGAACATTTACAGGCTCTCCGTCAGTTTTCTATAAACCCTTGTTTAATATGGAGGTTTTAGTCACTGGAAAGTACACTTTATGCATCAAAAGTGTCATTAAACTTGTTAAAATGAACGTTTTTGAGTACATTATCCTGCCTTTTAGACTATTTAGGAGAGCATTATGTGCTCAAAAAATAGACACATAGAATATTTAATGAGGATCAGCCGGCATGTCTGAGCTAGTTTCGAGTGGTTTGGAACTGATGGCGTTTGGTATGGGAACAGTATTTTCTTTTTTGGTTGTACTGATTTTCGCTACCAGCCTGATGTCCAAAATAGTAAATAAGTTTGCCCCTGAACCGGTAGTTGTTGCAGATCCTGTAATGACAGCGCCGAGCCAAGGTGTAGACCCGCAGTTGCTAAAAGTTTTAGCAGCGGCAGTAAAAGAGCATCGTGCGCGCCAAAAGTAGCGCACGAATTCGGATCCACCTATACGTAAACAACGTAAACGGAAGAAAAGGCCATCATCCATGACCGATTCTAAGAAACCTCTTGGTATCACAGACGTCGTATTGCGCGACGCACACCAGTCTATACTGGCTACACGCATGCGTCTTGACGACATGCTTCCTATCGCTGAAAAACTTGATCAGGTTGGCTATTGGTCACTTGAATCTTGGGGCGGCGCAACGTTTGATTCTTGCATCCGTTTCTTGGGTGAAGATCCTTGGGATCGCATCCGCGAATTCAAGAAAGCGATGCCTAAAACTCCGCAGCAGATGCTTCTTCGTGGACAGAACCTTTTAGGTTACCGTCATTACGCAGATGATGTGGTTGAAAAATTCGTTGAACGTGCCGCCACTAATGGCGTAGACGTGTTCCGCGTATTTGATGCGATGAATGATCCGCGTAACCTTGAAACTGCTTTAAAAGCGGTTAAAAAACAAGGTAAGCATGCGCAAGGCACATTGTCTTATACGACTAGCCCAGTGCACACACTGGACTCTTGGGTAGACTTGGCCAAGAAAATAGAAGATATGGGTGCAGATTCCATCGCCATTAAAGATATGGCCGGTGTACTAACTCCGTATAATGCCTTTGAACTTGTTACTAAGTTGAAAGCACAAACAGATCTTGAAATTCAACTCCACGCTCACGCGACTTCTGGTTTGTCTGATATGACAATCTTGAAAGCGGTTGAAGCTGGTGTAGACCGTGTAGATACTGCTATCTCTTCTATGTCTATGACCTATGGTCATACTGCAACAGAATCTGTTGTAGCGGCATTAAAAGGCACTGGTCGTGATACTAATATCGACTTGTTGTTGTTAGAAGAAATTGCTGCTTACTTCCGCGTTATTCGTAAGAAATACGCTAAGTTCGAAGGCGCACTACGCGGTACAGATTCTCGTATCCTAGTGGCTCAAGTTCCTGGTGGCATGTTAACTAACATGGAAAACCAGTTAAAAGAGCAAGGCGCTTCTGACAAGTTTGATGAAGTTTTAGCTGAGATTCCACGTGTACGTAAGGATCTAGGTTACATTCCTCTAGTAACACCGACTTCTCAAATCGTAGGTACTCAAGCAGTACTGAACGTATTGACGGGCGAGCGTTACAAGTCAATCTCGAAAGAAACCAAAGGTATCTTGAAAGGCGAATACGGTGCAGCTCCTTCAGCAATGAATGCTGAATTACAGGCTCGCGTATTAGAAGGTGCTGAAGTGATCACCTGTCGCCCAGCTGATTTGATTGAAAACGAAATGGATCAAATCATCGCTGACGTTGACAAACTTGCCGCTGAAAAAGGCTTTAAGCTTGCAGCTGACAAGATTGATGACGCTTTGACGTATGCTTTGTTCCCACAGGTTGCTCCTAAGTTCTTGGCAAATCGTGGTAACCCTGACGCATTCGAACCTGCGCCTAAAGATGAAGAAGATACATTCACTGTGACAGTTGATGGCAACGAATACGTTGTTAAAGTTGACGACGACGGTGAAGTTTCAGAATTAGCTCCTGTTAATGGCGCGCCATTACACATGGGTGGCGGTGCGGCTCCTGTAGCAGCTGCTGCTGGTCCAGTGGGTGGCGGTGAGCCTCAGAAAGCTCCACTTGCCGGTAATATCTGGAAAGTTCTTGTTCAGCCTGGCCAAGCCGTTGCTGAAGGTGATGTTGTTATCATCCTTGAAGCAATGAAAATGGAAACTGAGATTCGTGCACCTAAAGCAGGCACCATTGGTAGTGTATCTACTAATGAAGGCGCTACTGTTAAGGTTGGCGACACTCTGTATACCATCGCTTAAGGAACTGACAAATGGAAAGCTTAATTAATCTTTGGCAGGATACTGGTTTTTACCAGATGACCATTGGCCAATTTTCGATGATATCCATCGGTTGTTTATTGCTATTTTTAGCAATACACCCGAAGTTTCAATTTGAGCCTTTGCTTTTATTGCCAATCGCAATCGGGACTATCTTTGTAAATATTCCAGGTGCTGATTTTTATGCACCGGCTGTATATGCTGCGGATGGTCATCTCGATAGTCCTGCGGGTTTGCTGTACTACATTTACCATGCGGGCATCGAAACGGGTTTGTTCCCTTTGATTATCTTTATGGGTGTAGGCGCAATGACGGATTTTGGTCCGTTATTAGCAAATCCTAAAACCTTATTGCTCGGTGCAGCCGCTCAGTTCGGTATCTTTGGTACGGTAGCGGGCGCGGTATTAGCAACGGATGCAGGCTATATGGATTTCACTCTCCAGCAAGCCGCAGCGATTGGTATCATCGGTGGTGCTGATGGCCCAACGTCGATCTTTATTGCTTCTAAGTTAGCCCCTGAATTATTAGGTGCTATTGCGGTTGCCGCTTATTCATATATGGCCTTGGTTCCTATGATCCAGCCGCCTATTATGAAGCTATTTACCAATGCAGAAGAACGTAAGATCGTTATGGTTCAGGCGCGTGAAGTTAGCCAAGCTGAAAAGATCATGTTCCCAATCGTCGTGCTGGTATTGGTGGCATTATGCTTACCTTCAGCAGCACCACTATTAGGCATGTTTTGTTTTGGTAACTTGATGAAAGAATCGGGTGTAGTAGATCGTTTAAGCGATACTGTGCAAAATGCTTTGATCAACGTGGTGACTATCTTCTTGGGCCTAGGTGTTGGTTCTAAGATGAGTGCAGACTCTTTCTTAAACTTTGATACGCTCAGTATCTTGATTCTAGGTTTGACTGCATTCTGTGTGGGTACTGCAGCAGGTGTCTTGATGGCTAAAGGTATGAACTTAATCGTTAAAGATAAGGTGAATCCTTTGATTGGTTCTGCAGGTGTTTCTGCAGTACCCATGGCAGCACGGGTATCGAACAAGGTTGGCCTTGAAGCTAACGGTCAGAACTTCTTATTAATGCATGCAATGGGTCCAAACGTTGCGGGTGTTATTGGTTCTGCGGTAGCAGCAGGTGTGATGATCAGTTTCTTAAGCTAATAACTTGAACTGAATGATCGCGAATAAAAAAAGCCGGTCTCATGGAAACATGAGAACCGGCTTTTTTATGCCTTTGATTTGAGTAAGTTCAGGTGGTTTTTGTAATTCCACAGCCACTCAGAGAATGCTCAGTAGAGTGAATGGCGGGTTTAGTAAAAGTAGTGTTAACTGATTTTACCGGTTACACGCGCACGCTTAGAGCCTACTTCAATCGCTTCTTTATTAGCGGCGGCCTTGTCTGCTAGGTAATTATCGACTAGGTTTTTAACCGCAATAATTAACCCCATCGCCACAAAAGCACCGGGTGGCAGAATGGCAAATAAGAAATCTGGGTAATCGTTAAAAATAACAATTTGCCAATTGACGGCCATTTCACCAAAGATTAAATCCATATTGGTGAAAAGCGTGCCTTGGCCAATCACTTCACGAATCACCCCTAATAAAATTAATACCACCGTAAAACCAAGGCCCATGGTTAAACCATCAACGGCAGAAGGAATGATGCCGTTTTTACTGGCGAAGGCATCCGCTCGTCCTAAAATTGCACAGTTAGTAACGATGAGTGGAATAAAGATGCCTAAAATTTGATACAGCTCATACGTTAACGCCTGCATAACCAGTTCAGTAACCGTCACGAAAGAAGCAATGATCATCACGAAGGCTGGCAGTCGTACCGCATCGGCTACGTGATTACGGATAAGAGAGACCGAAATATTAGAACCTACTAGCACTAAAATAGTCGCTAAGCCCAAGCCAATCGCGTTTACCACCGTGCCAGTAACCGCTAATAGTGGGCACAGACCTAATAACTGAACGAGTGCGGGGTTGTTTTTCCAGAGACCGTCTAACGTGATCTCTTGTAAGGATTTATTCGCCATATGCAATATCCTCCTGCTGATTGTTTGCGGCTATTTCTTTGCCATGCATCTGGAAAAAAGTCAGCGCCAGACGCACAGAACGCACAACCGCTCTGGGTGTAATGGTTGCGCCTGTAAACTGGTCGAATTCTCCACCGTCTTTTTTAACTTCCCACAACGTCTCTACGGGGTTCGTTAAAGACAAGCCCGGAAACTGTAGAATCCAAGGATGCTTTTTCGCTTCAATTTTATCCCCTAGTCCAGGAGTCTCTTTATGATTAATCACTCGAACACCCGCCAAACTGCCGTCTAACTTAATACCGACAATCATATTAATATTCGTAGTATAACCATCAGGGGCGGTTACCGGCAAAATAACCGTATGCGCTTTGCCTTCTTTACGCGCGATATACGCCACTGCATCGTCGGCGATCGGGCCTAATAAACGGACATTAAATTCAGTATGAACGCCGTCATAAGCCAGAGGAATCGTATCGTTTAATAAATCGTTATCGTATGAAGATTCCGGCACAATTTCGTGCAGGGCTTTTGCCTGCGCGATTTGAACATTTTTTGCAATGTCTTCCTTGGTGACCACTTGCGCAATACCAATAGATCCTGCCGTAACGATGGCAAACAAACCAAGGCCGACTGCATTTTCACGAATCGATGTCCAAATACCTTTTGTAAGAGTCTCTTTCATCATTAACCCTCCTTGTCTGATGGGTTAATTGAAGAGCTTTCGCTCTCTTTTACCAGCAAACCTCGCTTGGCTTTGTCATGGCCGTAGGTTCGGGGCTGTGTATACGTATCAATTAACGGCGCTGCAAAATTCATCAGCAATACCGCAAAGGCAACCGCATCAGGGTAAGCCCCCCAAGTACGAATAACAAAAATTAAAATACCAATACCCGCACCAAAAATTATTTTACCTAAGGGTGTGGTCGATGCACTCACAGGGTCCGTCGCAATAAAGAAAGCGCCCAGCATGGTTGCACCGGTAAAAATGTGCAGTGACCAAGGGACATACAAATCAGCATCCCAGCCAAATATCATAGAGCATGTGCCCAAGGCGGCTAATAGACTAAACGGAATGTGCCAAGTAAAAATACGCAGGGCTAATAACGCTAAACCACCGATTAAAAACGCGATGTTTACAAATTCCCAACCGCCCGCAAACCAATTGCTGGCGGAGCCACCCGAAGTCGCATCGGCAAATAAGGGCCCTTGCATAATCTCAATAGCCGTTTCATTTTTTGCCAAATGTTTATACGTATCAAGTGGCGTAGCACCCGAGTAACCATCGGTGAGCGCGGCAGCACTCGAAAAAATCACACTCAAGGTATCGGTCAAAGAAAGCGTTTGGCCAGCACTCAGTATGTCTTGATTCAAAAAGAAAGGGCTTGCCCACGTTGTGGTCATTTGCACAGGAAAAGAAATCAATACCAAGGCATAGCCGACCATCGCCGGGTTAAAAGGATTATTACCCAAGCCTCCATACAGGTGTTTAGCAAAGATCATTGAAAAACTGACGGCAACGACGGTTACCCACCAAGGGACAAAAGGCGGTAAAGCAATGCCCAGCAAAACAGCGGTTAATAACGCCGTATTATCTTTTAAAACAAACATAACAGGTCGTTTACGAATTCTTAAAACGATCGCTTCGCACGTCAGTGCCGTGATACTGGCCAGTGCAATATTAATTAAGTTACCCCAACCAAAAAAGTAGGTCAGCGCAATAATACCTGGCACCGTCGCTAGAATAACCAACAGCATAATACGGCTGGTTGTATTCCCGCCGTGAGCATGAGGAGAGGTGATATTAAAAAAAGCCATCTTTATACACCTGCCTGATCAAACTGAGCCAAGTCTGCTTCTAGCTCTTTTAATTTTTGCATTTGTTTATCTAAGCCTTTTTGTAATGCCGGCAAAGTCTCTGAACCTTGCTCTTGGGCTAGCTGGAATCGTTGTTGAGTTTTATCAATACGATCTTGCTGAGCGCGTAATTTCTTTTCAATATCGTCGCGAGAAATTTCTTTTTTCACCGGCGGCGTAGCGGCTTCATTGGTCTGAACGTCATCTTTTACCGCGCTGGCTTCTTGCTCTTGCAATGCTTGTGCGGCCAGCTTTTTCGCGGCTTGTGCTTTTTCAGCGGCGGCGGTTCGTGCTTGGCGTTTCGCTTCTTTTTCAGCGGCGTCACGATCTAAGCGATCTTGGCGAGCTTCAAAACGAACTCTTGAACGCTCTGATTTTTGGTGCGCAGCGCGTTCTTCTTTAATTTCGCCTTTAGCGTGTCGGTAATATTGCACCAAGGGAATCTGACTGGGGCAAACATACGAACAAGCACCGCATTCAATGCAATCGGCAATATTATGCTGCTCAGCTTTATCCAGCTCACCCGATTTACTAAACCAATACAACTGCTGAGGTAATAAATCAGCAGGGCAAGCTTCCGTGCATAAGCCGCAACGAATACAAGCAGACGCCATATCGTTAGCGGGCAGCTCTTTTTGGCTGGGTGTTAGAATGCAGTTGCTGGATTTTAATATGGGTAACTCATCACTGCTTAACGTGAAGCCCATCATAGGTCCGCCCATAATGACACGCGGCTTACTATCAGATTGCGTTGTTTGAGTGAAAGAGCCCAGCAGCTTTTGGAATAAACTGACTTCTTGTTTAAAACCCGCAAACGCCAATAAATGTTTTATCGGCGTGCCGATTAATACTTCCACATTTTGCGGCTGTTCAACAGACTCCCCTGTAATCGTTGTGATACGAGAAATTAATGGCTTACCTTTTGCAATCGCATCATAAACGGCTGCGCACGTACCGACATTTTGGCAAACAATTCCGATATCGGCAGTAATGCCTCCACTCGGGACTTGTTTACCTGTAAGAATTTCAATTAACTGTTTTTCGCCGCCCGATGGGTATTTAGTGGGAATCGTGACGACTGAAATATGATGTTCACCGTGTACTTTATGCAGCGCAGCTTCCATCGCCTTAATCGCTTCAGGTTTATTATCTTCGATGCCAATTAAACATTTATCCGCTGACGTAAGCTTCATTAGAATTTGAATACCAAGCATCGACTCTAGAGCTCGTTCACGCATCAACATATCATCAGAAGTAATATACGGTTCGCACTCGGCGGCATTAATGATCAGCGTTTCAATGTGTTTATCGTTTACCGCCATTTTTACCGCCGTAGGGAAGCCTGCGCCACCCATGCCGGTAATCCCCCAGTCCCTAATGCGCGCCACCAATACAGTATTGTCGGCGTCTAAATAGTCGCTGATCGCTTGCGAGCCATTCGCAATCTCTTCTAACCACCGATCTTGGCCATCAGTGTCTATAACAACACAGGTACCTTGCAGGCCTGAACTATGGGGTAATTCTCGCGGTTCAATCGCGACGACTTTACCCGAGGTGGGTGCATGAATGGCCGCACTAACAAACCCTCTAGGCTTAGCAATTAATTGGCCTTTTAAAACCTCATCGCCTACCGCAACAATCACGTCTGCAGGTGCGCCAATGTGTTGCCCAACCGGAACAATTAACTGAGCGGGTAATGGTAGTTGTGCAATAGGTGTTTGCGTAGACGGGTGTTTGTTTTGTTGTGGGTGAACACCGCCATTAAAAGAGTGCAGAGTAATAGTTTGCATTAGATCGCCTCTTTCTTTAAAACAGCCATTGAATTTTCGGGTTTATCCCAATGCCAGCTTTGCAGCGTTGTTTCAATGGGCACCATATCAATACAATCGACAGGGCATGGCTCAACACATAAATCACAGCCAGTGCATTCATCGGCAATAACCGTATGCATTTGCTTAGCCGCCCCCATAATCGCATCGATAGGACACGCCTGAATGCACTTAGTGCACCCAATACATTCGTCTTCGCGAATGATGGCCACCATCGGCACGTCTTTTTCAGCGCCGTGTTCGCTATCCAAAGGTTCAGGTTCAACCCCAAGAAGATCGGCTAACGCAATAATGGTGCTTTCGCCGCCGGGTGGGCACTTATTAATTTTTTCGCCGGCGGCAATAGCCTCGGCATAAGGCTTACAACCAGGATAAGAACACTGGCCGCATTGCGTTTGTGGTAGAAGGTTATCAATTTGGTCGACAATCGGGTTGCCTTCCACTTTAAAGCGCACCGCCGCAAAGCCTAAAATGGCTCCGAAAATAAGGGCAAGCGTCGCTAACAACACAATGGCAATTAAAATAGAACTCATTATTAAATGCTCACCAAACCAGTAAAGCCTAAAAAGGCTAACGACATTAAACCTGCAGTAATCATAGAAATCGCAGAACCTTGAAACGGCTTAGGTACATCGGCCACCGTAATGCGTTCGCGCATGGCCGCAAACAATACCATCACCAAAGAGAAACCCAGGGCGGCACCAAAGCCATATAAAATGGATTCCACAAAACTGTTATCACGTTTAATGTTCAATAACGCGACACCTAATACCGCACAGTTGGTCGTAATCAACGGCAAGAAAATCCCGAGTACTCGATAAAGCAATGGGCTTGTCTTGCGAATGGCCATCTCTGTAAAGCCAACCACTACCGCAATCACCATAATAAAGCTGATAGTGCGCAAATATTCCAACTCAAGCGGCACCAGTAAGTAGGTGTAAACCAAATAACTGCACACCGACGCCAGCGTTAATACAAAGGTCGTGGCCGCAGACATGCCTATCGCAGTTTCTAATTTATTAGAAACTCCCATAAAAGGGCATAAGCCTAAAAACTGAACCAGTACAAAGTTGTTCACTAAAATTGTACTGACCAAAATCAATAAATAATCGGTCATAAATGGGTTGCTCACTCTCGGATACGTGAAACTAATCGTTGTGGCTGTTTATTGTATAAAAAATAAACGCAGCTAGAAATTTGGCGCCTTATTATCCCAAATAGGCGTTATTTCTTTCAAGTATGTTTTCGCATATTTTAAGCTCATTTTGTTATAAGTATAGCGCTGGTTAGCTTACTTCCTTTAATTAGCGCCATATCACGGTAAAAACTCGTATACAATGTGGTTTTTGCTCCAGCGTTAGTAGGTAAACCATGACTGATACTCTTTTAAATCAAGCGACCATCGAAGCGGCGTTATCGTCTTATCAAGATCCTTACTTAAATACTGACCTTGTCAGTTTTGGTGCTGTGCAAAAAATAGACATACAAGGTGATAAGGTGACCATTGATATTCACCTGCCTTACCCGTCTGATTTTGTAAAAGGTGGCACCGAAGAAATTTTAAAAGTAATGGTCGGCAATGTTGATGGCGTAGAAAGTGTCGACATCAATATCAGTTGGGAAGTAAGCGATCATAAATCTCAAAATACCGTTGAAGCCATCAGTAAGGTAAAAAATATCATTGCAGTGGCCTCAGGTAAAGGTGGGGTTGGTAAATCAACCACCTCCGTAAACCTTGCGATCTCATTGGCTAAAGATGGTGCAAAAGTGGGTTTATTAGATGCCGATATTTATGGCCCAAGCCAAGGCTTACTCATGGGCATTGCTGAAGGCACTCGCCCAGAAACCATCGATAATAAATGGTTCGTACCCATTGAAGCTTATGGTGTAAAAACCATGTCGATGGCGTACCTTACTAACGATAAAACCCCAATGGTATGGCGTGGCCCAATGGTTGCTGGTGCGTTAATGCAAATATTGACTCAAACCGCGTGGGGCGAACTTGATTATTTAATCATCGATATGCCACCAGGCACCGGTGATATTCAACTAACACTATCACAAAAATTCCCGGTTGCCGGTGCAGTGATCGTTACAACACCACAAGACATTGCCCTGCTGGATGCTAAAAAAGGCATTGAAATGTTCCGTAAAGTGAACATTCCTGTCTTGGGTATAGTCGAAAACATGAGCATCCATATTTGCTCTAACTGCGGCCATGCAGAACACATATTTGGTGAAAACGGTGGCCAAAAAATCGCCGACCAATACGATACTCAACTGTTAGGTTCATTACCGTTATCAAAGTTTATTCGTGAACAAAGTGATGCCGGTGTTCCTGTGGTGGTTGAACAAGAGAGTAGCGACGTAGCTTTAATGTACCGAAACCTTGCCCGTAACGTTGCTGTGGCACTTGCCAAGCGCACGGCTAACGACCAACAAATTCCAAACATCAGCATCTCTGACGACTAATACTCGTTAACGCTATGACCGTTAAAGATAGAAAGGAAAAATCCCATGCGTTTAAGTGATGGTGATATTGAAAAAAGAATTGAGCAAGGTTCAATAAAAATTGAACCGGCGCCGGCGCCGTTATCGATTGCGGGTATCAGTGTTGATTTACGCCTAGCCAATAGCTTTAGGGTATTCAGCAATAATACGGTATCGCATCTGGATTTATCGGGCGAACGTGAACAACTAACCCGTGATATGGTGCGTATCATGAGTAAAGAAATTATCGTAGAAGACGATGAGCCTTTCTTTATTCACCCTGGTGAATTGGTATTAGGCGCAACGCTAGAGTCCGTCACTATTCCTGATGACCTAGTCGGCTGGTTAGATGGCCGCAGCTCATTAGCACGTTTAGGCTTAATGGTGCACGTAACAGCGGGCCGTATAGACCCCGGCTGGGAAGGGCAGATCGTATTAGAGTTTTTTAATAACGGTAAATTACCCTTAGCGCTACGTCCAGAAATGGTAATTTGTGCGTTGTCTTTTGAAACCTTATCTAGCCCAGCACTTCGCCCTTATAACAAGCGTATTGACGCTAAATATAAAGGTCAAAAAGGCGCGGTATTTAGTCGTATTGCTAGCGATTAAATTTGTTTCCAAAAATGCTGGCTTATCACGTGGTATAAATCTGCGTGGTAGGCATATCGCTGTGCCCTAACCATTCTTAAACCGTTTTTATATCCCTTCTATTTTGTAGAAGCTGAGTCGTACAAGAATATCTAAAAGTATGACCATTATTTTTTCGACTTAACCCGCACGCATGAACCGATTTCTGTAATTGTTAAACCTGAAACAGATTAAACAGAAAAAATAGCTTTATCCCTACCTGAAAGATCATATAAAAAAGCTAAAGCACTTAATTATTTTTTTTGAGCGTTGAAGCTGATGAAACCGAATGTGATCACGGATTCAGTATAGGTAGGTCTTGTCGATACGCGTGTTATAACCAAGCATGTATATGTTCTGAAATATTTAATTGAGATCTAGATCAACCATTGCTTAATTTATTAAGGGTTTTGTAAGTTTTTGCGTTTCCACTGGAAAAAATTCAGTGCTTCATAAAAATGAGCACTGAGATGACGAGACTCTCGTTATTTATGAAGTGCGCATGATTAAAATATTAAGGGAAAATATAATCTGCATGTAATCCAATAAATGGAACGATAAAAATTTCGTACCGAAAAACAAGAACTATTCGATTTACTACAAGAAACATGGCATCGGTAAACCTGTAGTTCTGATTCATGGCGCAGCTGTCAATTATTCAGAATAATTATGCAATCTTTGGCTTGATAGATAGGTTGAATGAGAGCGGTTGACAGGTTATTGGTCTAGGTTTTCGCGGGTATGGTAAGAGCAGTAAGTCTCTAGATGAAGAAAGTTATGGCACTAAAAATTTGGCAAGTGATGTTCTAGCTGTAATGGACGAGCTGAAGCTTAATCAGGTTTCTGTTGTTGGTTACTTTTTAGGTAGCGTTGTGGCTTTGCTTTGGTCCAAGCTTTTCCACAGAGATCTTCTAAGCTTACGTCAGTGTCTACCGGCGCCCTCCTCATACATTTTCTACTTTGTCATCTCTGTTTTCTGACGCTCTCTCACGTTCCGAATATCCCGAGGACCTCCCATTACATTTAGCGGCGTATTGACATTTTTTGACCGATAGTGGTGGCAGAAAAGAAGCAATATCAATTACAGCTACGGAAAATTATCCACCATTATCTGTAGATCTGGCGTCTAAAATACAGCTGCCAATTTTGATCGTTAGAAGTGAAAGTGACCCTGTTTTAGGGCATAGGTCAAGGCTAGCAAATACGCTCCCGGAAGGAACGTACATTGAAATTAAGAGGGTTAGCCACTTTAATTTGGTGGTAATTAGTGAAGTGAAAGATGTGATTGCAGATTATATTTCTTCATCTATAAAAACAGCAATCTAACAACCATATTAACTGGACATATTTTTTCTTCGGTCTTTTATAACAAAAGTTCTCCAGAAAAATCTTCAAATTACATGGGCGTTAATTTTTTTAAATAGAAACTCTTATACATACAATCGTTTTTATCTTAGTGCCTTTTTTGGTTAATACTAGTAACTGTATTTAGGTATAAGCTTTTTAAAAAAATAAGATTGATTTAAAGATAAATTTTTTTTGATAAAGAGTTATTTTTTCAATCTTTAGGTAACGTACTTTGTATGATGATGCTTGCGAAAACTGGAAAGATTAAAAAATTAACAGACTCTAAGCATAGGGAATTTATGCTCAGTGTATAATAGATGATGCTTATTTATTTATTTATTCATTTATCAATTAAATATTGTGTAAATCTTCGCGCTTGCACTAGAAAAAAATTTAAAAATGTAACAGTGTCAATGTAGTATTTAAATAAATACTGTCGTAAAAAGACCCTCATTATTTGTGCAAATGCGCATGCCTGTTTAACTTGAGATTGAAATGGATTTTAAAAAAATATCGAGTTAAATCAATCAGCTGCATTGGAATTTTAATATATTTTCCGTGCAAATACGCATGCGCATGATTAAAATTTTATATTTTAAACCAACCAAGTGGAGCACTGTGATGAAAAATAGTATTTTAATTGTAGGCCTATGTGCCGGGTTAATTGCATGCGGGGGAGGTAGTTCATCCTCAAATGACAATGACTCAAACAATACTCAAACAGGCGTTTTCTTAGATAGTCCCGTTGCCAATATTGGATATAGAACGGAAACTTTAGAAGGCGTTACAAACTCCCTTGGTGAATACGACTACGTTGAGGGTGAAACGGTTACTTTTTTTATCGGTGATCTTGAATTACCGTCTGTTACCGCAGCAGGAACAGTTACACCTCTTGACTTGGCTCGTAGCGACGACACCTCTAACTCAACGGTTGTAAATATTATAAGGTTACTTCAAACGTTAGATGAAGATGGAAATCCTGATAATGGAATTACAATAACCGAAACAGCAAAAAGTGCAGCTACACAAGTTGATTTTGAATTGTCAATAACCGATTTTGAATTGTCATCTGCTGTGACAATTCTAGTGGCCAACTCAGGTTCATCGAATGTTGTACTTATACCCCAAAATGATGCAAAAATTCACTTTGAAGATACATTGAGAGATGAGGGTTTGGTAGATGATTTTAGCTTCGATGCGGCGACATTAGCTGGAGTTTATGAAGTTGTTGGAACAAATAGTGATGAATTTTCTGGCACACATCAATATACATTTAACGAAGGTGGCACTGTTGTTATTGTTTACGAAGATGGTACTGCAGATACAGAATCATGGTCGGTTAATAGCGATGGGCAATTAGTTTTTTCTGGCACAATTGCTGATGTATTTACATTAACGTCAGGTAGTCAAATGTCGGGTAATATGGATGTTGTCATTGATGATGCAGATGGGAGTCCGGTGTTCAACACAACAGCAACTATTGAACGTATTTTTAGCTTCGATGCTGCGACATTAGCTGGAGTTTATGAAGTTATTGGAAAAAATAGTGATGGCTTATCTGAAAAATTTCAATATAAATTTAACGAAGATGGCACTGTTGAGATTGTTCACGATGATGGCACTGCAGATACAGAATTATGGTCGGTTAATAGCGATGGACAATTAGTTTTTTCTGGCACAACTGCTGATGTATTTACATTAACGTCAGGTAGTCAAATGTTGGGTAATATGGATGTTGTCATTGATGATGCAGATGGGAGTCCGGTGTTCAACACAACAGGAACAATTGAACGTATTTTTAGCTTCAATGCGGCGACATTAGCTGGAGTTTATGAAGTTGTTGGAAAAAATAGTGATGGCTTATCTGAAAAATTTCAATATACATTTAACGAAGATGGCACTGTTGAGATTGTTCACGATGACGGCACTGCAGATACAGAATCATGGTCGGTTAATAGCGATGGGCAATTAGTTTTTTCTGGCACAACTGCTGATGTATTTACATTAACGTCAGGTAGTCAAATGTCGGGTAACATGGATGTTGTCATTGATGATGCAGATGGGAGTCCGGTGTTCAACACAACAGGAACTATTGAACGTATTTTTAGTTTCGATGCGGCGACATTAGCTGGAGTTTATGAAGTTGTTGGAACAAATAGTGATGAATTTTCTGGCACACATCAATATACATTTAACGAAGGTGGCACTGTTGTTATTGTTTACGAAGATGGTACTGAAGATACAGAATCATGGTCGGTTAATAGCGATGGGCAATTAGTTTTTTCTGGCACAATTGCTGATGTATTTACATTAACGTCAGGTAGTCAAATGTCGGGTAATATGGATGTTGTTATTGATGATGCAGATGGGAGTCCGGTGTTCAACACAACAGGAACCATTGTACGTATTTAAAAATATAACAAGACAATCCAGCCGACCGCTAGAGCGGCGGCTGATTAAAGCGTTATACTTTAAGGAGTGTTAAGTATTAGATGATTTAATCTACGAATTTAAAAGGCATCGATTATTAAAGAAAGTAGCTCGTCAACGTGTTGCAATGATTCTTGAACCAGTCGTAGAACGAGATGAATAAACTATAGCCTTTTTGTTAACGGTTCAAATAAGAAGCTGGGTTAATATCCTGCATGAAGACATGCTAACGGGTAAAATATATGATAGTGGGGGTATGAATACTGAGCAGCTATTTCAATCAAAAGAAAATTATTGGATATTGACTGACTCTGGCTGGGATGCTGTTCAACGGAGGCATCAATTATCTATTTTAAGTTTGAGCATTGCAGTCATTTGAGTTTTGTAGCGATCAACGTATAACAAGAACACGTAACAGTATGCTACGTTTCGCTACATAATTTTAGCCAACTATTACTTAGCTTGTTATTTAGGCGTTTAGGCTGTAGAAAAATAGATTAATCACTCAATCTAGCTTAATAAATCAGGTAAAATAGCATTTTGCCGTTTACCTTATAACTTTATGTCCAATTTCCTTGATGACAACCTCAATCAAAGTGTTTTCTTTGATATTAATTATTTAGAAGTTCTAGGCAGTAATACGTTTGAATATTGCCTTTATCACTTGCTTGAAAATGATGAAGTTGTTTCTGACTTCTATGCTCGATACAAAAATAAAAACGTAGGCCGTAAGGCTTATTCTCCTACGTTGTTATTACGTCTTATTTTTTACGCTTATTATCGAGGTCATACTTCGAGTCGCGTTATTGAACGTTTATGTAAAACATATTTTAAATTCATTGCCTTAGCGGCTGGCCGCCAACCACATTTCACTACGATTGCTAATTTTGTTAGTTCAAGTTGTGAAGCGATGAATCGTTTATTTCATAAGGTACTTCTTATTTTTGACCAGAGTGGATTAATCGGTAAAGAGCATTTTGCTATTGACGGTTGTAAGTTACCGACGAATGCTTCAAAGCAATGGAGCGGTACACACAAAGAACTCCGCAAGAAATCAGATAAACTAAAAGAGGCTGCCAGAAAAATTATCGATAAGCATTTGTCGAATGATTCAGATAAAGGAGGTGGCAATAATATCGCAGCTGATCAAAAACAGACTATCGACACCTTGATGAAAAACGCTAAGAAAATAGATGATTTCTTATCGACGAACGAACCTCTTATGGGCCAGGGAAGGGTAATAAGGAAGTGCAAAGTCTTCTTGTAATATAAGATTACGGATAATCAATCTGCCAAAATGACCACTAGTAAAGGAACGATTCAGGGCATGGCTTACGTAACTGCTGCGGATGAAAAGCATCAGATTATTGTTCACGCACAAGCTTTTGGTATGGGGCAAGAACAGGCTACATTAAAATTAACGGTTGGAGGCATTAAGAAAAACTTTGGTGATGGTATTTTTAAGCCGTCATTAGTTCTAACGGCAGATATTGGTTTTTCAAAGGTGACCTGTTTAGATTTAATGAAACAGAAGATCGATAGCTCAAAAGGTCGTCGTATGTACAACCGAAGAATGTGGACGATTGAACCTGTCTTTGGAAATATTACCAGCAATAAAGGTTTGAGTAGAATCAGTGTGCGAGATGAAGCAAAAGCGACCGCGCAGTGGCTAATGTACTCCATGGTGCACAATGTAGAAAAGCTATGGAAAAATAGTAAGGTAGAGAGTTGTGCCTAGTAAGTGTTATCAAGGGGTTCTGAGCAGTCGATTCTATAGCCGTCTGAGCTCATGTTTGACAATAGAGGGATATGTTCGAATATCACTTTATATATTATAAAGCTCAATAAAACAGAGCAAATTAAACGGAATTTTTGAGGAGTAGGGAAGCATGTCTAAATTTCGCATTTGTTGAGACACTCGTGAGCTTGCCGTTTTACCCATAATTAATAGACACCTCACTTATGCAGATGGTGAGGGTAAGGCCCTAGTTTTCTCTAAATCTCGATAATTGCTTATTTTCACTTCGCTAATGTACATTATTCCTTCTTGTGAGTTCTATCTAGCCTAAATACTAATACTCGTAAAAACCTCCTACCTCTTTTACCTCTTCTATCGGTAACTTCGTGGCATTTTTTAGCTTTAAAGTATCGATGAGTATAGTTATTGATAGAATTTCAAGGGGAAAATCGCTCTTGGGCTGTTTGATGTTTAATCTTAGGCGACAACTGGCTTGCCAAACGCTGAAACTGAGCTATGGTAATATATTATGAGAGAACAATTGTTTATCTATTAAGAAAATAAGTGTGATGTATTACAAGTCTATTATTTTCTAAGCCGTTAAACCCAGAATAATGTTTAGATATTTGTGCTTTAGAAACTCACAAAAATTATCTTCAATGTATAAATCAAACTATGGTTGATCCATGACAAAAAGAGCTCTTGAATTGAGTAATATTGATAAATCTTATTTTTATCTGATGCCTAACATTACATTAGTAGCAGCTTCGGTCTACCTTTTTTTTATGACTAACCTAGCGCTTTATTCACTGATGTCAATGTTTGCTTGTGCACTCATAGTTAGCTTTTTTGTTGGCCATGTTTTATATAAAAAAGCGCAATCGTTATCTTCAGAATTAGAACTGTATCATCAACAAAAAAGTGATACTTATGCTCTTCAAACAGAGGCTTATATTGATACATTGGAGTCGCTGATGGGAAAAGTAATTCCTATTGTCTCTAAACAGATAAATACATCAAAACAACATTCTGAACAAGAAATTTTTATCTTAACCGATACATTTTCCAAAATGTCGAAAACAATTGGTGTTCTACTCGATAATCAAAAACAAAATGATGATGAGGCCGCTATCAACCAATTGTTAGAAGGTGTCGAAATGATATTGAAGGGTGTTGTGGGTGGTCTCGGTAAGTTAAATCCTGCTGAAGAAGGAATTACACACGTAGTAGAAGTGTTATCGAAACAAACAATTAAGCTGGAAAGTATGGCTAATGAAGTTCGTGATGTTGCTGCAAATATCAATCTACTGTCTCTTAATGCCGCTATTGAGGCCGCAAGAGCGGGTGAATATGGGCGAGGTTTTACTGTGGTGGCTGATGAAGTCAGAAAACTTGCGGGTTCATCTGCTAGTACAGGGACAAAGATTAAAAAAGCGGTTGAAGAAATTGATGAGGCAATGAAACAAGCGCTAAATTTAGCGAAGTCTACGGCGGAAATTGGCAGCGAAACAATCAAAAATAGCGCAGAGCTTATTGATAACGTATTAATCGATATTCAAGCAACTTTAAATTCTTTTAAAAAAAATTCACAAACACTTACTGAATTCTCTGAGCAAATTCAACAGGAGGTTTACCATGTAATCTCCGCCTTGCAATTTCAAGATAGAGTCAGCCAGATGCTTGACCATGCAGAACATAATTTAGATGATCTCAATCAAGTATTACTCAGCAATAAAGATATAACACATACAGAACGAAGTGCAAATTTAATTAATAAGAATGAAATTCTTAAGAATATGAAACTGCGTTATACGATGCCCGAAGAATTAGTAAATCACCAGGCAAGTACCTCTGGAGAAACTAAAATAATAGAGCAAGAATCAACAAGTGAAGATTTAACATTTTTTTAATTGAAAAAAACTAATTATCAGAGATAAAGTTAATGGCAAAAACAATAATGATCGTTGATGACTCCGCATCAATAAGAATGGTTGTACGATTGACCTTAGAGGGAGGAGGTTTCAACGTGATTGACGCTAGTGATGGAGTTGAAGCATTAAAAAAGCTAAATGGAGTGAAAATTCATTTATTAATCACTGATGTCAATATGCCAAATATGGACGGTATAACGTTGGTGCAGGAAGCAAAAAAAATACCTGCTTATAAATTCACTCCGATGATGATGTTAACTACAGAATCCTCAGATGACAAGAAAACGCAAGGGCGTAATGCCGGTGCAAAAGCTTGGTTAGTTAAACCTTTTCAACCTCCTGCACTGTTAAATGCGGTATCAAAATTAATTTTACCCTAAGTTAATAACATAAATAAAATTAATGGTTTGAGAAAGTGTTTCGTGTATACGTTTATCATTACTCAAACACTAAGGTCACCTACAGTAAGGCAAATTAGTTATGTCATTTAATAAACGTGAAGATGCAAGCAGAAAAACAGACAGCTGTCTGTTGGATGCTGGTGCTGATATGACTATCTATGCTGCAGCAGATAATCTGACCGAAATTAAAGGGTATTATTCACAGTTCAATCACTTTGAGCTTAATTTATCAGCTGTCGAGGAAATAGACAGTAGTGGTATTCAGCTACTACTTTCTTTGGTAAAAAATGCAAAAAAAGATGACAAAAAAGTGGTACTAAGTGAGATATCAGACCCGGTGATAGAAATCATGGACTTGTTAGATATTAGATCGCATTTTGAATGGATCAAACCGGAGTGACATGGGTATGAACGATGAAACAAACTACTTGGCAGAAGGCCTACAGATTTTTTCAGAAGAGTCTAGCGAGCTTTTGCAGCAATCCGAATATATTCTATTAAAGCTGGAAGACGAACCGGACAGCGAAGAACTAATAAATGATTTATTTCGCACTATTCATACAATAAAAGGATCGGCGGGCTTATTTGGCTTTGATGACGTGGTTTCTTTTACGCACGTAGCGGAATCAGTGATGGGACGGCTTCGAGAGAAGGAAATTTATTTTGACGATGATTTGATCGGCCTTTTACTTGACAGTCGCGATCAAATTAGCCAACTAGTCGCCCATGTTCTCGACAACGCAGAATTACCAATAAGTAATACGTTAAGAGAAACAGGGGAAGGTTTATTAGAAAAACTGAATAAATATTTGACCATTGGAACACCTATTACACCCTCTGGATTGACATCGGGGACTGTGCCTAAAACGCTCACAGATATCGAAACGGGACTAGAATCTGCCGACTCCGAAAGGGTCAGTAATGATTATTGGCATATCTCCGTTCGATTCAACCGAAATGTACTTGCAGATGGTATGGACCCATTATCATTTCTTCGATATTTAAACCAAATTGGCCACTATGTCAGCATGACTACCCTGCTGACAGACTTACCTTTACTTGATGATATTAACCCGGAGGAAAGTTATCTCGGGTTTGAGATAAGCCTAGATTCTAATGGGTCAAAAGAATCAATTGCTGAGGTTTTCGAATTTGTAAAAGAAGATTGTCAGCTTCATATTTTGCCACCTCGCAGTAAGTTAAGTAGTTACACTTCACTCATTGACGCATTGCCAGAAGAAAATATGGCAATCGGTGGAATTCTGGTTGCATCTGGTGCGTTAATTAAAGACGAGCTGCTAGAAGCACTTGAATACCAGAATGCACATACTGTTACAGAAACAATAGAAAACGATAACAACGAATCGGTCATTATACAGAGCAAGCCGTTACTGGGTGATGTATTGGTCGAAAAAAGTATGACCGATGTAACCACCATTGATGCAGCACTCAAAAAGCAGGAAAAAGCCAAAGAAAACAATAATGCTGATCAACAATCCGTGCGCGTAAATGCTGAGAAACTGGGTGACCTGATTAACTTGGTAGGTGAACTCGTTATATCAAGTGCGCACACTGAATTGAAAGCGAAACAAACGGAACAGGCAGAGTTATTAGAAACTGCAGAAAATTTGACTCGGCTAGTTGAAGAAATAAGAGACGTTACACTCAGTCTGCGTATGGTTCAAATAGGAGATACATTTAATCGGTTTAAGCGGGTTGTGCGTGATATCAGTAAAGAATTGGGTAAAAAAGTTGATTTGCAAATTTCTGGTGGTGATACCGAGCTAGATAAAATGGTAGTGGAGAAAATAAGTGATCCACTTATGCATTTAATCAGAAACTCTATGGATCATGGCATAGAAACGCCTAATGTAAGAACCGCCGTTGGCAAATCAGAAACCGCCGTTATAAAGCTCGAAGCTTATCACGACTCGGGTAGTATTGTGATCGAGATAAGCGACGACGGTGCTGGGTTAAACCCTGATATTTTAATCGCCAAAGCGATTGAAAATGGATTGATTACCGCCAAACAACAATTAACCCCACCAGAAATTCATCGTTTGATCTTCGCACCTGGATTTTCCACTGCTAAAGAAGTTACCAATATATCGGGCCGTGGTGTCGGTATGGATGTCGTCAACAAAAATATTGAAGCGCTGCGCGGACAAATTTCGGTTAATAGCGAATTAGGTGTTGGCACAGGTTTCACGATTCGATTACCCCTAACACTGGCAATCATTGAAGGTTTTCAGGTACAGGTTGGTAAAGCATCTTATGTGATCCCGCTTGATTTAATCGAAGAATGTATCGAGTTAGATGAGCAAGAACCAAAAACAGGAGAATACGTCGATTTACGCGGGGAAGTTATGCCATATCTGCATCTCTCTGAAGTTTTTAATGATGGTTGTAACTCGGATAGCAACATAAGTAGAAAAGGGAAAAGAGATAATATAGTGGTGGTGCAGTATGCCGGTCAAAAAGCCGGTCTGGTGGTTGATGAATTGCTCGGAGAGCATCAAACAGTTATTAAGCCCCTTGGGAAAATTTTCCAAAATTTAAAAGGTATCAGTGGGGCTACTATTTTGGGTAGTGGTGAGGTCGCCATGATTATAGATGTACCCGCTTTGTTTAGCAGAGTTGTTTAAAACCAACAAAAATTTGATGGTTATTAAAA
>JBNMQK010000026.1:0-23962 GCA_051278005.1 Oleispira sp. | reverse complement strand
GACCTTATTATTAATGATGTCAAGATAAGTATATTGGAAAAATAGTTATTACGCCGAGTAGGAATGACCATGATAAAGCTTATCTTTAGTTTAATGGTATCAAGTATTGCAGCCATTCTTCTAACAGGGTGTGGCGGAAGTTCATCGAGTAATGCGCAACAATTAACGAAAGCACAGGGAGAAGGGTCACCTATTGTCGCGACTGAAATGAACATGCCCAGTAAGTCAGCGGTGGTTAAGAGGCTAAAAGAAAATCAGATTTACATCGAGGCTGTGAAAAATCTATGGTGGTGATGTTTTTGGTGGTGCCAATCCAGCCTAATCATTAATAAAAACACTGCAGACAACAATCGTTACCCCAACATTAAATTAGAGTAACTCTGATTAATTCAAAGAATCTGCCAACTCCTGACATCTAATTGAGGAGCTCAAGCGCGGCCATCACACGCTGAATTCTCTTAAATCCCAATAAACGACAAACCCCGGCATTTAGCTGGGTTTGGCGTTTTACTGTGGGTCTACTGAATCCTTCACTGCAAACACTTTATTTAAAGCTACCTACTTAATAAGGCACTTTTTGAAACAAGACATCGGTGATTTGAATCGTACCTGCACTGCGCTGATCAAAGGCCACCTGGATATTGGTGAGTTTGGTCAAATCCAAGGCTGAATCAAATATCGTATTAATATCCAAACGGATGGGCACCATATTAATGACTGTCTTGGCGCCGGTATCTCGCGCTGAAACGGTTAGGCCCGGCGGAAAATACAGGGCATCGGTAAAGTCACTTGCGAGCAAGCTAATCGAGGTGCCATCGATATCCGTCAAGGTTAAAGTAAAATCCTGACCATTGGCATTTTCAGGCGTCACACTTACCCCCATACGAAAGGTAATGAAGTCTGCGCCGCTGGCATCTAATCCTTCTGCCGGTAAGGCGTAATCAATACTCGCTCCACCGCCAAGATACCTACCATAAATCTGCGGTGCTTTAGAGATCGTTGACGTTGATGGGCAGCTATCAGTGTTAAAGCTCAAAACATCGTCTAAACTTCCGCCATTAGGTTTACACCAACCCGTGTCAACAAAGCCTGCTAAGGTGTTTTCCAGACCAAACTCATTAGTGCTTAGCGACGCATCGGTGAGCGTAGTATCAACCACAATCAAGTTCTCTTTTGACTGATGGAAAGACAAGTGCAGACGCTCATCACAAGTCTCAACACCTTCTGGGCAAGCACTGGCAGGTGCGCGCTCAACGCCACCCCAGTAACCGGCAAACTGGTTTTCACTGCCCACAAATAAGCGTAAGAAGCTGGCAATCAAAAATTCACCATGACGCTTCTGATCCGTACGCGAGTATCGGCCACTGACTGGCGAAGCTTCAGTACAATAAGGATCAAAGCCATTTAGCGTCGCGTCGTCATTAAACCAAAAGTCATTGTAGTAGTTATGGTTGGCACCCATTGAGGTCACCATAAACTGTGGCTGAGACACATCTTCAGCGTTGTAGCGAATGTTGTCGTACATATACACGCCGTGAAGTGTGGATACATCACCGTCGCAATAGGGCGATAAGGTTACCCAGGCAGTATTCAAGGGTAATTCCGAATCAAAGTCAGTTGGCGCCAGAGCGAACACCGCTTTGATTTCATGTGGACTATTAAACTGTGTACTTGTATTGCTGCGGAATTGAGGATCTTGGTTATAGGTAATCGCCTTAGCGACGCCGTTACCGCCGCGTGAGTGACCCATTAAACCGATTCGTGACAAATCTAATTTACCGTTGAGGTAGCTTAAATCACCCTTGCTGTCTTGGGCGTAATCAGAATCGACATTATCGTCAATATCCCGAAAAATATCCAAGTGATGCAAAATTAGCTCAGCCCGCGCGGTAATGCCCTGATCATTTGAGCCAGAGTCCTGAGCATTAATATCGTTCACATCAATGGAAATTACTACATAACCATTAGAGGCCATAGTCTCGGCGATATAGTCATAGCCCTTGTCAGAGCGAATCGGCACCAGACCATTAGCTTCACAGTCAGTGCCCGAGCTTTCATCTCCACCGGCGATACCCGTGGTGGAACAAGTGGAATGCCGCCCATGTTGGAACAAAATGATGGGAAAGCCATTACTTGGCGCGGCAACGTCAGCGCTAGTTATGGGATAGTGGATCACCCCCAATACATCTATGGGCACAGTAAATGTCGAGACACTGCTACCATCTTCATCGTTAATGTCTTTGGTCGCTAGCACCGGATCGTATTTAAAATCGATAGGGCCGGAAGTAGCATAGGGCCCTTCAGTATCTGCATCGGCAGCGGTTGTATTAAAACGTTCCGGAGCACCTTTGGGTTCTACAACTGGATCGTCAACGGGGTCGTTCTTCTCTAAAGGTGCCGGTATTACTGGCGCTGCATTGCTACCGCTGCCACCACAGCCAGAAATACTGGCCACTAAACACCCAGCCAAAACAAGTTCAAAAAAAAGGCTGGATCTACTGTTCGGTCGAATTGAATTCATAAAATTTTCCTACTGCATAAAAGGAAGATAGCCGCTAAATTTAGCTAAACGAGTCATATCATTCTGACTACTCTCTCACGCTATAGCAGAATCAGTGCCAAATAGGTGCAAATCCTGAAAAGCCATACGAATCAGTAACTAGGTGAGAAATTCGACAACTAACACTTGAATTATTAGCACAACAAAAGAGCAATTAGTGTCTTTGCCGACCCAAATGTTATCACTGAAAACAAGCTTTGAAGATGGCAAACAACACATACATGCGGTCGACTTTTTGCCTACATTTACTGTGCGGTGAGCAAGACCTAGTCACCATTACCACCACAGTCAATTAATAGTGACACTTAATTGATACAGACTGCTAACTTTAGAAGTTTTATGGAGGTAAATCCCTATCAAAAGGTTTCGGATTGAGTTGATACGGGTACGCTAATGCAAATAATAATGATTTGCAATAAGATTAGCTTATGATAATTAATCTCATTACAATTGCTTGTGAATAGAGTAGTATTCGAAACTTATGAGGGGGTTCGACCTTATTGTTAAGAATGTCAAGATAAGTGTGTTGGAAAAATAGTTATTACGCCGAGTAGGAATGACCATGATAAAGCTTATCTTTAGTTTAATGTTATTAGGTATTACCGCCATTTCTTTAACTGGCTGTGGGGGAGACTCATCGAGTAGTTCGCCACAAATAACGAAAGTAGAGCTTGGAGAATTATTATTTTCTGATAAAAATTTATCGTTAGAGCGCACTCAATCTTGTGCGACTTGTCATAATCCCGACAAGGGTTTTATCGACGATAGAACGAATAACTCGAGCATCAATGGAGGCCATGGTTTAGTCGCGGGTGCGGGTTCATTAGGCGATGATCAAGTCTCAATCGGCGACCGTAACGCGCCTACTGCCGCTTATGCTGCGTTCAGTCCTGACTTTCATAAAGGGGTGCGTCAGCGCCCTAACAAGATAATGACGGATCTTAATATTGGTGTTTATGAAGGCTTTATGGGTGGGCAGTTTTTAGACGGAAGAGCGGTGGATTTAAAAGCACAGGCAGAAGGGCCACCTATTAGCGCAACTGAAATGAACATGCCAGGTAAGCCAGCAGTGGTTGAACGATTAAAAGAAAATCAGACTTACATTGAAGGCTTTGAAAAGATCTATGGTAGTGATGTTTTTGATGATGCCAATACAGCTTATGCTGCGATGGCTGAAAACATAGGTGAATTTGAAAAAACCGCTGAGTTTGCGCCGTTTGATTCTAAGTATGATAGGACTTTTTTAAATTTTAAAGATGAAAATTATTATGAATTTCCGATTTCTTCAAAGGCTTTAACAGGACAGGTATTGTTTTTTAGCAGTAATCTAACCTGTGCCGCCTGCCATCAGTTACAACCTCTTCGAATTAAAAATGAGCTATTCACCAGCTTTGAATTCCATAATATTGGTATTCCCCCGAATACAAAACTACGTGAACTCAACGGTGTTACAACGCTAGACTTAGGCTTACTTAACAATCCAGTGGTCACTAGCGAATTAGAAAAAGGCAAGTTCAAAGTACCTACTCTGCGAAATGTCGCGGTCACTGCCCCTTATATGCATAACGGTGTTTTTAATGAACTAGAAACGGTAATTCGTTTTTATCAACACGCTAAAGACCTTGCTATTAATGTGTCTGCGGGTGGGTTCAACAACCCAGAAACAGGTCTGCCTTGGGCCGCTGCAGAAATTAATGACAATATTGCACATGATATTTTAGGTAAAAGTAAGCAAAACTTGAACGATGGCGAAGTAGAGGCTTTGGTCTGCTTTATTATATCTTTAACGGATGCGCGCTATGAGTACTTATTAGACCCTGTGAAAGTCACAGGTTGTGGTTTGTAAGTTTATTATTACTTAGCGGTATTTTTATTAATAACTCGTCTCATTTTTTAAATGATGATATCACCGTTTTTTTTGGAATTACGTATTTTGAATTACATACCTGCTGTCGTTTATTTTTCTTTAATTATTTTCTTTACGAGTTATCCAGCGTTCTCTTTTGCTAACGCAGAAACTATTGAAAATTCTGATGCAAACTTCGCAGCAGTATCCGTAAAAAGTTCGATAAAAAACGCTGTCAGAAATCCTGAAGAAACTTTTCAACTCAATAATATCTATATTACTGGGGGCAAGGACGAAGTATTACAGCAACCGGGATCGGCGACCTTAATTGATGATATTGCTTTAGACACCTTTGAATATACCGATATTCATCGGGTATTAAACGCCGTGCCTGGAGTTAACCTGCAAGAAGAAGATGGCTATGGCTTGCGCCCTAATATCGGATTACGGGGCACATCACCAGAGCGTAGTAAAAAAATTACCGTTATGGAAGATGGCATTCTGTCCGGTCCAGCACCTTATGCTGCGCCTGCAGCGTATTATTTTCCTAATATTTCTCGAATGAGTGCGGTTGAAGTTTTTAAAGGTCCCTCAGCGATTCAATATGGTCCGGCAACGGTAGGCGGCGCAATTAATTTGGTGAGCCGTGAGATTCCGTATGATTCTCAAGGTGAGTTAGACGTGCAATACGGCAGTGATAATTTTCAGCGCTACAACGTTTACCAAGGGCAGCAGATTGAAGATTTTGGTTATTTAGTCGAAGCTTTGCGAGTGAGTGCAGAGGGTTTTAAAGATTTAGATTCTAGTGTGAGTAGTAACGGTGATGACAATACCGGTTTTGTGCGTAACGACTTTAACTTGAAAACCAGTTGGCAAAGTCGGGGTCTGTTCAATCAGTTTTTTGCACTAAAAGTAGGCTATGCCGACGAGGCATCGAATGAAACGTATTTAGGCTTAACGCGTGATGATTTTGAACAAGATCCTTATCGTCGTTATTCGGCTTCACAGTTAGACAAGATGGAGTGGGATCATCAGCAATATCAATTTACTCATGTCTTAGAACTTGCGCGCTCAACGATTACGACAGATGTGTATCGAAATGAGTTTGACCGTGATTGGTTTCGTTTAAGCGGTTTTAATAATAATGACAGCGATTTTAGCTTGGTTAATATTCTGGGAAATAACAAAGATGCTAATTATCAGCCTTATTATGATGTATTAACGGGCGTTGCCAGTAGTGGAGAATCACAACAGTTGCGTATTGGTAATAACGGGCGCCAATTTTTTTCACAAGGCATTCAAACACGACTCAATCAAGACTTCACGCTGTTTGGTTTTGAGCATGCGTTAGAAGTGGGTGTACGTATTCATCAAGATCAGGTGAAGCGCCATCATAGCGAAAAGAATTATAATACGTTAGCGGGTGGAGAATTGCAGGCCGTTAGTGGCACCTATAAAACCACTGCGCGTAATACCAATGATGCGTTAGCCCTGGCGATTTATATTCAAGATGAAATACACATAGATAACACAGTTTTAAGTCTGGGCTTACGCCATGAAGGTATTGAAACATCGAAAACCATTTATGGAAAAGTAACCGGAATTAAAGAGAGTGAGAATACTTTAAAACAATCGATCTTTTTACCGGGCATTGGAGTTTACTCACAACTCTCCGAAGAGCTGGGTGTATTGGCCGGTCTTTATAAAGGTTTTACGGCGGCTACGGCTAACGCAGCCGGTGAAACAAAACCAGAAGAAAGCACCAATTTTGAATTGGGTTCGCGTTTTTCAGGGTCTTTAGCATTCGGTGGCAAGGCCGAGGTGATCGGCTTTTTAAATGATTACACTGAATTCAGTGGCACTTGCAGTTTTTCTCAAGGTTCTTGTGACAGTAATGTAAGCGGTGAACAAACTAATGCGGGTAGTGCTCAGGTTTATGGTCTTGAAGCGAGCTGGAATAAAGACATGTTGATAGCAGGGTATACCTTGCCAGCCCTGCTCAGCTATACCTACAGTTACGGCGAATTTGGTGAACAGTTTATCGATAGTACGGGCGCGTTTGGAGAGCAGGGGCAAGTAATTGAGGCGGGTTATCGCATTGGTTATTTACCGGAACATCGTTTAAATGCTCAGTTAGGATTGGGTAAAGACGATTGGCGAGTGAACGCTTCGGTCTTGTATCAGAGTGATATGCGTAATGTACCTGGCAAGGGTGATATCCCACTGGGTGAACTCATCGAAGCGCATACCGTATTAGATGTCAGTGCTTCTTATGACATATTGATGAACGTTCAGCTGTATTCGGCCATCGATAATGTTTTAGATGAACAATACGCGGCCGGTGTTAAGCCTTATGGTTTCCGCCCAGGTAAATCAAGGTCAGTGAATGTAGGCGTCAAATATCAGTTCTAAGTGGCCAAAAGATATATCCCATAAGGGTGAATAAATAAGATACTCTGCCTTCTCCATCCTTTATGTACTGTTTCTTGCTTTTATTATGAAAAAAATCGCCATCTTTGTTGACGTGCAAAATATTTATTACACTACGCGTGATGTTTACGGACGTTCGTTTAATTATCGTAAACTGTGGCAGAAAATTGCGCAGCAAGGCGACATAGTCTCGGCAACCGCTTATGCGATACATAAAGGCGATGATCAGCAAATAAAATTCCAAGATGCGCTCAAACATATCGGTTTTGAGGTGAAGCTTAAACCGTATATTCAGCGCAGTGATGGCAGTGCGAAAGGTGACTGGGACGTAGGCATTGCCATCGATGTTATGGAGTCGGCTGCTTCCGGCGATGTCGATACCATTATTCTATTATCTGGGGATGGCGACTTTGATTTGTTATTGAAAAAAGTTAGTCACGCTTATGGCATCATGACGGAAGCTTACGGCGTCCCTAAATTAACCGCAGGTTCTTTGATCGAAGCTGCGGATGAGTTTCATCCTATTCGCCAAGACCTATTGATGTAAAAGCATGATAATGTGACAAAGTACTGAGTTAGAACTTTCTCGACTAGGGACGCATTATTGTAAAGGCAGCGGTTCGAAGTCTGTTATGACGGCCGATATGTGGGCTATGCCAGACCCATTACGTGATTAATATTAGAAAATTTCAAATTCTTGAACACTGTACTTATTTCACATTACTTATAAGGATATAGGCATATGCAATCTAGAAGCTCATCTCTCATCCTCATTATTTGCGTCGTATTAGCAAGTTGCGGTTTGTATAGAGAGCCTTATGAATTGCAGGATAAGGCAGGTGATATGGGCGATGCCATGGAGCATTGTCGTGGTTTCATTAAATATACATTGCACGACGGGGCCTATATTTATATCGATACAAGGTCTAGTCGTGAGACTGAAGAGTATTTTGATATATTTTTGGACGTACAAGACAGTGACCAAGAAGGCTTTGCTCAGTGCCGAGTGAACAAGCAGGGCTTGATTATGTATCATTCTATTCGCGAGTTTGACAAGAAGGGACGTTCGTTCTCAGGTGAATGATGTCTTCATTTTACGGATCGATCAATCAAAAAATGCCGCTATCAGCAACTTGCCCGTTATATTAAGAATAACGGCAAGTTCGAAGCGGCGTTTTTGTCTATTATCTTTTATTTTTTAGCGGGTCGTGAGTGCTAACGTTATAGCACTGCTTTCAACGGCTCATGCTGCTCTGCCTCTAAGCGCGGACCAAATTGGCTAACAACTTTAGAGGAAGCCGCACTGGCTAAACGTCCTGCAGCGGCAAAATCATGACCTTGGGTAATGGCATACATAAAAGCACCTGCGAATAAATCTCCGGCACCGTTGGAATCAATCGCGGTGGTTTTATTGGCTGCTATTACGTGGGTTGTCTTACCATCAAAAGCAATAGCGCCCTTGCTGCCGAGCGTAATGGCAAATGCTTTTGCTTGAGTTTTCATAAAGCTAATGGCGTCTTCTAGAGTACTTGCACCGGCAAATAACATCGCTTCTTCTTCATTACAGAATAATAAATCAACACCGCCGCCGATCATTTCTTTTAAGCCGTCTTTAAAGAACTGAACCATGGCAGGATCAGAGAAGGTCATGGCTGTTTTAATGTTATTTTTTTCCGCAAGCTTACGGACTTCAATCGCTGCAGCGCGAGAAAGATCCGAAGTCACTAGGTAACCTTCTATATACACATAGTCAGAATCGGCTAATGCGGCCTCGTCAATATGCTTTTGCTCTAAGTTAGCCGTAATACCTAAGTAGGTATTCATGGTGCGTTCAGCATCAGGGGTTACCATTACTAAGCATTTACCCGTCACGCCTTCATCACGGTCTTCGCCTAAATTGGTATCAACACCTGCCGCTTCCATATCGTTCATATAGAAATCGCCTGCTTCATCATTAGCGACATTGCAGCTGTAAAATGTTTTTGCGCCAAAGTAACTCGCACCAATAATCGTGTTGGCTGCACTGCCACCGCAGGCACGCTTTTTAAGACCAAAACGATCTTTTAATATGGCCAAACGTTCAGCTAGCTGATCTTCTTCGATTAAGGTCATGATGCCTTTTTCAATGTTGAGATCAGAAAAAAAGCTATCTTCAACTTCAAACTCTTTATCAACCAGTGCGTTGCCGATGCCGTAAATGTGATATTTAGCCATGTGTCATGTCTCTTCAAGTTGGAATGTTGATTATTTATTATCAGCAGTTTAACAGAACTCGAGCATATGACTAAGTCAGTCTGTGTTAGCATACGCGTAATATGACGACTGCTAAAAAGCCAACTAGGGCGAATAAATCTAGTACTAAAAAACCCGCGACCAAAAAAGCGACGGCCACTAACCAGAAGCCGCCTAAAATCGTTCAGCCTAATAAAAGTTCGCGCAACTGGAAGTCGCTAGTCTGGTCTTGGCTATGGCGCTTATCTATCTTGGTGATATTGGCATTAGGGGTTTGGCTCGTGTATCTGGATGCTCAGGTACGTTCACAGTTCGATGGCAATAAATGGACGCTACCAGCAAAAGTATACGCTCGTCCTCTATCGCTGTATCCGGGTCTTTTATTATCCGCTGAGCAGCTTAAAGCTGAATTACAATGGAATGACTACAAGGCGGTCAGCCATGTTATTACGCCAGGCACCTATGGGCATGACGGCGGTGACTGGGTTATTTATCGCCGTGGATTTTCGTTTGCTGATCGCAAAGAAAATGCGGTAAAAGTTCGATTGTCATTTGCTACGGGCCGTATTGATAAGCTCTCTATTGGAGGCCAAGCGGAAGGTTTAGTGCGAATCGAGCCTCAATATATTGGTGGTATTTTTCCCGCCCATAATGAAGATCGTGAATTAATTACTCTGCAGGATGTACCTCCGGCATTAGTCGCTGCCTTGATTGCAGTAGAAGATCGCGCTTACTTTGATCATTTTGGTATTTCAATACGAGGCATTTTACGTGCGATGAAAGCCAATATTGCCGCAGGAAGAACCGTACAAGGTGGTTCAACCCTGACTCAGCAGCTGGTGAAGAACTTTTTCCTCACCAATGAACGATCACTGCGGCGCAAAGTAAAAGAAGCGTTTATGGCTTTGTTGTTAGAACTGCATTACAGCAAGGAAGAGATTTTACAGGCCTATCTTAACGAAGTGTACCTAGGGCAGGCGGGTCGTCGTTCGATTCACGGTATTGCGTTAGCCAGTCGCTTTTATTTTGCTAAAAATGTTCAGCATCTCGATCTATCTGAGATAGCACTATTAGTCGGCATGATAAAAGGGCCTTCTTATTACAATCCATTTCGTAAGGCTGACAATGCTCGTTCTAGGCGTGATCTGGTATTGAATGTGATGTACGAACTCAACATTATTTCTGCCGCCGAGCGAATTAATGCTCAAGGTAAACCTGTTCTTGTCGCTCAGTCTGGGCGTGCAGGACAGCGCGAGTATCCTGCTTTTATTCAGTTGGTTAAGCGTCAATTACAAACAGATTACCGACTGGAAGATTTACAAAATACGGGTTTAAGAATCTTCACTACGTTAGATCCTTGGCTGCAGCATGCCACCGAAAAGTCAGTACAGCAGCATGTTGCAAAATTAGAAAAACAGGCAGGATTTACCAAGCCAACTATAGAAGCTGCGGCTGTTGTGACCAGTGTTGATGGGGCAGAAGTGCGTGCCATTGTAGGCTCTCGCCGGGTTCAGTATTTTGGTTTCAATCGAGCTTTAGATGCTCAACGCTCGATTGGTTCATTGGCAAAACCAGCGGTTTACTTAACGGCATTAGCATCGGGTCGATATGACTGGTCGAGTATTGTGGATGATAAGCCTGTGAGCGTTGCTGGCCAAGATGGCAGTTTATGGCAGCCTAAAAATTACGACAAAAAAGATCATGGCAAAATATTTATGGTTGATGCTATGGCAAAATCATTAAATCAAGCGACCGCACGTTTAGGAATGAAAGTTGGTATCGGCCAGGTAGTGTCTACGTTTGAGCGTTTAGGGGTAGAAAAATTGATTCCACCGTATCCGTCAATACTATTAGGTTCTTTGTCGATGTCACCGCTAGAGGTCACGCAAATGTTTCAGACCTATGCATCGGGGGGCTTTGCGATGAAGCCCAGAGTGATCGAGGCATTAACAACCAGAAAAAATAAGGTATTAACGTCTTATGCGTTAGAAGGACGACAAGCTTTTTCTCCTGAGCTCATCGAGATATTACGTTACGGGTTGCAGCAGGTTGTTGTTCAGGGAACAGGCAAGCGATTAGCTCAAACGTTTAATACGACTAAAATTGCAGCCAAGACAGGCACCAGTGACGACCAGCGGGATGCGTGGTTTGCGGGATTTGATGATCGGCATCTGGGTGTCGTTTGGGTGGGTCGTGATGACAATGAACCCATGCCTTTCACGGGGGCAAGTGGTGCCTTACCAATCTGGCAAAATATTTTTGAGGAAGCTGGGTTAGAGCCCCTAACACCGTTGGTCGATCTGGATTGGGCTTGGGTAAATGCCTATGGTCAGCCGGTTGCACAAAATTGCGGCGGTATTAGAAAGATGCCATTTAGATCTGGGTCTCTCACTGAACGTGAGATATCCTGTGATAATGAGGTCTTTTCAGGTTCTAAACTAGACGCTGAAGAAAAAACAAATAAAGGGGGTGGCTCGTGGTTCGATTGGTTGTTTTAGTTCTTTTTATTAGCGTGTTAAGTGCGTGTAGTAGTGTGCCTAATAGCGCACCTCACGATCCACGAAATCAGCAAAGTTATGAAGTCGACAGTCATGAGGATAATGGCTCTGTTCAAAAAGATTATTGGCAAAAAGAGTCTGTGCAACAGGATGATATATCACAACTGGATGAAGGAGAGCATCACCCCGCGGTGCAGGTTTTATTAACGCAAGCAGAAGATGCTCGTCAGCAAGGTAATAATCAACAAGCTTTATCTTACCTTGATCGCGCTCGCCAAATACAGCCGCGTAATTCTGCAATTTTTTATCGCCAAGCTTGGTTAAATTATCAGCTCGGAGAATTGCAGCAGTCACAGCAACTATTACAGCGTGCACAACTATTTTTACGCCGTTCAAATGCCAGTTATGATATTTTGCAGCGTCGTATTAAAACGCTGAAAAATAAAGTAGATGCCAAGGGCGTGTACTAATGGGATTTTAGAGTGTCGAGTTTCTCTGCTTAAGAAATAATCCTCTATTAATCGCGGCAAGCAATAATCCTAATCCTAATTCTAATGGCCACTTGGCGGCTAATTCAGCGGCGACAGGGTTGGCTGCTAAACTGTGCAATAAAATAACTAAGCTTGCAAAGGCTGCAACGGAGAGTGCCAAATTCGCTTGTTTGACACCCACCCCAGCCGTTTTGCTCAATAACAATTTAGCGATCGAAAAACTACTGATTAAGGCGCTAGCAGCTAATAAATAGTGCAAGCTTTGGGTCTGCTGACAGACCCAGTAGATGCCACAGACCCCGAGTAATATTCTTCCCCATGCTTCTTTTGGCCAATCAATTCTAAAGACTAAGGCTAGCAAGACAAAACTCAGTAATGGGAATGCAGCGTAGAAGGCTAGCTGCTCAAACCAATACATAGGTGTGAGGTCTATCACGTGAGTCAGTAAGTTGGATGCTGCGAAAGAAAAAATCAATAAACCACTGCAAAATGCGGCTGAAAACCAGCCCGGAGCTTCATCCTTGGGTGGCCATGATTTCAGCATCCAGACTGAGACGAGCAGCATAAGTAGCTGCCCAATAAGGGTTAGTGTGAATAACATATTATTTGGCCGCCCCGTTTGCAGACGCCATGTGAGCAAACACTGCATCGGCGGCTGCAAGGGTATCGTTGATATCTTCTACGCTATGAGCCGCTGACATAAAGCCGGCTTCAAACGACGACGGTGCTAAATATACGCCATGTTCTAACATGCCATGAAAGAAGGTTTTAAAGGCTTCTTGATCACATTCACAGACTTGTGCGAAGTTGCTGACTTTTTCTGCTTCAGTAAAAAAGAAACCGAACATCGAGCCTGCATTATTGGTTGTTAATGGAATGCCATGCTTATTTGCCGCAGCTTTTATGCCAGTGCATAACTGTTCAACGCGCGCAGTCAGCTGTTCGTAGAGTCCTTCTTGTTGAACAGACTTCATCATCGCTAAACCTGCGGCCATTGCCAGAGGGTTTCCAGACAAGGTACCTGCTTGGTAAACGGGACCGTTTGGCGCTAAGTATTCCATTATTTCGCGCTTACCGCCAAAGGCGCCTACCGGTAAGCCACCACCGATCACTTTACCTAATGTTGTTAGATCAGGCTGTACATCGTAATAACCTTGAGCACCGGTGAGTGAAACACGGAAGCCTGTCATTACTTCATCAAAAATGAGTATGGTGCCATATTGATCACAGACGTCACGTAGGCTTTGTAAGAACTCTTTACTGGGAGGAATACAGTTCATGTTACCCGCAACGGCTTCAACAATGATGCAGGCAATGTGATTACCTTGCTCAGCGAAGCAGGCTTTTACATCTTCAATGTCGTTATAGTCTAGGGTGATGGTATCGTTTGCGGCCCCTGCTGGAACACCTGGAGAAGAGGGAACGCCCAGAGTTAAAGCACCCGACCCCGCTTTTACTAATAGCGCATCAGCGTGGCCGTGGTAACACCCTTCAAATTTCACCAGCTTGTCGCGACCGGTAAAACCACGGGCTAAGCGAATGGCACTCATGGTGGCTTCAGTGCCAGAGTTCACCATGCGAACCATGTCCATGCCTGGCATGATGCCACAGACGGTTTCTGCCATGTCTATTTCGATTTCAGTCGGTGCACCAAAGCTTAAGCCTTGATCTAAGCGTGCTTTTACCGCTTCAATAACATCACCGCGAGCGTGCCCCATAATCATCGGCCCCCAAGAGCCAATGTAATCAATGTAGCGATTATTATCAGCATCAAACAAATATGAGCCTTCACCGCGTTCAAAAAATATAGGTGTGCCACCAACCCCTTTAAAGGCGCGTACTGGCGAATTAACACCACCGGGAATGAACTTTTGAGCGCGTTCAAAAAGATCTTGTGATTTGTCGATTGAATAAGTCATATAGAAAACTCGTGTTCGTTAGAATTGGGGGAGTGTTTAAAAAGGTCGCACGACGACCAATATAATAATGGCGATTAAAAATAAAACCGGTATTTCGTTAAACCAGCGATAAAACACATGGCCTTTATCGTTTATGTCTTGAGCAAATTTTTTCAGCAGTGAACCACACATAAAATGATAACCGACTAAAAACGCGACTAAGGCTAGTTTTACCTGCATCCAGCCTTGGCTTAAATAATATCCAGCGTTTAGCGTAAGCATCCAAACGCCTAATCCAAGCACAATAATCATGGAGGGTGTCATTATGCCGCGATACAGTTTGCGCTCCATAATTTTAAAGCGATCTTTACTGATCTGATCTTCAGCCATGGCGTGATAAACAAATAACCGCGGTAAATAAAACAACGCGGCAAACCAGGTAACCACGGCAATAATGTGAAAGGCTTTTAACCAAAGCATGTACTTCTCTCTTATGCTGTGTAACTCGTGAATTTTAAAACTATACCGCTTGTGGTTGATAGCGATAATACTGCTCGACCATTTCACGGCTAATAATACCGACGACTTGGTTAAATTGTTCATCTTGATGAACCACTAGCCATTCAATGTGATGCTGCTGCATTAGGTCTAATGCATTTTGTAAGTTGGCCATCAGAGAAATTGATTTTACCATTTTTCGATCTCCAGGAATTGATAAGCAGTCAATTTCAATATGGTCTGGATCGGAAGCATCAAATTGTCTATTCTTAATGGCTTCTAAAGGGCTTTCAATAAACCGTGCTAAATCGGCTGAGGACAATAACTGTTGTTCGCTTTCAATATAAACCCATGCTGGCTGCTGGCTAAGAACGAGCTGAGCACTGCCGAGCTTAATTAAGCGTGAGCTGGTATTGAAGTTCTGCATCATGACTTGGCCTACCCAGGTATTACGCAATAATTGCTGAACAGGATTATGATTAACCGCAAGATTTGTCTGAATTCGAAAAATAGAGGGAAGGTGGAAGAGCTCGCTGACGGTTAAACTCGCAATCACAATAGCCATCATGCCGGGTAAAATAATATTCGGATTGGCGGTGAGTTCTAGCAACGCCATTAACGCCGCTAAAGGCGCGCGTAATACCGCCGCCATCATCGCCCCCATTCCGAGCATGGCGTAAAAGCCAATATTAATCGGGTAGTCAGGCATAAAGTAAGAAGACAGTTGTCCCATCATTACCCCGATAGCGGCACCCATGAATAAACTTGGGCCAATTAATCCGCCCGGAAAACCGGTGGCCGCCGCCCAGCCAGACAGAAACAGCTTGGCAAATAATAGTGCGAAGGCTAAGCCAAATACCACGTCCCCTTTTAACCAAGCATTAACACTGTCGTAACCAATGCCCATGACTTCGGGTAAATAAATACTGGTGATTGATACTAAAATCCCTAGTAGCCCCCAAGTTTGCCAAAGGGGGCGGGTATTCCAACGTTGCATGAATTTTACCGTAACTATAAATAGACTACCCAATACGCCGCAGACTAATGCTAATAATAAAATATACGGAATTTCTAATAGTGAGCCCATCTCCAGAGAAGGAACGATAAACGCGGTTTCGTTGCCGAAGACTGCCCGGCTAACAATTGCACCGGTCACAGAGGCAAGAATAATGGGAATAAAGCCTTTGATGCTGTATTCAAGTAGCACCACTTCCATCGCGAAAATAACCCCTGCCATCGGCGTATTAAAAGACGCCGATATAGCACTGGCGACACCACAAGCCGCAAGAATTCTTAATCGATGATGAGGCGTTTTTAACAGTTGGCCAAATTGACTGGCGATACCTGCACCAATGTGAACCGCAGGCCCCTCACGGCCGACACTGTGCCCGCCGATGAGGGCAATGACCCCCCCCAAAAAATGGGCGATAAGATTGGTCTTGGGCAGGTAGCCTTGGTGCTGCTCAATGCGTTGCAATACGTGGCCCACACCCCCTTTTCGTTGTTGAGGCTTTAAACGGCTAAAAATTAATATTAATACAAGGGTAGAGCTTAAAAGCAAAATGATTCGTGCATAAACAGATAATGATTCAAAGCCTTCATAACTGCCATTAGGTAACCAGTGCTCTAGCGGAACTTCGTAAGCTAAACGGAATAAAGTAATGACCCCTGCGCTGAGCAAACCGACTACAGTTGCAAGTAAGGCGAGGGATATTTGGCTTTCTTTTATCTTCATATGAATACTTTCATGGCTACTCATTATTCCTGTATTAAGTGAAGTTTTGTCGGTTGGCGCAAATTATACGAATTTTTTGCCCGACTAAACTAACAATTCTTTTTATAAGGCTTATTATAAGCATCTTTATATGTCCTGTATCTTAGATTAGAGGCACACAAGTGATTAAAGTAGGCATTGTTGGTGGCACGGGTTATACCGGTGTTGAATTATTAAGACTGTTAAGTCAGCATCCAAAAGTTGAATTGACGGTAATTACTTCTCGTAGTGAGAAAGGTATTCCTGTCGCGCAGATGTTTCCTAATTTGCGCGGTCATGTTGATTTATGTTTCTCGGAGCCGAGTGCAGAGAATCTAGCACCTTGTGATGTGGTCTTTTTCGCGACCCCTCATGGCGTGGCTCATGGATTAGCACAACAAGTATTGGATCAAGGTATTAAGGTAATCGACCTAAGTGCCGATTTCCGTTTACAAGATGCGGATGAGTGGGAACATTGGTACAACCAGCCTCATGGTGCTAAATCATTATTGCCTGAAGCTGTGTACGGTTTACCTGAAGTCAATCGTGAGCAGATAAAGAACGCCCGCTTAATTGCAGTTCCTGGTTGTTACCCTACGTCGGTTCAATTAGCGTTATTGCCTTTATTAGAGCAAGGGCTGATCGAAACCACCGGTATTATTGCCGACTGTAAGTCAGGTGTTAGTGGTGCGGGTCGTCAGGAAAAAATGGGTGCTCTATTCTGTGAAGCAGGTGAGTCTATGATGGCCTACGCTGTATCTGGGCATCGTCATTTACCAGAAATTCGTCAAGGCTTAACTCGTGCGGCAGGCCGTGATGTAAGTTTGACCTTTGTTCCTCATCTAACGCCAATGATTCGGGGTATTCATTCGACGGTTTATGCACCAAGTAAGCGTGCTGAAGTTGATGCTTTAGGTATTGATGGATTACAGACCTTATTTGAACAGCGTTATGCTAATGAGCCGTTTGTGGATGTGATGCCAGCAGGCAGCCATCCAGAAACGCGTTCGGTAAAAGGCAGTAATATGTGTCGAATTGCTATTCATCAGCATCAAGATACGGGTTTGATCGTGATTCTTTCGGTGATTGATAATCTTGTGAAGGGTGCATCAGGACAAGCAGTACAGAATATGAACATTGTATTCGATTTGCCAGAGCAGATGGGTCTACAGATTGTAGCTTTACTCCCTTAGTAGCAGGCTAAAATAAATAAAAAGCAAAGGATTTTTGAATGGCCGTAGTAAAAGGCAGTAAGCAAGATCGTTTAAGTTTGATTCGTTACGATCCTTGGCAGCGTTTTTTACGCGGCGTGTACTTTTTGCTTTTTACCGTGCTCGTGGCTGCTGGATGTTTTTTTGGCGGCCAATATGCCAGTTTAGAGCAAATAAAGGCTCTCAGTGAAGAGCGTGACCAGCGCCAAAAACAAATCATTGCAGCGGATCAAGAAATTCTTGGCTTTCGTCAACGAGTGGCTGTTTTGGAAAAGGGCGGTGAGGTTGATCGTCAAGCATCAGAGGGTATTCGACAAATAGTCAAAGAACTCAAAGTCCAAATTGCTACACTAGAAGAAGAAGTTTCATTCTACAAAGGAATTATGGCCCCTAGCGGACAAGATAAAGGACTGCGTATCAGTAAGATAGATATCAAGCCGTCTGATCAGCCAAATACCTTTCGCTATAGCATTATGATGACTCAAGTTGCGGGCAATACTAGCTACATTAAGGGTTTAACGGCGGTGAATTTTGTCGGTTTGGAAGATGGTAAGCGCAAAGTCATGCCGTTACGTGATTTAGATAAAAACGTTAATGAGCTAGGTCTGAAATTTAGCTTCCGTTATTTTCAAGAAGTTGTGGGCGAAATCTCTGTCCCCGTCAACTTTAACATCGAACAGGTGCAGGTAGTTTTACAATCAACCGGTAATAAAGCCCAGCGCGTAGAAGAAACCATTGAATGGTTACAAAAGGACTCATAATGTTTAGTAATAAAGATAAAACAGCCGCCAGTCATTACGATACCTTAATTTCACCCAAAACTGAGATAGTCGGTGATGTAAAATTTAAGGGAGGCCTGCAAGTAGAAGGGGTTGTTAAAGGCAACCTAATTGCTGAAGCAGGAAGTGGTGCCGTTGTCCGTATTTCAGATAGTGGCCGTGTAGAAGGTCAGATTAATGTACCTAATGTTGTCGTTAATGGTGCTGTTGTGGGTAATATTTATGCCAGTGAATATATTGAGCTGGCTAAAAAAGCTCGGATTCAAGGTGATGTGTACTATCACATGATGGAGATGGTCTTAGGCGCAGAAGTCAACGGCAAACTGATTCATCAAGGCAAAGATCAGTTGAAAAAAGCCAATAAATCGACATTAGAAACTCAACCTGTAGAAAAAAAAGGCCGCCAAACTGAGGATAAAGTTGACTAAAATGGTTGGTTAATTCGATAATGGTGAAAGTCAGACTTTGTGAGATAAAAAATGAACGCAGTTATATCAGCAGAACCCATTGGGCTAACCCCTTCGGCAGAAGAAAAAATAAGAACATTATTGGTTGAAGAAGCTGATGATGAGCTATGTTTGCGTGTCTTTGTGACGGGTGGCGGCTGCTCTGGTTTTCAGTATGGTTTTACTTTTGATGACGAACGTAATGAAGATGACAGTGTTATTTTTAAAGACGGAGCTCGCGTTTTGGTCGATTCATTGAGTTATCAGTATTTGGTAGGATCCAATGTTGACTATCAAGAAGGTCTTGAGGGCTCTCGCTTTATGGTTAATAACCCAGGTGCTAGTTCAACTTGTGGTTGTGGATCTTCTTTCGCTATATAACTCAGTACTTGAGTTCGGTTTAAAGGCACCCTATGTTAGATAAATTGGGTTTTATATGTGTGCTTATGTCGAATTCGTTGTTCGTGAACACAGCGTCAGCACAAGATGTTGCGATTCAGCCTGAAGTTCAAGTGATGGCTTCTATTTCAGTGCCAGACTCCGTTGTGAAAGAGGCCACCGCAGAATTGCAAAAGCTTCAGGCTAATGTGGCCCAGCATACTCTTTCCGAGCTAAAGCAGTTATTAGAGCAAGCAGAGACAATAGCGAATGGCGAAAGCCAATATAATACCGAAGAACCTATTTCAGTCGTCTTACATGGTGAAGAAATAAAAGCGTTTGTTCGCAGTAACTATCGCAGTAATAAGGCACTCGTTGATTTAGCGGCGAGATTAGATGCGTTCAATATTATTGACGTTAAGGTCTGCAAACGTTGGATGGGAGCGAACGGCATAATGGCAAGTGAATTGCCTCCCTTTGTCGAAGCCGTTCCTTTTGGCGTAGGTGAGCGGGAACGCTTAAAAAAAGCAGGTTACGCTTACTTCTAATTTGATATTAAGGTGTTATTAAGCAGGATGAATAGCGCCTAGAACTCTTGGGCCTTTTGCTCCTGTCGCATTGGTTAGATTGCCTTCTAAATTATTCATGGTCCGGTACGCTAACCAAGCAAATGCACAAGCTTCTACCATATCCGCAGGAATACCCAAGTCATCGGTGAGGCCTATTTGGATATTGAGTAGATAATGTTGAATTCGCTCAACCAAGTAAATATTTCGAGCACCCCCTCCACAAAGAAATAACGCTCCTTCTTTATAGCCCCACTGTTCAACCCCACGACTGATCGAAATAGCGGTCAATTCAATCAAGCTAGCCAATACATCTTCTTTTTTTAGACCATACATCTCAGGCGTTTGTTGTTCGAACTTGGCCAGGTTAAACAGTTCCCGACCGGTACTTTTAGGGGGATGTTGGTTGAAATATTCTATCGTTAGCCATTTTTCTACCAGCGCCGATTGAATTGTGCCAGAGCGTGCAAGTTTGCCACCTTCATCAAAGCTCAGTTGCCAGTGTTTTTCGACCCATTCATTGGATAGTGCATTAGCAGGGCCAAGATCAAAGCCGAACGTTTTTTCTGGGTCTTGAGAAAGCACTGTAACATTAGCGATCCCCCCAAGATTCAAAATCTGACGTGGGTTATGAGAATCAAAGAAGGCATGCTGGTGGAAGGCGGGAACGAGAGGCGCTCCTTCACCGCCAGCCGCTATATCTCTTCGGCGAAAATCGGCGACTGTCGTTATGCCCGTTAGTTCAGCGACTATGTTGGCGTCACCAATTTGAATGCTAAAAGCATTGGGTCTTGGTTTATGACGGATGGTTTGGCCGTGGCAGCCAATTGCTTGAATGTCGCTTGCTTGATAATGGTACTTTTCTAACAGTGCTAAACAGCATGCGGCATAGAGCTGTCCTAGCCTTTGGTCGAGTGCAGCCAGCTCTTCTAGCTTAACATCAGCGGCTTGGCTAAGATCAAAGAGGCTTGTTTGCAGCGTTTTATCATAATCCTGATAGTGGCTTCCTAATAGAGTAGGGTAGCCATTTGAATCCATTTTTACTAAAGCAGCATCGATACCATCTAAGCTCGTGCCAGACATCAGACCTATGTAAAGCACGGCCGCTCCTTATTGTTTATCATCTAATCTATTGCTTACGTTGGCTGCCTGCTAACTCTAAAGTAGTGTCGCTTGCTATGCGATTACTTTGCTGGCTCCTGAGCCACTCCATCATGCGTTCTGCTTCTGCTTTATAGTCTTTCTTTTGATCTTTACTGATAGAGCGAGACTTGGGTAACTTGACGCGTAAAGAGTCTCTATGAACGCCATCGACTCTAAACTCAAAGTGTAAGTGAGGGCCAGTGGCTAGCCCAGTACTGCCAACATAACCAATCACTTGGCCTTGTTTTACTCTTCGACCTTTACGGGCTTTACGATTGAACTTACTTAAATGGGCATAGAGCGTTTGATAGCGGCTGCCGTGTTGAACAATAACGCAATTACCAAAACCACCCTTACGCCCAGCAAAAATGACCTTACCATCGCCCGTTGATTTAATCGGCGTGCCTGTTCTCGCTGCGTAATCTGTACCGCGATGGGCTCGGAATTTGTTCAGCACAGGGTGTTTACGTTTTAAATTAAAGCGAGAGCTGATCCTAGCGAAGTCAATAGGGTTTCGTAGAAACTCTTTGCGCATACTATGACCAGATGGATCATAGTATTGAGCATTGCCTTTATCATCTTCGTAACGAATGGCTGTTATTTCACGGCCTCGGTTGACGAAGTTAGCAATTAATATATTGCCAAAGCCAATGCGCTCACCGTCTAAAAATAACTCTTCATAAATAAGACTAAATTGATCACCTGGGCGGATATCCAGAGCAAAATCGATGTCCCAGCCAAATAAGCCCGCTAATTCAATCAGCGTTGATTGTGGAACTTTTTGCTTAGCACCATCCAAGAATAACGAAGAGTTTATGATTGCCTGAGCAAACTTTGGACGTCTATCGGCTACTTTTTCGTCCAGTTGATAATCATAATCTCCGTCAATTGAACGTTCAAATACATGTGCAATTAAAGGGGATGTTTCAATCCGCATTCTTGTGACGTTATTGTTATCACTGCTTTGCCATTTAATGACCTGCCCAGGTTTCAGGTTTAATACTCTTTTGGGAGCACTAGACGCAATCGCTAAAGCATCTGCAGCACTAAGCGAATAACGATTAAATATGCGCGATAAGTTATCACCCGATTTTAGTTCGATTTGCTGCCACGATTCGACCTCTTCAAGTTCAGCATCAGGTGCTGTACTGTTGACGACTAGCGTCTGTATCTCAAGCTTTTGCTGAACGCTTGAATTTTTTCCAATAGCAAAAATAACGATAATTATTATTAAACTTATTGCTGCGATGTGGGCTTTGGGGAAATAGTGCCACTGGCCAAGAACTGCCATAGTTATAATTGTTCCTAAAAATGAATCTTTTCTATGGCGCGTAGTGTACAACAAAGTTTCCTAATTAGTTGCCATTCACTTCATCTCTATTGCTTTTATTAGCTGATTCGGTATTGTGACGACCGCTTATTTTCTTACTTTAGACTGACAAGAGAACGTCATGACGGCAGCATTGATCGAAGATTTAAAGGCTCGAGGCCTTATTAGCCAGACAACGGCAGACGCAGAGTTCATTGAGCATTTAGAAAATGGCTGTCGTACACTTTATTGTGGGTTTGATCCAACGGCAGATAGCTTGCACATTGGTAGCCTTGTACCGCTATTAGCGTTAAAGCGTTTCCAGGATGCGGGGCATAAGCCCGTTGCATTGGTGGGTGGTGCTACCGGGTTGATTGGCGATCCAAGTTTTAAGGCGCAAGAGCGTAAATTAAATACGCCAGACATCGTTGCTAATTGGGTTGATAAACTTAAAGCACAAGTAAGTCGCTTTATTGATTTTGATGCCGGTGAAAAAAGTGCGGCCGTTGTTAATAACTTGGATTGGGTTGGCGAATTGAATGTACTCGACTTCCTTCGTGACGTCGGTAAGCACTTTTCAATTAATAACATGATACAAAAAGAGTCGGTTAAGCAGCGAATTGATCGTGAAGGTGCCGGCATCTCATTCACTGAGTTCACTTATATGCTGCTACAGTCTTATGACTTTGCAGAGTTGGCGGAACGTGAAAACTGTACCCTTCAAATAGGAGGCTCTGATCAATGGGGCAATATAGTAGGAGGTGTTGATTTAGCGCGACGTATGTATGGCAAGAAAACCTTCGGCTTAACACTGCCCCTAGTCACTAAATCTGATGGTACTAAATTTGGTAAGACCGAAAGCGGTACTATTTGGTTAGACCCCACTAAAACATCTCCATATGCTTTTTATCAATTTTGGATGAATACCGCGGATGAGGATGCATACAAATTTATGCGTTACTTCACCTTTCTAACGATTGAACGCATTGAAGAAATTGAAAAGCACGATACTGAAATTCAAGGGCGCAAAACAGGACAAGGCATTTTAGCGGAAGAAGTGACTCGCTTAATACACGGTGATGAAGCATTACAGTCCGCTAGGCGTATAACTGAAGCGCTATTCTCCGGTGATCTAGCCATGTTGTCTGAAGCAGAACTTGAGCAAATTAAGCTCGATGGCTTGCCTTCAAGTGATTTGGTACTTGCTGACATTACAGAAAAGCCGTTAACGACATTGTTTGCTGAGTGCGGAATGGTAAAGACTGGGCGCGAAGTAAAAGATGCTTTGGGTCGCAATGCGGTATTGGTTAATGGTGAAGCCAAAGGTGCTGCAGACAATATGAGTACTGTCGAAAGCTTTACGGTTAATAAAGCTTTATATGGACGCTTCTTTCTTGTGAAATTAGGTAAGAAGAAGCATCACTTGTTTGAAATAAAAGAAAGCTAGAGAAAACGGTTGACGGCAATTATAAAGTCCCTATAATACGCCGCTCACTTGTTGAGAGCAGAGGTTCGAAAGAACATCTTAAAAACAGGTGAAAATAAAAGGTTGACTATTCAAAGCGTTTGTTTAGAATGCATCCTCCTTCGAAGATAAGCCGGTAAGGCTTTGAAAACAAAGGAAAAAAGAGGTTGACTCAGTCAATAAGCAACTATATAATGCGCCTCAATCTTTACAGCGACTTAAGTCGGCTGAAAAGAAATTTTTAAAAAGCTGTTGACTTGATGAATTAAATCATTAGAATACGCAGCCCGCTTAAGGTGAAAGCCTAAGCAATGTTCTTTAACAATATATTTAGATAATTCGTGTGGGTGCTTACCTTGATTGCGTGGAGACAGTCACTAACGCTTCTTTAATTAGATTCGTTAGCTGACATCAAAGCATAAAACAAAGTAAGAACCTACGAACTCTCCATTAATTTGG
>JBNMQK010000025.1:0-25878 GCA_051278005.1 Oleispira sp. | reverse complement strand
ACACTTGCAACAATTATCCATACAGCCATCGTACTGGCCATCAGCGCGCTGGATAGCTCAGGATTGATTAGCGATAGTATTGGCTTTAATAGCAATAGCTGGGAGTTTAGTTCCGAACTCATGGCGATCGTATTGTTATTAACGTTTGCGGCAACGGTTGTTCCGTCTTTTATGATTAGCGAAGCGGTAAAACGCATTGGTGCCGCCAACGCAGCGTTAACTGGAACTGTTGGCCCTATAATGACCAGTATTATGGCAGTGGTATTACTGGGTGAAGTATTCACGCTTTATCACGGCTTAGGAATGGTATTGGTGATATTTGGAGTAAGTCGGTTAAAGCCTAAAAAGTAACTTCAACCACTTTTCATTATACAAAATCATTGCTTGATTCCCATTTCTTATATCGATTAAGCCCCATCGAACCTAGGTTTAATCAATAGCCCAAATAATATGAATATGTTATTTTGATTAGTAAATTCAGACTGTTCTTATCTATAGGCCTAATGTGAAATTTGGAAGTATTAAATATCTTTTTTCGCGTGATAAATATGCAACCCCTAAATACGATTTAACGGATCAAAAAGTGCCTTTAGATTTACTGTATTCAAATTTTAAAGGTGGTGCTGCGATAATTCCGATAGAGCGCTGTCGATCTCACATGCTCGGTTTCACTGTAAATGAAAACCCCTTCATTAAAACATTGATAGAATACTCTACTGGCAAGTCTAACTATTCGGGATCAGTTTTAGAGAGTTATTACAATCAATACTGCCCATCTTCTATGCAGTCAGTACTCAGAAGCGATAACCCTTTATTAAATAAGTACCACCCTATGGCTACAGTTTTACCTTGGGGAATATCAACCCCTGAAGAGAAACTACCAAATATTTGCGTAGATCCATCAGCTAAGCACCTATTATCAAAAGAAGCCCACAAATTAGGCATTAAAGAGAAAAATAATTTTGGTTGGCAGTTTTTTGGCCCTGTCTCTGAAGCTTTAGGGCTACAGGAATACACTCGCTTAATATCTGTTTACAGTAGTATTAAAGAACATGGCTATTTACCCGAGAGATATGGCTATATGCATGGCCAGTTCTTAGTTTCAGATGATGATTGGGTATGGGTAAACATAGGCGGAAAGCACCGTTTTTCTTCTTTAGTAGCCTTGAAATATGAAAGCATTCCCATAGCATTAAAATCTCGATCATCTGCCTTATTTATTCGAAGGTCCGATGCTGATTACTGGCCCAATGTAAAAAATGGTCTTTTTTCAAAAACTGACGCTCTAAATATATTTGACCGTATACTAAACGGAACAACCTACACCTCTTTAACAAATAACAATTGTTAATTATTAAATTTACTAGGTATTCAATATAATGAAAAAAATTATTAACAAAATATTCAAACTGGACAAAAAACTTAGTCGAGAAGTTCAGGGGAAAATGAAACACTATGAAAGTAAGGTTAAAGAGAGCAACAAAAGCAATAACAATGAATGTATAAATGTTCATGCATTTCAAGAAAATAATGAAGTATTTTTATCTTCTGGTGATGAAACCTTTTACTTCGACTGTAAGGGTTATGCAAGCCCAGATATTAATTCTTCTGACTTCGCTGCTTGGATTTTCTTGCCTGTAGCTATGGTAAAAAATAAAACATTGATAATTCATGGCTCTGGAACATTAGAGACCAAGAAAAATGCTGAAAAACTATCTAACATATGGGCTTGCTGGTTGCCCAAAAAATATTCTCTTATAAATATCGAATTCACCAGCTATCGTAATTTAGAAAACTCTGAAGGCAAGAAAGAGCTACTATTATTCAGCGGAGGAGTTGATTCGACTTACGCAATATTAAATAAACATTTTCAAGAAAAGCCTGATCTCTTAACTATACAGGGAATGGATTATAAAATTTCTGATCAAGATAGATTCACAAAAGCAATTGAAAAGACCAATATTATTGCAAACGAATACGCAGATCAAAGAACAACCGTTAGATCCAATGCTTATGACATCTACAACAAAATCAATATAGCCCCACGTTTATCCTTTGTATTCGTATTGTCATCGGTTAGTTTTTTATTTGTTAAAAAATATAGAAATGTAACGATGGCTGCTGACTTCGCTCTATATCAACAATTTGAAGAGCTACCCTACGGCTCATCAATTGCAACAGATCAACTATATGACTCTGGTGACTTTCAATTAGAAACGTTTGGCAATGACGTTACGAGAGCCGAAAAGCTGCCCTCAATTCTTTCAGATAATCTTGCGGTTAAGTCATTATCCTTATGTAAAGATAAAAAAGTAAGACCCCATAACTGTGGCGTATGCAGCAAATGCACTAGAACAAAATATATGATGCTAGCAACTGCGGGTTACATTCCGACAGAAAGCTTCATTAACCCTGCGTTAGACCAAAGCATTAAGCTAAACTTCAATGCTAATGGCGATAAACAAGATGCATATATAAAATCAACTTACACTGCTGCATTTAGAAATAATAATTTAGATAAAATCCCTAATATTGTATCTGAATACATGCGAATAACATCTTAGAATAGATACAAATCAAATATTATGGATTTGATTTCCTCGCCAAATTTCATAATATTTTCAAATCATCTACTTTAAGATTTTTAATAGAAGAACAAGAGGCCTCTCCTGTTTTCAAGCATAGTTTCAGACCATGGTGTGGGCAAAATACTTGTCCATCTTCAATAAACCCTAATGCAAGGTCGGCTCCCTGATGAGGGCACTGTCGTCCAAAAGAAATTACTTTTCCATCAATCTTAGTTGCACATGTTTTATCATCAATAACGGCTATATCGCCATCAAATAGCGTCTTAGCTAACTGGTTTATATCAACAGGTTCTAAAGAGATCGAACTGCTTGTTTCATCAGGATATTTTATAAAATCAAGCCCGACTTTGGTTGCCATTTTATGAACGGCCTTACTTAGACCCGTTTTTAAATGTTTTCTTTTGTTACCAACAAAACCTTTGCGAGAAAATACAGTCGCTAGATCAATATCAGCAGGAAAGGCCGACGAGAAAAAATATTTTTGTGGGCGAGCTGCGTCAGGATACTCAGGTTTGTCTAAACAAATTCGGTTAGTCAAAACAACCCTAGTATCATCCGTAGAATTGATACGAGATGCATGCATATGATTACTATGAAAAATAAGAATATCACCAGGATTCATATCCAAAGCAACGGGCTTTCCTAGATATTGGTCTTGACGTACCTCACCATTCTCTATTGGTAAATTTTTGCCCCAGACATCTGGATAAATAAGCATACCATTGTTAGAATCTACACGACCCACCGCAGTCCATGTATTGATCGCATTGATAGGAACATTTTGATAATGATCATGATGAGGACCATGGAGTGTTAGCTTTCCCAAATGCTTCTTAAATTCTTTTTGTTTCGATTTCATAACATCAAAGGGCATCATGAGGCGAATAAGTGAAGCATCATGAATAAAGAAATCCTGAGCAACACCCAATTTCTCAAAGGTTTTGGCTGTTACCGCAGGCATTTTTAAAGCAAGCTCTACCCGAGCTTTAGCATAAACAGCTTCTACTTGATCAAGCCCTACGTGCAAATGAATTTTCTCAATACCGTCATTTTTTACGGCAGCAGCCACTTCCGAGCCACATACCGCTTCAATACTGTTAATCACAAGATCTACAGATTGATCAAAAAGCTCTAAATCCTGCATACCTTTACGTACGATGATTAACTCACCCGCAAGTGTTCTAGGAATAACCGAATCAATAGAACATTGATGTTCTATCTCTCCCGTGAGCGTAATACTATCAATCGTAAACATATATAACTCCAAATAACTGCACCAATCGACATCAACTATACGCAATGCAAGACATAAACCTTAATGGCTGCAATATACATCAGAAGAAAATAAAAGTGTAGCAAGCAAGCCCCGCCCAGTGATCCAAATCACGGCGGGTATCCATTATATTTGCCGTCATGGCAATGTCTTCTTTATAATAACCATCGTTACACTGCCTTAATGCTTTGTAAGTATCTAAACGAGTAGTCACTGTGAATATTTTAATTATTGGTTATGTGTGGCCAGAGCCTAATTCCTCTGCAGCCGGAAGCCGAATGATGCAGTTAATAGCGGCTATGCGCGCACAAGACTGGCAAGTAACCTTCGCTAGTCCTGCACAATTGAGCGAACACATGGCTGATTTGACTCAGCATGACGTGCTTTGCCAAGGAATTGAGCTGAATAACGCAAGTTTCGACCATTACATAACTGATTTAAATCCTGACATGGTGATTTTTGATCGTTTTATGATGGAAGAGCAATTTGGCTGGCGGGTAGAGAAATTCTGCCCGAACGCATTGCGGGTTTTAAATACTGAAGATTTACACAGCCTGCGGGACGCTCGACAAAGCGCAATAAAGAAAGGCCATGTTGTTGATATTTCCCAGCCCGCTGAAATCGCCCAGTACTTGCACAGCGATTTAGCTATACGTGAAATTTCAGCCATTTTTCGCAGCGATCTTACCTTGATGATTTCTCCAGTCGAGGTCGCGCTATTAATCGAACATTTCCAAGTGCCTGAGTCGCAACTACTGTATTTGCCTTTTATGTTATCGCCGTTAAACGAAGACGACATAAAGAAGCTGCCCAGCTTCGAAGAAAGAGCGCACTTTATCAGTATTGGTAATTTTCGCCATGCGCCTAACTGGGACGTAGTACTGCAATTAAAGCAACATATCTGGCCTTTAATTCGCAAACAGTTGCCAAAAGCGGAGATGCATATATACGGAGCATACCCACCCCCTAAAGCGACTCAACTGCACAATACAAAACAAGGATTTCATATAAAAGGTTGGGCTGAAGATGCGAAAACCGTGATCAAAAATGCTAGGATTTTATTAGCCCCCATTCGCTTTGGCGCAGGTATAAAAGGCAAGTTCAGCGATGCGATGGCGTGCGGTACACCCAGTATCACAACCAGCATCGGTGCTGAGGGGATGATAAATTTAGAGAGTACTCAATTACAAACGCCTGAAGAAAGCCCAAATTGGAATGGTAAAATAATTCCATTAAAAAATATGATAGCCGAGCCATCATCATTCGCCGATGCCGCCGTAAAAGCGTACCAAGACGCATCAACTTACCAACAATATCAAAAAAAGGGATTTGAAATTTTAAAACAACAGTACGATAGCAACTACTGGCAAGGACAGTTCATTTCTCGTTTAATAAGCCAACATGAAAGCTTAATACCGCTTAGAAAAAATAATTTTTTTGGTTTAATGCTGCGTCATCATTCTATGAAAAGTACACAATATATGGCGCAATGGATTGAGGCTAAAAATAAAGATTAACCCCAGCCTTTCATCAACCATTAGAGTATTGAATAGCACGGCTTTAGCCCGTGCTGTTCAAATTTAACGATCCAATTTATCTGTTCATTTTAGTGATGTAATTAAGTCTTACAAGGTCACTCTAATTGACTTAATCACCGCCAACGCTTTGCGACACGCATGACCTACTTCAGTCCCACGAGCTAAAGCAACCCCCATTCGGCGCTGCCCAGAAACTTCAGGTTTACCAAAGATACGTAACTGCGTATTAATTTCAGCTAACGCTTTGTCGAGCCCAGAGTAACGAATATTATTGGATTCCCCCGATACTAATAATACAGCGGAAGCCGACGCACCATGCTGAACAATATTGGGAATAGGCAAACCTAAAATAGCGCGTACATGCAACGCAAACTCTGACAGATCTTGAGAAATTAACGTCACTAAACCGGTGTCATGGGGACGCGGAGAAACTTCACTAAAAATAACGTGATCACCTTTAACAAAAAGCTCTACACCAAATAACCCACGCCCACCGAGTTCTGTTGTTACTTTTTCTGCAACTTCTTTAGCGCGCTTCAATGCTATTTCAGACATCGCTTGCGGCTGCCATGACTCTTGGTAATCACCATTTTCTTGGCGATGCCCAATCGGTTGGCAAAAACTGGTCGTAAGCGCACCTGCCTTTGTCGATGCCAAGTCAGAATGTCGAATAGTTAATAAGGTAATTTCATAATCAAAATCAACAAAACCTTCAACGATGACTTTGCCCGCGCCTGCTCGACCACCTTCTTGTGCATAATCCCAAGCGGCATCGACTTCGCTGTCATTTTTTAAGGTACTTTGACCCTTGCCTGATGAGCTCATAATAGGCTTGACAACACATGGCAGACCGATGCTTCTAACCGCTGCGGCAAAATCTGTTTTATTATCGGCGAAAATATAACTCGACGTTGGAATCTCTAAAGTTTCGGCCGCTAGACGCCTTATACCTTCACGATTCATTGTTAACTGAGTCGCACGGGCGGATGGCACGATATTAAACCCCTGACGTTCTAAATCAGCCAGGGTATCGGTCGCAATGGCTTCGATTTCAGGGATAATATAATCAGGCTTTTCGTCTTTAATAATTTTTTCTAACGCTTCACCATCCAGCATACTTAACGTATAGCTACGATCCGCAACTTGCATGGCCGGGGCGTTATCATAACGGTCTAACGCAATAACTTCGCACCCTAAACGCTGGAATTCGATCGCGACTTCTTTACCCAATTCTCCCGCTCCGCACAATAGAACTTTTGTTGCAGAAGGCGAAAACGGTGTCCCTAAAACTGTCATAATAAATCCTAACTTTTAAAGCAATAATCTTTAGATTTTCATCATATTGCCGCTGTTTTTCTCTCGCTCAGCGACCTTTTTCATCACATCATTACGTTGTTCATTATCCATCCCACCCCACTTGCAAATTTCGTCACAACTGCGATAACAACCTAAACAAACATCTTCTTCATTCAAACAGCAAATATTAACACAAGGTGATTTAACCACCGTATTCTCAACTTTACTGCTGGGTATTGATTTCTTGTTACCGTCCACTGCGAGTACGCCCTTATACTATGTTGTCACGCTCATTATTATAAGCATGCTATTACTTAACGCTGTTCACTCGCGCATCTTCTATTTTTATGGGCGTTAATTCTTTGCTATAACGCTGTCCGTTTTGCACATAATGGTACGCTCCAAGTTCTAACATCTTTTGCTGCTGTTCCGACAATTGACGTTTTATCACCGCAGGCGAACCAACGACCAACGAGCCATCTGGAATTTCCATCTTTTCAGGAATAAACGTATTAGCACCAATTAAACAATACTTACCAATTTTAGCGCCATTGAGTACCACAGCATTAATACCAATTAAGGTAAAGTCACCCACCTCGCACCCATGCACCATGGCGTTATGACCAATCGTGACGCCTTTGCCCAGTGTTAACTTAAATCCAGGATCTGTGTGCAATACTGCACCATCTTGAACGTTGCTATTTTCACCAATAGTAATGACATCATTATCACCGCGGATAACGCAGTTAAACCAAACACTCGCATTCTCTTTTAATATCACTGAACCAATGATACTCGCACTATCGGCAATAAAGTGGGCTCCCTCAATAACAGGTTTACGCTTGCCTAGTTGATACAACATAAGGTCTCTCTTATTATCAATAGTTTTTAAAAACGAATAGCAATATCAGCGTTTAAGTGATTATTGACCATTTCAGTAATCATCATTGCCGTTAAGCCCCAAATACGAAAACCTTCGTAATGAAAACTAGGAATAGAAAAGGGACCACGTTCAAAATAATCATGTGGCTCATTTTCTAAAAAGAAGCGTAAAGGGACTTTAAAAATCGCATCCAGCTCCTCTAGATTCGCGGTGAAGGTCAAATCAGGAGGAATTATCCCCACAATCGGTGTAACAATATAACCAAAACGAGAAACAACTTGATCGAGCTGACCAATAACTCTGACATCTTGAGAGGCCAAATCTATCTCTTCATACGCTTCTCGAAGAGCGGTAAAGACGATATCAGGGTCAGTATCATCACGTTTACCACCGGCAAATGCAACTTCGCCGCTGTGTGTATTAAGATGGTCAGCGCGTCGCGTTAAGATGAGATGTGGGTCTAACTCATCCGTTATTGCAATCAAAACACCCGCCTGTATAAGGTTGGGTTGATTGATAATACGGCCCTCATACTGCTGTACGCTATTAATTAACTGATTTAGAAGAGTTTGATTTGTCATCTGGCTATTTTACGACCGATGCCTTTTGGAATACAGAAAAAAAATTTATTTAATATTCCACTCTCAGTGCTCGAAAAATAGTCGGTATTCTATTTAAAGACCTATAACCTTTTATTAGCCGTTTAGCTAACTAAGGCCTAAATTATAATATAGCCCCACGAAGCCGATAGAAGTTCTGCTTGGATATGACGTTGTCAGCTGATACAGTATGCCTAAATGGTTATATAGTTAGATTAAAAAACATCTAACATTAACGCTAAAGTATTTGAGGACGTTGCATGAATGATCATAACCAACCCATAGTCACCGCATTTTTTCATGAACCAACGTTTACTTACAGCTATGTAGTACAAGACAGCGCCAGTCAACAGTGCGCGATTATAGATTCAGTCTTAGATTTTGATTATTCATCTGGCAAAACAACGACACAGTTTGCTGATGAAATTTTAGCGTTTATTGACAATCAAGCACTGACGGTTGACTGGATTTTAGAAACTCACGTGCATGCTGATCATTTGTCTGCAGCGCCCTACTTACAACAAAAAACAGGGGCTAAAACAGGCATCGGTGCTGGAATCACTCAAGTGCAAGCAGTGTTTGGCAAAGCATTCAACCAAGGTACCGAGTTTGTTCGTGATGGCAGTCAGTTTGATCAGCTGTTTGAAGATCAAGATGAGATACGCATTGGTCAATTAGTAGGCCATGCACTTCATACTCCAGGGCATACCCCTGCCTGCTTAACCTACGTATTCTCAAACGATGCTTTTGTGGGTGATACCTTATTTATGCCAGATTATGGCACCGCTCGTTGCGACTTCCCTGGCGGTGACGCTCGCACATTATATCAATCGGTACAGAAGCTTTTTAAGCTACCCGAGACGACGCGCCTATATATGTGCCATGACTACAAAGCACCCGGTCGAGCTGAATACGCTTTTCAAACAACCGTCGCCGAAGAAAAAGCCCATAACATTCACATTAAACAGGGTATCAGCCAAAGTGAATTTATAAATATGCGCTCTGAACGCGATGCAACGCTTGGAATGCCTCGCTTAATCCTTCCCGCGGTCCAAGTTAATATGCGAGGCGGTCACATGCCGAAAGCGGAAGACAATGGTCAGATTTATCTAAAAATTCCTATTAACTTAACCTTCTAATAAAGACCAACAGAGTCGTTATTTAGAATATTACAGAACACCAGTGAATAATCCCTCAGTGAACCTGCAAGGATGGCATTGAAAACGATTTGATATGCTAAAGTTCATTTATCTTTTTTATTAGCAGATTTCAGGAAATAGCATTATGCAAATTCATAAGTTAACGGATCAATTAAGTGTCAGTCCACAGGTTACTTTGGAAGATATAGCTAAACTTTCAGCACTGGGTTTTAAATCGGTTATTTGTAATCGTCCTGATAAAGAAAGCGACGATCAGCCAACGATGTCCACTGTGGAAAGCGCAGTCAAGGCTGCTGGCCTAAAATGGCAGCATCAGCCTGTCGTATCCGGCAATATTACGGATCAAGACGTAACAGACTTCAGTCAATTAATGGCGAAACTGCCTCAGCCTGTATTGGCATTTTGTCGAACAGGTACGCGCTGTTCAATTCTTTGGGCGCTCTCTCAAGTCAATACGATGTCAGTCGATGATATTTTACATACTGCTACAGAAGCGGGCTATAACCTAAATAGTCAACAGCCACGCCTTGAAGCCTTGGCAAATAAATAGCCATTGAACCTCTTTCAATCGCGAATGAGGGAATGTGATAAAAAACATTGACCAATCCTTATTTGGTCAAGAAACTATAACCGCTACCTATTCGTAAGTGAAAGGGCCCGTAATGGATCAGATTAAGCGCAGTCGGTTTTTAACTGAATTAACGGAAGGCGTGTGCCTGAGCCAATTTGATGCTTGGCAAGAACGGTGCGAGAAAGAGAGGATATTAGAAGAAAATCAATAAAAGCAGCTAAATCACTGTTGTAAATAGAGGCCTTTTATAAAAGAAATCTTCTTTTCGTGTTTTCCTTTCAGTATTTGTATATTAAAGTTAATCGTTTTCTCTTGTGGGCTGTCTAGTATGTGTAAAATAGAGAGCGACTCATCATTGTTAGTAAAACGGACATTAAAATGAAGTTCTGCTCAGAATGCGCCCAACCCATTAGTCAATTAGTGCCTAAAGGTGATAATCGCCAACGTTATGTATGTCTTAGCTGCGATACAATTCACTATCAAAATCCTCGCATCGTGGCAGGAACACTGCCAACACACCAAGGCCAAGTTTTATTATGTAAACGCGCAATCGAACCCAGAAAAGGGTACTGGACATTGCCTGCAGGATTTATGGAAAATGGCGAGTCGACAGAGGAAGGCGCCTTACGTGAAACATTAGAGGAAGCCAATGCTAGAGTTAACAATCCTCGTTTATACAGCATGATTACCGTGCCCCACATTAACCAAGTCCATATGTTTTTTCATGGTGAACTGGCCGATCTAGACTTTTCATGCGGACCAGAGAGCCTTGAAGTACAACTGTTTTCAGAATCTGAGATTCCGTGGCAAGCACTGGCGTTCCCAACCACCAGCAAAACCTTGCAACAATTCTTTGCTGATCGTCAAAGCATGCAGCAGGACAGCTCAAATACACAACTCCCTACTCATGTATTTGATATTTCTGTAAAAGACAGACTAAAGCTCGACTAATCGCCACACATCATAAGCAGGCTCTTCATAAGGGTGTGCTTTTTTTAACGCTGAGACGGCAGCGTTAATTACATCATCACTGCAGACCATTTCAATTCGGTATTCACTGACGACTTCAATAACGGCGCTTTCGCCTGCAAACGGAGCGTCACCAATAAATGGCTGAGATCCGGCTAAAGGCCTAAATTGCCCTTGGCCTAAAACCTGCCAGCAACATTGATCATAGTGACCCATTTTACCGGATCCGGTATTAAAAACAGCCGCTTTTACGTCGTCTGCTTTATCATAAGGAACATAAAATACGAGTTTAAACATGCAGTAGGCCTCAATAGTGGACTAACGAGTACTTGTCTCTAAATCACTAAGAATGAGCATTGCCTGCTCATTATTTGTTCCGCACACCCATTCTTCGGCGCCAAAATCAGCACAGACTTTTGGTCGCTCAGGCTGACCAAACAATAAACATAAATTGTTATCATCAAGCTGGATGCAACGCTGCCCTGCGGCTTTTCCCTCTGGCATTCCGGGAATCGCAGAAGATATTGAGGGTGAAATGCAGCAAGCACCACAACCGAGACGACAGTTCATATTTGAGTTCTCCTAACCATTTTTCATAGTGCCTTTTTCCTAATCTGTTCTACATAATGCTTTATTTTCAAGTGTAATCACTCACGTTAATTAAGTGTCATTAAGACCGATAGCGCCGCTGCTGCTCAAACTTTCCGCCTTTATCAATTTCATAATGGTCAGGTTGTACCTATTGGCATAACGCTTAAACTTATACAATGTTCTAATATCTTGCGGGCTCATAGGCTGATCATTAACAACCTTCAGTAAGCTCAATCTCGACTAATTCTGTATTGTCGCGACTATACGCTTTTTTTGCATCTAAGACTGGGCTTGTCAAAGCATGGCTATTCAAAGTACTGTCAAAAGTACTCTCAAAAGCGGATACCTGACTGCTGATAAACAAAGAGTAGATAATAAGCATGGATATTAATTTTGTCATGGAATGCCTCCTGTTTTATAAACACACACGTAAGTATCGCTTATGATTAATAACTTACTGTTGTTATTTGTTACCTGACGTCACGACCCCTCTTGCATTATCCTGCTTTCTTTATTGAAGCTTTAAGATACAATGCGCTGCCATTAGGCCAGCCATTGAGTGCCTAAAGAGTTTTTAGAAGAGAATACAAATCATGATCAATTCCGTTGCCGTTCAATATATGTCAAAAGAAGAAATTGAGCGTTTGATGTACAGTTTTAACGCCAGCAAGGACAATGAAGAAGCTCAAACGTTCGAAGCCTTGGTGCGCCGCTTATTAACCATCCTTGAAGAGCAAAACCGTTAATGGTTCATTCACCGCCCGCTAATGCCTCTTCAACAAATACATCACCCACAAATACATCGAGAAAAATACCGATCACAATCATTCATAACCATACTGACTGGATCATAATCAATAAGCCTACCGGCGTGAGCATGCAGCATGAACAAGGCGATATCAGTGCGCTCAGTTTGCAGCAACTGGCTCTAACTGAAATTAAAAAAATAGATCCAAATATCCTTCGGCTTTGGCCTGTTCATCGCTTAGATAAGGCAACATCAGGACTGGTTATTTTTGCTAAGTCTGTTGCAGCAGCAGCCACATTTGGTCAATTATTTAGCCAACATAAAGTCAAAAAACATTATTTAGCCATTGCACTCGGCAAGCCAAAAAAGAAACAAGGCTGGGTAAAAGGTGATATGGAAAAAGGCCGGAATGGGAGCTGGTTGTTAACCCGTAATCACTTAAACCCTGCGTCGACATACTTTGAATCAAACGCATTAGAAACGAATCAAAAGATTGCAAAGCGTTTGTATCTAATTCAGCCTAAAACTGGCAAAACACATCAAATACGGGTTGCCTTAAAAAGCTTAGGCTGTGCCATCTTAGGTGACGAGCGTTATAAAGGGGCTGAAGCCGATCGCTGCTATTTACACGCTTTTGCTCTGTCGTTTCATTGGCAAGATGCCGTTAAAAGCTTTCAGTGCGAACCCCTGCAAGGTGAGTGGCCCAACCTTAAAAAAATAGAACTTTTATCAGAATTTTACGTTTAATGAAAAGTTAAGTCGTGTCTATTTAACCTTCCTATCTTTTTCATAAAAAGCACTAGGCAATACATCGATACCAAATCGCTTGCCCAATTTTATAATAAAAGGAATCGTAATAGGCGCGAACGGCAAGGTGGCAAATAGACCAATCCCTAGCCCTTTCATAACATCAACCAACTGCTCATTGGCCACTTTCATCTCGGCTTCCGTTGCATCACCTTGAGTGAATTTTCGATAAACTGATAACATATCTCTAGTTTCTTGTTTTTCTTGCGCTAATGCTAACTTGATAACCAGGAGATCACGCCGAATACGGCGCTTGCTTCGCTTATGACTGATACGCGCTAATTTAACGGGAGAACGTACTAGATGATAAAAAAACGCCCTCATTCTTAACCCCTACAATCGAATATTAATATAAATAAACCATTGTACCTTACTATTGATTAATAGTTTATTACCTTAAAAAATAGTCTCTTCCGCAGCGCTGTCTTAAGACATTAGTGGTTTCAATAGCCGTTATTTTATTAGGAATTAATATTGTTATGGCTTGAATTATTTTTAAGAATAGGCAGGCATCATCGTTAAAATAAATAACATATCAAACCTACTACTTTGTGTGACTATCTTTTGGGCAGGATGTTGAAATTACAACTTTATTACGTCCCTCTTCTTTGGCTTTGTACAATGCATCGTCTGCTTCTTTCAACCAAAAATCAGCATTAAATCCACTACTGGGTTCATCCCCCATTAGACCAATGGAAACTGTAATTGAAAACATAATACCTGCGGCATCAAACTGCTGGTTGGCAATTTTTTTACGAATTTTCTCTGCCACAAGGTAAGCACCTTTTACCTCCGTATTGGGTAATATGATGGCGAACTCTTCGCCACCGTAACGAGCAACAAAATCAGTGGTACGATGAACAACATCCTGTAGAACATTAGCAACGCGGCGTAACGCATCATCACCCACTTGGTGCCCATATTCGTCATTGACCCGCTTAAAGTAATCAATATCTAGCATCAAAATTGATAACTGCTCTCTCTCTCGGCGGGCTCGGTTAAACTCACGTTCCAACATCTGATCAAAATATCGACGATTACGAACCCCTGTCAAAGCATCGGTAGTACTTAACTCAGCGAGTTTTTCATTAACACTTTCCAATTCATTCGTGCGCTCTCTTACTTTGTGCTCTAAGTTTTCATTCGCATCACTCTGAATGACTAACGCTCTTGCCTGTGCTTCTCTCGCTTCTCGCTCATACACTAATGCTTTTTCCTGAGCTGCGCGTGCAAAACGTTCTTGTTCAAGAGTTTCAGCTTGTGCCGCATTTGCAATACGCTCATGATTCAATGCGGTTATCTGAGCCTCAAAACGTTCTTTCTTCTCTTGATTTAAACGCTCGGCCAATGCAAATGATAATAATATAACTTCAAGTACAGACCCTAGTTGAATAGCATTTTCAGTAAAAAAATTACGGGGAATAATATTAAATTTATTCAATGCCAGAATAACCCCACCTAAAAGCATAGACGACCAAGCAATGGTGTAATATCGAGCTGAAGAATAACCTTGCCCCCAGCGTAAAATACCAGAATAAATAGATAAACTAATGCCGACGACCGCAATGCCAATTAGTGTCTGAATTAAAATAGCATAAGAGATAAAATTTACGAATAGGGCGATAAAAGCTGAGGAGATAATAACGATCAAAAAAGCAAGATTGAGTTTTTCTTCCCCATCAGATAAAAATAAGAAATTACGCGTAAACAAGCAAGCAAACACCACAACACCTGCCAACATCACAATAATTACACGGTCATTCCAACTTGTGGCATTGGGCCAAATATACTGAAAACTTAGCCCTTGTAAACTCGCTAAAAAAATAGCCATTGAAGCGACATATAAAACGTAATACAAATAGTTTTCTTCACGCACCGACATATAAACGAACACGTTGTATAAAACCATAATAAACATAATGCCATAGTACAGGCCTAATCCCATTAGACGAGCCTGATCACCTATAAAAAATTGACGGTCTGGCCAGATTTTCATAGGAACCTGCATCGCACTTGACGTTTTTATACGTAATAACCATATCTGTTTCTGTGCAGGATTTATATCCAGAGGAACAACAAAGTTTCGATGTTGAATTTGCCTTAAATTGAAAGGTATTTTATCCCCTAACGTATGTTGAACGACCTGCAGTCCATTTTGTGCGTCGTATACATACATACTAATATTATCTAAAACTGGATACGCTATTTCTAATAAATGATGAATCTCATTATAAGTACTATTGTGGACTTCGAAACGAAACCAATAGGTTGAACGAGAGTATCCAAACGATAATGTTTCTTGATCATGTTTACGCCACTGTTGATCTGGCGACATTAATTGCTCAGCTTTATACTCACCAAGGTCATCGACAACATATTCGACATGGTCATTCAGTGAATAGCCTTCATTTAAATATCCGACGTCAATTGACTGTATAGAAGCAGCCGACGGGATCCAAATAAGTAATAAAAAACACATTAAATACTGCAAAACATACTGCCTTTTGCGTTAATCGTAATACTCAGTATAGACAGATTTATTAACTTTAAAGGAATCTCTATTGTTTTATATTTTTAATCTTGAGTTATAAAAACTCAATACTTTCAATCACATACTGATTTAATTATCAATTTTGGCTTAAATTAATCTTCCTTACGAAAACATAACAAATATCCTTGTTTAACGTGACACTTTTACCCTATGAAACGTACCATTTTTGACTGTAAAAATTTTAATTCGATTAAGCTGAGTTTAGCAGAATATCATTCAATTTTTTTCCATTTAATGCTCTCTTTTTGGATACGAAAAAACTATACTTCTCTAAAAATTATCATTGGTAAGGCACAAGAGTCACCGACTGCGATGGTCAATATACCAGCGATATTGCTAAGTCTAGAAGACGTTTCTGTTATGTCTCTAGACCAAACATTACGTAATGCAGCTTTTCAGCTGGCGGATGGCCTGACGACAGATACTGAATAGCCAGAATGATCTCTTCTCTATTATTTATAACATTTTTATCAATAATAGTTTTTAGCAATTGATGCTCCCACCCTGAAGATTTGATTAATACTAAAAGTGCCGTACCAATCTTACAAAACCCTATTAGTGATACCTGCCATTACTCGTCATCTATAAAATAGGATTATTGGCGATGTCATGACTACCGATGATTGGAATATTAAGCCCCTTATCAACAGTATTTTATTAAGTTATTATTATCATGCAATTTCGATGAATAAAGATCAGGTTAGTGCCGCTGGCCACATTAGTTCGGTACACCTTTTTACACCTGAAAGGCTTCACGGAAATTAAAAGCAACGTTAGAGTTTGACTGGTATGAGTTGCACGAAAATTAAAACCGCATTATGTTTAGTGCTGTAATGATAACAACGCAAGAACGTATGGCCGTTAAAATAGCATTTGATAGTCTAGAAATTTAAACAACCGACCAGCTCTTTCCTGTTCGCCAAGAAGATAATGACCAATATCTACAAGGACAATCATTATTGGGTCTGTTAAAGAGGCTTATCTGCCTGCTAGAAGCGTTAGCTCCAGCAGGCAATGGTAAGCTTTGGCCAATCAACCAATAAATATCGAGCACAAGCCTTAGCAACCAGATTCCCATAAATGTAACCAATTTTGAAATAGTCTTATAAGGATGACGTTAGAATGATTAGCAAACGATTTAAGCCTTTCTTAGTCGCCAGTAGCTTAATACTTGCCCTTAGTGCTAGTAATGCTTTTGCGGTGAATATTGGGGATAAAGCACCTGATTTTAATATTCCACGTTTAGAAGAAAAAGGCATGATTAGCTTAAAACACTATCGTGGCAAAGTAGTTTATGTTGATTTCTGGGCCTCTTGGTGCGGACCTTGCCGCAAGTCGTTACCTGCTTTAAACAATGTTCGCACAGAATTTCGCAAAAAAGGCTTTGAAGTCATTGCGATTAATCTTGATGAAGAACGCGACGATGCAATGGCATTTTTAAAAGAATTTCCCGTCGCTTACCCTACCGCGATTGATACCAGCAACAAAGTGCCAGAATCTTATGGCTTGGTCGGAATGCCTACCGCATACTTAGTGGATAGAAAAGGCATCGTACAATTAGTTCATGAAGGGTTTAAAAAATCTGACATTGAGCAATTAAGAGAAAAAATACACATACTGCTTAGTCAGAAATAATGTTTTTGATTAAAAACAATAAATACGTACGACATCATTACGCATGATAAGAGCTATCACATGTATAAAAATTTATTTTTTAGCCATTAGCATTCAAGGCGTTCAGTCTTCAAAATTATTGTCTCTTCAGTCGATTAGTTAACACCTTCTGGTTCGTCTAGCCCTGTGCTAAAGTCAGGCTATATAATGACAAAAATCAAAATAATCATCGTCACCCTGGGGCTTTAAATGCTAAACGATTACGCCAACTACGATGCATTGGGCTTAGCTCAACTGGTCAAAAATAAAGAGATCAGAGCGACAGAGCTGCTGAACACAGCCATCGCTCACGCTGAAAAAGAAAACCCAGCCATTAATGCAATTATTACTAAACTGTATGACTTTGGTCATCAACAAATAAAGCAAGGTTTACCCGAAGGCCCTTTTTCAGGCGTTCCCTTCTTATTAAAAGACTTATTGGGTTCTTTAGAAGGCACTCCTCTAAGCAATGGTAGCGCAGCCTTTAAAGGCAATATTTCCCCTAGTGATAGTGAAATGGTTAAGCGCTATAAATCTTCAGGTGTCGTTATTTTTGGCAAAACCAATACTCCAGAATTTGGTTTAATGGGCGTTACTGAACCTAAAGCATTTGGTGTAACTCGAAACCCTTGGAATTTAAACCATACTCCCGGTGGATCAAGCGGTGGCTCAGGTGCTGCTATAGCAGCCGGTATTGTACCGATGGCATCGGGTGGCGATGGCGGCGGATCCATTCGCATCCCCGCAGCGTGCTGTGGACTATTTGGTTTAAAACCGTCTCGCGGACGCACACCCACAGGGCCTTATTTTAGCGAAAATTGGGATGGCGCATCGGCCGAACATGTATTAACCCGCTCAGTGCGTGATAGCGCGGCCATGCTGGATGTCGTTTCTGGCCCTGATGGCAGCACACCGTATCCCGTGCGTAAAGAAACAGGGTACTTGGCCTGTTTAGAAACACCCGTAAGGCCATTAAAAATTGCTTATACTGTGCAATCTTTTTTTGACCGTCCTGTAACAGAAGATGCCATTCGGTCTGTTGAACATACCGTCAAACTTTTAGAGTCACTGGGTCATACCGTAGAGGCCGTTCATCCCTATATTAATGCTGAAGACCTAACCGATAGTTATTTGACGATGTATTATGGCCACGTCGCGGCCGACCTTGAGTTTGCAGCGAAGCTATTGAATAGTAACTTTAGTAACTTAGCGGTAGAAGATACAACCAAACTGATGGGTTATATCGGTAAGAAAATTTCTGCAGAACAGTTTGTAACCGCTAAACGTCGCTGGAATGAATTCAGCCAAAGCATGCACGCTTTGCATCAAGAATATGATTTATTATTAACGCCGACGTTAGGCAGTGAACCTGTTCCTATCGGTCAGTTTGATTTAGGGTTGTTGGATAAGATAGGCACTAAATTTGTTAATGCCTTTGGCCTGCAAAATTTATTGTTAAAATCAGGTATGACAAAAAAAATAGCCCTAGAAAGTTTAGAAAAATTACCCTTCACACAACTGGCAAACCTCACCGGACAGCCCGCTATGTCTGTTCCTCTTTATTGGACAACATCAGGATTACCTTTGGGTTCTCAATTTATCGCGCCGCTAGGTGATGAAAAAACATTATTTCAGTTAGCACACCAACTCGAACAGGCTCAGCCGTGGTTCGACAGAACTCCTGCTAAAGACAAGGCATCATCATGAAAACTGTTTTAATCACTGGCTGCTCATCGGGGATTGGCCGAGCTCTGTGTGAACAATACTTAGCTAAAGATTTTCACGTTTATGCCAGTGCTCGTAATATTTACAGCCTGAATGACTTAGCTGAACATTCAAATCTGACTAAACTCACTTTAGATGTTAACAGCCAAAGCAGCATTCACGATGCAATCGCACACATTAAGCAAGATCATGACTCCCTTGATGTGCTCATTAATAATGCCGGTTATGCGGCCATGGGTCCTTTGGCTGATATGCCGATTGAAGATCTTCGGGCGCAGTTTGAAACAAATGTTTTCGCACCGTTGGAATTGACTAAAGTCTGTTTGCCACTATTGATGGCTAAAAAAGATAGAACAAAGGGCGATCTGAAAAGTAAGGCCCAAGTCGTGAATATAGGTTCGGTATCCGGTATAACGACCACCCCTTTTTCAGGTGCCTACTGCGCGACTAAAGCGGCATTGCACTCACTATCAGATGCCCAAAGGATGGAACTCGCGCCTTTTGGTATCGATGTTATTACCGTTCAGCCCGGTGCCATTGAATCCAAATTTGGCGATAACTCTCTGAACAATGTGCTGCAGCGTATTACGCCTAAATCCCTTTATGCACCGTTAAAAGACGCCATTCAAGCCAGAGCGACCGCCTCACAAGATAACCCAACCCCAGCCGCAGAGTTTGCCGAGAGTTTAATTGAACAATTATTAAACAACCCCAAAGTAGTTATTCGCATTGGCAATGGCAGTTTTGCTTTACCCTTATTGAAACGCTGGTTACCGACGACAATACTGGATAAGATACTGAGCAAGAAGTTCAATTTACCCTCGTTGACTAAACACGAGTAGGAATGAACTTTATTAAGGTGCTCTTGCTCTAAATACAATAATTAGATCTACACTCAGCCACTGCTGAGCTGTAAAAAAATAAGGTTATTCACTCGTATGTTTAAGTCTTTCTTTCCCAATCCTCGGCTATTTTTCTTATCCGTATTCATCTTTGCTGCGGTCGCTTCTGCTATTTGGTATGGTTTCAACGAACAGATGGCCAGTTGGGTAGGACTGGATATTTCAGATACTCAGCCTGTAATAGGATTAGGACATTTCGTGACGAATACCTTCTTATTATTTTACGGTTTCTATTTTATCTGTACGGCCATCTTTGCCTTCTTATGGTTTAAAATCTCCCCTCATAAATGGCAGTGGTGGTCTATCGTCGGCTCTTCCGCTATTTTATTTTCTACGTATTATTCGGTACAAGTTTCCGTTGCTATCAATAACTGGCGGCGTCCATTTTTTGATTTAGTACAATCATTATTAAAGCCTATCGATGAAAGCACTGTGGCTAAAGTCGTTAGTGAAGAAAAATTAAGTTCTGCAACAGGTCAGTTATTTGACCTGCTGATGTTATTCGCCGAAATTGCTTTCTTGGCTATTTTTATCTATGTCGCGACTAAGTTCTTAGTCAGTCACTTCATATTTCGCTGGCGTACCGCCATGAACGAGTATTACACGCAAAATTGGAAACAATTACGCAATGTTGAGGGCGCATCACAACGTATTCAAGAAGATACCATGCGCTTTGCGACAATAATGGAAGACTTAGGAGTATCGCTAATAGAAGCCGTCATGACCTTGTTCGCTTTTTTACCCGTACTTTGGGTATTGTCTGAGTTCATTTCTGAACTACCGATTGTTGGAGAGATTGCTCATCCACTCTTTTATGCAGCACTGTTTTGGTCAATCTTTGGCACAGGCATCTTAGCGTTAGTTGGTATCAAATTGCCTGGACTGCAGTTTAATAATCAGAAAGTGGAAGCGGCGTTCCGTAAAGAGTTGGTTTATGGTGAAGACAATGATAATCGCGCTCAACCGATTGAACTCAGTGAACTATTTTCCAATGTACGAAAAAATTATTTCCGCCTGTACTTTCATTACATGTATTTTAACGTCGCCAGAAGTTTATATTTACAAGCAGATAACATCTTTGTATTTATACTGTTAGTACCCACCATTGCCGTTGGCGCGATTACCTTCGGCATTTTGCAACAGATTCTTACCGCGTTTGGTCAGGTAAGTAACTCTTTCCAATACTTGGTTAATTCTTGGACTATTATTGTTGAATTATTATCGGTAAAAAAACGACTTAAACAATTTGAGGCTGTGCTAGACGAACCCCCTGAAGCCGTATTCAATACCGACAATAACGCGACTAATAGCCTATAGAGTAGTTATGAAGGTGTGTGCTTTATAATTCTTAAGCATACGGGTAAATCATTACCCGTATTTCCCATTTCCTCGATCAGTGGCATAATACCCGCTGAAATTCGAGGCTTAAATAATGACAACTGAAAATACCCTATTGGCACGCTGTGGCTCCAAATGTGAATTGTGTGCTGCTGATGCACCGATCGCCAAATTTGAAGTTGCTCCTAGCGATGCAAGCGTTGAACAAAGCGTTATGCTTTGCCCAACCTGTACTGATCAAATTAATGACCCAGATACCCTCGATGGTAATCACTGGCGCTGCTTAAATGACAGCATGTGGAGCCAAGAGCTTCCCGTACAAGTGATGGCATGGCGCCAGCTAAAAACCTTAAAAGCAAAAGGTGAAGACTGGGCCCAAGACTTAGTTGATATGATGTACTTCGATGAAGAGGTACAAAAGTGGGCAGAAGCAGGCATGGTCGACTTCAGCGCTGAAACAACCCGCGATAGTAACGGTGCCCCTCTCGTTGCAGGCGATAGTGTGACTTTAATTAAAGACTTAGTGGTTAAAGGTGCTAACTTCACCGCCAAGCGCGGTACGATGGTGAAGAATATCTCACTGACTGACAACCCACTTCATGTTGAAGGTAAAGTTAACGGCACACGCATTGTTCTAATCAGTGCGTACCTTAAAAAACAATAGTACTCTTTATTTGCCAGCCATAACCTTTATGGCTAGCACATTAACCATGTTAGTCCGTTACCTCAAAGCAAATTCCAGTGATCTCTTATGAATATTGAACAAATCCAAAACGCTTCGTTACGCTTACGTAATAATAAAATATTTGAGCTCTTTGTTGTCAGTATCATTATTTTATCGGCACTGTTAATTGGTGCTAAAACCTATCAGATTCCTGACGGGGTTATGCAGCTAGTGAAGTGGCTAGACTTAGCCATTACGATCATTTTCTTAATTGAAATCACCATTCGTTTTATTGCAGAAGAAAATAAAAAGCGTTTCTTTCATAATGGATGGAATGTATTTGATACCTTAATTGTCATCGTCAGTTTAATCCCGATTGATGATAGCGAGATGGCCTTAATCGGGCGTCTGGTTCGAATATTCAGGGTTTTACGAATGATTTCCATCATTCCAGAACTGCGCATGTTACTCAATTCGTTATTGCGCGCAATGCCTCAATTAGGCTATGTGCTGTTATTGATGTTTATTATTTTCTACATCTACGCGGCTGTAGGCGCGACCTTTTTTGCTAAAATAAACCCTGAGCTTTGGGGCGACATTTCAATCTCCTTACTGACTTTATTCCGCGTAATGACGTTTGAAGATTGGACCGATGTTATGTACGAAACTATGGACGTTTATCCACTCAGCTGGATCTATTACTTAACCTTCATTTTCTTAACCGCTTTTGCTTTTTTAAACATGGTTATTGGGATTGTAGTGAATGTATTAGAAGATGAGCACGCCAAAGAACGCGCAGCGCAAGATGAGGCCGACGGTAAAATCACTATGGATGAATTGGCTGCAGAGATTCGCTCATTGAAAGTAATGCTTGAGCAACAGCGTAAAGACTAAAAGATATCCATAACGTAATACAGGTCTTTTGTTTAGAAAGGCCTGTTAAGAACAAGGCCTATTAAGAGATTAATTTACTTATCTCAATTTGTTAACATTCAATTCTCTTTTAATATTTGCTCTCACAATAGGTGTAAAATAAACACTCATCCTCACCCGTTAAATTCTCTGTCTCTATATGTACATCACCACTAACTGCTAGTCGTTGTACTGTAATAAAAAAGTGACTTGGATAAAAAGACGGCTCTTCCGCCATTCTTTTCAGTATTCATACCAGCTTACATTTTTATCACTACACCAGATGAAGGAGGCACAGTGCCTTGGCAGACGCCTGGATACAACTCAGTGAGTCCCTCCAGTCCATTGCGCTGATCTATCGTCATCCAACCGAATGTTGCCATTGCAGCCCTAATCACAAATCCGCTAGAGCGTTTATCAAACTCTGATGGTCCCCACTCTTTCATTCGCTCTAAAATATAACTCGGTGCGAAAAACATCTCATGTTTTTCAGGGTTTATTTCTTTGGCAAGCGCGCTGCCATCCAAGTCTTCCCAATGAGTTATTCCTACGCTTATATAGTAATTTAAGTTGTCACCCAGTGTGCTTTGGATGTCAGCTTTAACTGAAGCACTACCTGCCATATCAATAACGACTGAAGGCTTGTTTTGCAGAGTTTTAGTCAATGAGTCATAAGCTAATGTTTCTTGATAAAGCCCTAAACCAGAGACAAAGTCGAGGTTACGGCTTGAGGTTAAAGCGACAACCGTTGGCGCATTGTCATCTATAGACAATCCGTAAGCTAAACCAAGACTAGTTTTAGAAGAGGCGCTAACAATAATAACTTGCTCGGCATTGTAATAATTGTTGCTCTTTAGCTGATCCCATATACAAAACGAAGTCATATGCAGCGGTGCTAATAGTATTCGAGCAGCATCGGTGCTGCGGTCGTAATTACTGTCGGCGAGTACTCTGTTGTAACGGTTATACAATGGAGGGAGCTTTTGACGATGTTCTATATTGTCGATCAGTGCATTGTTGCTAATATGTGAAGGCTGTATAACTACCGATGTAGCCGGCGGGAAGTAACCGTAGAGCCGATCGCCGACCGGAATGGCGTTATTGTTGGATTCAACGACATCTGCAAAAGCCCACACTGGGATTATGCCCCAACAGTCGTCGACATTGTCCAAGGCCGGGAAGAACTTCCAATAACCCAAAGAATAGCCAGCGACCGCGTAAGTGAGGTTGTTAGCAGTAAAGGCAAACTGATCAATGTCGAGTCGAACCTCTCCCTCGCCTAATACTTTTTTTTCTGCTTCAACTACTCGATATTCATTTGGGTTAGCTTTGTTAACTTGAAATTCTTTAAACATTTCGGTTTCTTCTATTTTCTAAGTGCAGCTTGAAATTCTGATAGCTTGACTGCCGCCAGTGGTGAGTTTTTTTTGATACGATCAATGACAGCCCATTTTTCGATATCGTCTTTGGCAATAGTTTTTAGCAGTGTGCCAGGACCATCTAGGCGATTGCCAGACATCCATTGTTGCAGCTTATCATCTTGTGACCATTGGTACTGATTCATAAAAGCAGCTGCGGTAAAATGAATAAAATCAATATCGGAATTGGGCAGTGGAACAACACCACAGAGACGGTTCTTGTCTTCTTCAGATTGGAAATTAAGCTCTACATGGGCAATAAGTGACGCACTAAAAACTGGCTGATAAGGACGCACAAACTGCGGTGTAATCAAGTCGCCGTCGAACACTGGCTTACCACCACGGTCGACTATCGCAGAGGCAGAGCAGTCTATGTACAGTGTGTTAGCGGTAGTGGGTAAAGCGCCTTTTTCAAATTTCATTTCAGTGGTGCTAATGGCGGTGAGATGACCTAAGCGGACAACGTTTTCAATTCGGCGCAACTGTTCGATTTCAAGTTTAGATACTGTAGCCGCATGAAACATTTCTGGTGTAGTTGACTCATCAATGCGTAAAAAATAGCCGCATTGTTCTAAGCGCTTAAACATGTCATCGGGTGATTCAGCATGCACTATACTCTCAAGCATATTGGCTCGGCTACCAATGGTATCGAAGAAAAACTCTTCCATCATTTGAGCATTCTGACGATCCAGTAGCCAGGCTTCACGCGACACTACCCAAGTAATCATACTCGGTTCTACATGTTGCTCAAGCAGCCATAAGCAGGCATCTATACCGGTTTTACCGGCACCAACAACAACGTAGCCATCGGGCGCTGAAGTCACCGTTGGTAAATCATTAAGCGGCATAAAACGCACACCATCACCAATTTCAAAATTAGGCGTATGCGTTTTTGGAACGGAGGTTTTAAGATAAGTGGCATCGACCGTTTTACCATTGGCCGTTGCATGATATTGCTTGCCGCTGACTTTGGAGACAAACTTGCCATCGCCTTGATAATCACACATGGGGAAATATTTAACTCGACCAGAGGGAAGAAACTGGTGACGCATAACATCGTCAAAATAAGCGCTAACGGCGGCGCCGCTAGCTAGCTCGCCCAAGCCGGCATTCAAGCCTTCTTGTTCAACTCGTCCACTGCTAAGCTCTTTCGAGCTAACACCATAAAAAGATGAAGGCTGGTGAAGCTGTACAAAAGGATAAGCCACATTCCAGTGGCCGCCGGGCTTAGCGTAACGATCAATAATTATTATTGTGGCATCAGATTCGGTCAATATTGTGTCGGCAAAAGCCATCCCAATGGCGCCGCTGCCAACGATGACGTAGTCGGCATTTAATTCTTCAGCCATTGTACGCTCCAGTATTTAACTAAATTTTATTTAGTTTATAACGTGGTTATAAACTAATAAAATACTATCACAGTTGTCAATAGTAATTCTGCGCCATTAGCTCTCTCTAATAAGGCACACTAATCCCCATACTGGCTCGAGTCTCTCCCACATCATCATCCAATCCACGAGCAATGCTCACACGCACGGGTACCCTAAGATTATACAAAGCCAATACCTCAATATTAAAATCGACTCCTACCCCTGTTAAATATTTAGCCGTTTCACCACCTTGCCAAGCACTGCCATAATCAAGGTACACATCGGCAGAATAATCTCCCAACGCAATTGGCCAGATACCCCA
>JBNMQK010000024.1:0-25993 GCA_051278005.1 Oleispira sp. | reverse complement strand
TATTACGCTCGGATGAAAACGGCATTATTTTTCAGCCAATACAGAGTCCTAAAAAGGTGATGACCAGCGACCGTGCGATTGAACTGATTGGCGGCGGCGTTGCACAGGGTATTCCTATGTCGATGTCGATTCCGACTAAGAAGGGATTTCTTAGTTACGGGCTGTCGCTTAATGAGCCGTTAGCGGCGGCGGTAAAATCGAGAAATTTGCAGACGATTCGCAAGAAAATGCTGGATCTGATTAAAACGGCGGCGAAGAAAAATACCGATCGTATTCCTTTGATTGAAAGTGATTAAGGTTAAACGGGGTCGCATGGCTTATGAATTTTTTATCTTCTGAAAATAGTTAAAATTAAAAGGTTACCGCAGTGGTATTAGATAATCTAAATCAGTTAATCGAAGGCTTTGGCACAAGTCTACAGGTCACTTTTTCTCAACCTAATACCTATATTCAGCTGGGTATCATTTTAGCGGTCTATGGATGTTCAATCTTAGTCTCGAACCGGGTTAGAAAACATGTGTCATTTTTCAATGCGAATACCCCAGCAGAGGGTGTTTTTTCATTACAAAAAAATATTATCAGTAAGCTAGGCAACTATATTGCACCGATATTAGCCATATTAATAATAAAAATATTGATTGAGGTAGACGGTGAGGCGGCCACCAGTTTATGGATTAAAAAGACGGCATTGACGCTGGGTATCTTGTATATATTCAATTCCATTATTCGAGATTTTGTAAAAAATAAGTTTGTTGCCACTCTATTAAAATGGGTCGGAATGCCGATACTGTTTTTACATTTGTTAGATGTACTGCTGAGTTTAATTGCAATATTAGAGTCTATATCGCTATCGGTCGGTAATATTGAAGTCTCTGCTTATGGTATTGCGAGGGTTGCTGTATTTGGCTCGTTATTATTTTGGTTAGGACGGGCGACGAATAAAACCGGTGGTGAGATTATTCGTAAGCAGCAGACGCTTGATCTTCGTACTAGGGAAGTGGCGGCTAAACTTTTTGAGATTGGCACGTTTACCTTAATCTCATTATTACTGCTGCAGGTCATGGGTATTAATTTAACCGCGTTAGCGGTTTTTGGTGGCGCGATTGGTGTGGGTATTGGTTTAGGGTTACAAGCGATTGCCTCGAACTTTATATCCGGGTTTATTATTTTATTAGATCGCTCTGTGTCTATTGGCGATTATATTGAGTTGGAAGATGGCAGTAAGGGCATTGTTAGGCAGCTGAGCATGCGAGCGACGACGTTAGAAACCTTTGATGGTAAAGATATTGTGGTGCCCAACGAGAAGTTTATTGTCGGTACGTTTATAAACTGGACCCATAAAGATAAGAATCAGCGTTATCGAGTCGATTTTTCGGTGGCTTATCATTCTGATATCCGAAAATTAGTTGAGATTGTTAAGGTCGTTGTGGCCAGTCATCCGCAAGTATTCAGTGGTGATGAGGTCTCTCTGGAAGAGCGCCCAGATTGCGAGATTGATAGTTTTGGTGACTCGGGTATTAATATGTTTGTGGAGTTTTGGATGGAAGGCATTGACGATGGTAAGAACCGAGTCGGTGGTGATCTTATGTTGATGATTTTAGAAGCACTTCAGCAGAATGGTTTTGAGATTCCTTTCCCTCAAAGGGAAGTGCGCATCGTGAACGAGAACAAGATGACAATCTCAGAAACGAGCGTATAGCCGTTTCGCTTTATAGAAAGACACTAGACATTATTCCGACCAATACCAACTGGTTACATTATAGCGATATTGGTTGGTACGCTCAGCGTTCATTTTTTTTACCCAGTGCTCAGAGCCTTTTGAGGACGGATCAAAAAACACACAGCGGTTATACAAGGGGGCAATCGTTACTGGGTTGTTATTGTCACTCACAAAGACTAACTCACCCCCTGTATTTTCTTCCCAGCCTTTATTTAAATACAGCAACATGCAGACTTCTCTGCCGGGTGAGTCATCAGCGTGTTGTTCAACAAAGTCGGCTGTGCTTAAACGAAAAAAATTGGTATTTATGTCTGGGTCAGCAACATTGATATCAGTGAGGGATACATTAAATATTTTTGATAACACGGACATGAATTCATCACTGCGTAAAAATGATAAAAAATCATCTGCGCTGCGAGGATCGGTCAAGGTGTCAAAATTGGAGGTCTGTGATTGACGCTGCCAAACGTCTCGCTGTACAAAGCGTTGGTCGTGACTGGCTGCTTGCCACTGCGCATGATCAACATATAACGCAGAGTAGGTATGGCGTTGAGTTTCCCAGCCTTGTGTTTGTTTTAAAACCTTTACGACATCATCAAGTTTTTTGACATTGAATAAGTTATCAATCACTACATGATTGGGGCACGCGTTTAATAAAGAATCTCGATACGTGCGGATTGCTGACCCGGTGATGTGCTCATTATTAAACCACATTCAAACTACTCGCTGTATTTTTAGACGATTGCTCACACACCTGCTCACGCACCTGATAATACAGGGTTGGGTAATAATTCCTACTGTACTGATTTGAGATACGGTTACCGATTTGAGAAACTGTTACTCATTTGAGATACCATTGCTTAAATAAATAAAGAAATTATCACTTAGGGGAAATTTAATGACCAAGAAAATCGTAAACTTTGAATATGAAAAAGAGACTAAGAACAGCGTGCGTTACAAGGAAGTTCCTGATGAAGGAACGGCGCCGATTGTCGGCACGCTGTATGTTCAAAAGTGGTTTGCCGGTAGCAGTAAAAATATTGAGGTCACCATCGACAAGAAAGATTAATGGTTAAAATCCTTCTAGTACGATTTTCCCAATGGCTTGGTTGCTTTCTATATAGGCATGGGCGCGCTTTAAATTTTCAGCATTGATAATGCCGTAGTGCTCGCCTAGTGTTGTTTTTATCAAACCCCTATCGATTAATTCTGATAATTGATTCAGTAGCTCATGTTGTTTGTACATGTCGTGGGTCTGAAATAGGGAACGGGTAAACATAAATTCCCAATGTAATGAAATAGATTTTCGTTTCAATTTCATAATATCCAAACCGTTTTTGGGATCGTCTATTAACGCTAACTTACCTTGAGGGGCGAGTACTTCTACTATTTGATCAAAGTGATCACCGGTGCGATTTAAGCTGATCACATGGCTTACATTTTCGATGCCTAGGTCATTAAGCTGGGCTTGTAAGGGGAGGTGGTGATTAATAACATGATCAGCGCCTAACTCTTTTACCCAGTGCTCGCTTTCTGCGCGTGAGGCGGTCCCGATGACGGTCGCGTTGGTTAATTTAGAGGCCAGTTGAGTCAATATAGATCCTACACCCCCAGCTGCGCCTATGATTAAAATTTGCCTCGGCGGTTGGTTTTCTGGTGTATTAGCCGTAGCGACTGTCTGTGGTATGAAGTCTAAGCGGCTAAATAAAAGCTCCCATGCGGTAATGGCAGTTAATGGCAGTGCAGCGGCTTCGCTATTACTGAGGGATTTGGGCTTGTGGCCGACGATACGTTCATCCACCAATTGAAATTCAGCATTAGAGCCTGAGCGGGTAAGGTCGCCGGCATAATATACGTGATCGCCTCGTTTAAAGTTTTGTACTTCATCACCGATAGCAACGATTTCGCCGACGGCATCCCAACCTAAAATCTTATGCTGATGATTGTCGGCAGAAGATGATAAGCGTATTTTAATATCAACAGGATTCACCGATATCGCGTTTACTTTTACTAACAAATCGCGGCCTGTCGCGTCAGGTTTTGCTAACGTAACATCAATAAGTGCATCGTTGTTATCAATCGTTTGCGGTGTTAAATACCCTACGGCTTTCATGATGATTCCTCGATTCGATGGCGTATGGAGCAAGGGCACTATTATGGGTGATTATACATGACTGTCTATCGGCTAAACCGTCTATCGAGTAAACCACGGGAAAAACCGATTCGTTTTTTCTTGATACTCTTTATATTCCTTTCTTTTTTGAACGGAATAATATTCCGCAGGGATTGCCCCCGTCAGGTGAACCAAGGTGATATACATCATGAATGAAGCGCTCAAACTACCCAAACCTAAGCATATCCATACCGTTAAAGATTCACTTGAACTAAGCGCTAGCCACGAAGGAATAGCCGCGATCACAAGCCCCGTCCATACGAGCCACTCAGAAAAATAGTTCGGATGTCGGCTGTATTTCCATAAACCGGTATTGCATACACCTCTTTTATTTTTTGAAATGAATAGCAATTTTTGGCCATCCGCTATTGATTCCAAAAGATAAGCTGACATCCACAGGCAGATCCCGATAATTTCCAAACTTGAAATTGACTCACTGCTATTCGTCGCGATTAAGAAACCCGGCAGAGCCAGTACCGTGATATTGGCAAAGCCCTGAGCCATAATTTCAGCCAATAGGTGAGCATTGATGTGTTTGCTACCTGACTGCTCTAATACCATACGACGATATTTGTAGCGGGGAAATTCGGTTTTGAAAATCACGCCGGTCTTTTTTGCCATGAAGAGCGCCCCTAAACCCATACGTAAACCAATAAATAAATAAATACTTCCTACGATCGTTTTACGAATAAAATCAGCATCGCTCATGAGTAAAATCTGCAAGCCAATCAGTGCGACTCCAAATGGCCACGCGATATCGACATATGACACTCGTTTGGTCCGCAGGAATGGAATGCAGGCAACGACAGCAAAGAGCGTCAGTTGTATCACGCCGTTTACAATCAACAGGTTGGCTAAGGTATCAAGGTTTGTATAAACGATGACTGCAAACAAACAGGCCAAAAACAGGTTTAAACCAACACTCATATTCATAAGTTTTATTCCACTCTACATTAAGCTTAATCATCTAAGCGGTGACTGGATTTCATGGTATCAGTAAATATTACGGTATTCGGTATCCATAGAAGACAAATAGGTGGCAAATATTGCCACTATCGTCTAAAGATTAACGGTTCCGTTTGTGAAGAAAGCGCGTTGTTCGCGTTATAGGTTTACTTACACGGTATCCTCTCTAATACTGTGCAAAGCAGTAAAAACTTATTAACCACTTGTTTAAGCCGATTTACCCTATGACAGAAAATGACCATTATGTGACTGGAATTGCACTGTCCCAATTTATATACGGTGCAAAGACTTTAGGCGTTGATGTACAAGGGGTGCTTGAACTGTCTGGGCTCGGCGAGGAGCATCTCATTCCTTCAGCACGTGTGCCTGCATCGAAATATGAAAGGGCACTGCTAAAACTCATACTCGCCAATAAGAATAATAGTTTTGGTGTGGATATCGGTCAGCAGATCATGCCGCCTTTATACGGAGTGCTCATGTCACTCGCACTCAGCTCACCTTCTTTAGGCGAAGCACTTAAATACATGGCTCGTTATCAAGGTCTTGCGACAGGCAACTGTGGTGAAGTCGAATATGCGATTGTCGGTGAAAGTTATCAGCTAACCATTGCGATGACGCATCAGAACTCCGTGGTGCGACGTCATGTCTGCGAATGCGTCATGACCATGTTTTGCAGTCTATTTAGGTTGATCAGTGCTCGTCAGGATTTATCGCCTCAGGAAATACGACTTGAACATCCACCTTATTCAGAAACTGCTCGTCGTCATTTAGAGTCGATCGTATGCTGTCCAGTTTTATGGGATGCCGGTGAGACTCGGATGATTCTCAGCAAGAAACTTCATCAGTTCCAAATTTTTGGGCATGGAGACGAGTTACTGCGTCTTGCAGAAAAACAAGCCCAGCAGCAACTTGAAAAGATCAACAAGGAGATGTCTGACCTTGAGAAAATAAAGTGGCATGCTGGTGAGTTAATGCTATCCAGTGCGCCAAGGCGGGAAACCGTCGCGACACGACTTCAGATATCCACTAGAACGCTTGACCGGAGGCTTGAAGAGGCCGGCATAAGTTGGCAGGAAATGCTCGATGGTCTGCGCTTACAAACAGCGCTTAAATATTTATCGAATCCAGAAACGACAATAACAGAGATTGCCGAGAAGCTTGGTTTTAGCGAAATACGAGCTTTTCAAAGACGGTTTAAAAGTTGGACGGGTGTAACGCCAACGGGGTATCGAAAAGAAATCTATAAGCAATTGTAGTGGCAAGGGCGTGTCCATCGAGCGACCTAGGTTGATAGCAAATCTATCTCTACAGGCCCACTATCTAATTGAATGGCTTGCCTTTAAAAGGGCAAGCCGTATTCTATAAGCGTTAAGCACTGACTCTTTCTAATAACTCAATAGAGGCCTCTACCTCTATTTTGCGAATAGCGACGCTTTCAATATTACAGCCTACCGGAATGCCCTTTTCTTCAGCAAACGCTTTTAACTCGCGATAGCTTTGTTCAGAAACATCAACAGATCGCTGCAAAATATCGTTAGAGTGAATTAAATCATTTTCTAACCATCTTGGGATGCTGATGCCTAGCCACTTCATAAATTGCAGTGTCTTAGCAGAACCACAAGGGGTAAGGGTGAACAGGATTGGCACTAAAGGAATATTGTGTTCTTTGCCGTAATAATAGTAATCAGATAAAAAATTCTTTGAGGCATTCACGTCGTAAACACCCTGAGACACAAAAAAACTACAACCTTGTGCAATCTTCTCGAATACTCGGATATGTTCGTTACCCTTCGATTGGTGGCGTTCTGGGATCACTACGCCGCCTAATAATACATCGCTCTGGGTCTGTGCTTTAATTTTATACGCATCGCTCATGGAGAGCATGACTTCTTGGGACTTTGAAGCCGCACCTACAAAAATAGATAAGTTTTCTTGTGGGTTCGCCTGCGTTAAAAAGTCAGACAGCTCTGATTCAGAGTATTTTCCGACCGCGCGGTAAATGATCTTAGGAATCTTTAAGTCTGTTAAATGCTGTTGGCTGTAATTATAGCAATCCAACGTTTCCATAAAGGGAAAAGGACGCTCTTCATCGGTACGCGATTTTTCGTCTTGAATGTCATATAGCACTAATCCATCGACGCTTAGGTCTTGTAGGCGCTCTACCTGTCGAGCAGATATTTCAGCCACCTTTTCTTCGCTGGTACCTTTCTTGGGTGGCGTGATGCCATAAAGGACGATTCCGCTTTCACGATTTTTTATTTTGTTTATTAAAGTATGAGTTGCCATGGTTGTAATTCGCTTGTCTATTTTGCGAACAATATACCATTGCTATTGGATTAAATCAGCGATGAGTTGAAACGAGGAGGATTAAAACAGTTGGCTAAAGGTCATACCCCAGGCACTGCCATCGGTAATATGGCCGTTTTTTTTGTTTTTATAATCGATGCTGAGGTATTTAAAACCCAAAGCGCTGCCGGTGCCTGTGAAGTGGAATAGGTATTCGGCATAGGCACCGTAAGCGGTTTTGTATTGTGCATCGTCAGACGTTTCTCGACTGGTAAAGGTAGGATTTAAGTGAGCCGTTACACCGCCCCCAAAGCAGTGTCGCCCGGCCCAATAATGGCTAAAAATGTCGATGGGTGTCCGTGTGAACGACAGTACGTTTTTACTGCCGTCATTAGATTTTGCCGTAATTAGGTCAAATAAATAGCCTGCTCTAATGCCAACATCCATTCTTTTTTCAAGCATCATTTGGGCTACACCCAAAGCGATGTAGATACCTGATCCTGCACGAATACTATCGGTATCGCCATTTTCAAATTCAATTTCTTTTAAGGTGTCGCCACCCAATAGTGCTTCTAAACTAAAGAATGGACGAGTATCGGTATATACGCGGTTAGAGAAAGCATCTTCATCATAGTCGAGTGAGGTGGTTGCCGCGTGACAAAAAATAGTGGGCACTAGGGCGAATAGGAGCCATAAAGTTCTAAGCACAGGCTTAGCCAATGCTATTTTCATTTTGTTCTTCTTCTTGCTCGATGGGTTTTTTAATTAAGCGAGCGAATAGGATTCCCACTTCAAATAACATCCACATCGGAACGGCTAAAATAGTTTGTGAGATCACATCAGGCGGAGTGACAAACATGCCGACAACGAAGCAGCCTAAGAACACATAAGGTCGTTTAGCACTGAGGCTTTCCACCGTGGTAAAACCCATGAGTACCATCAAAAAAGTGGCGATGGGTATTTCAAAGGCAATGCCAAAAGCGAAAAACATTTTCAAAATGAAGTTAAGAATATTGTCGATGTCTGGCATCAAGGTGACACCTTCTGGCCCTACCGACGTAAAGAAAGAGAAGGCGAGGGGTAAGACAACATAATAAGCAAAGGTAATGCCCGCATAAAATAAGATGATGCTTGAGAGCAATAGCGGAATGGCAAATTTCTTTTCTTGCTGATACAAACCAGGCGCAATAAATGACCATATTTGATGCAAAATAAAAGGCACCGATAAAAAGATGGCAAGCACGATGGTCAATTTAAAAGGTACCAAGAAGGGTGAGGCGATACCGGTTGCGACCATACTGCCATCGGCGGGTAATATCGACGACAACGGTTCTACTAAGATTAAATAGAGGTCGTTCGCAAAGTAAAATAAACCTAAGAAAATAAGCAAAACCGATAGCACTATTTTTAGCAGGCGGTTACGCAACTCAATGAGATGCGTCATAAGAGGTTGTTCTGCTGCTGTGGGTTTGGTTGGTTTGGTCATTTTGCTCGTGTCTTATTTTTTGTCTGTTAAATGTGTATCTTCAACAGTCTCTTTCGCTAAGGCATTTTGTAACAGGTTATCTTTTGCCGCGCTGTCTTCTTCATCCTTAAAAGTCGCATAAGGATCTCTGAGCTTTTCTTTTAACTCCTCAGTACGCACTGTGCGTTCTAAATCGTCTTGAATATTACTCATAGTACGGCGAATTTTACCGATGAATAATCCAACGGTTCGCGCAGCGACCGGCAGTCGTTCAGGGCCTAAGACTAATAGACCCAGTATGCCGACCACCATTAACTCTAGAAAGCCAATATCAAACACGTAATGTGCTCCGAATTATGTATCTTATTGGTCTTTTTTCTTGTCAGTACTTTGCTTTTCAGCCGTACTGTCAAAAGTTGCATCTTTTTCATCGAGAGCAATAGAGGGTTGTTGAATTTCTTCTTTTTCATCCTCTGCCTTTTTATTAGGGTCTTCGCTAATCGCATTTTTAAAACCTTTAACGGCGCCGCCTAAATCACCACCCAGGTTGCGTAGCTTCTTAGTACCAAAGACTAAAATAACGATAACGAATACGATCAATAACTGCCAAATACTAATACCACCTAACATGATACTTACCTCTATATATGAATGATTTAAAAACCGGGTAGCTCAGAGCCACCCAGAATATGAAGATGCAGGTGAAAAACTTCTTGTCCGCCTTTTGCACCGGTATTGGTAATGGTGCGGTAGCCTTCAAGCTTTTCTTGCTTTGCCAGCGTGGGTACGGTGAGCATCATTTTGCCCATCAGTAATTCGTCTTCTGGCTGTAAGTCGTCTAGATTCACAATATGCTTCTTTGGAATCAGTAGAAGATGGGTATCGGCCTTAGGATTAATATCACGAAAGGCATAAAAATCATCATCCTCAAAAACTTTCTTCGAAGGAATATCCCCAGCGACTATTTTACAAAATAAACAATCAGTCATATTTCAATTCCTACGTTTATCTCGAAAGTTTATTTAGACTGGCGAGAGGCTTTTTCTTCTAAGCCGGATAAGCCAAAGCGGCGCTTCAGTTCTTCGACAACCGCTTCAGGGCGTTCACCTAGCTGAGCTAAAGCGACTAAACTATGAAACCACAAATCGGCCGTTTCGTAGATAACGTCCGAGTTATCTCCACTGCGTTCAGCATCTTTCGCCGCAATAATGGTTTCAGTGGCCTCTTCACCGACTTTTTCTAAAATTTTGTTCAAGCCTTTATTATAAAGACTCGCCACGTAAGAGCTGTCTGCGGCAGCCCCTTTACGCTCTTCTAGGATATTTCCTAACGTTTCAAAAACCGATGTGTTGTCCACTGAATCGCTCATAATAAGCTCTTAATAAAGGAAATTAATAAATATCTTTAGGATCTTTCAATACGGGGTCGACCGATTGCCATTCCCCTTGATCTACGTCACCATTATGCACCCGATAGAAGCAGCTTTCACGCCCTGTATGACATGCAATTCCGCCAATCTGTTCGACTCGCAGCACAATAACATCGGCATCACAGTCTAAGCGGGTCTCATGTAGCTTTTGTACATGCCCCGAAGATTCACCTTTACGCCATAATTGCTGACGTGAACGAGAGTAATAGATCGCTCGGTTTTCTTTGATCGTGAGGTTTAACGCTTCACGGTTCATCCAGGCCATCATTAAAATACGACCTGTTTGGTAGTCTTGTGCAATCGCGGGGACTAAGCCATCGCTGTCCCATTTGATTTCATCCAGCCAGTTGCTCATTGAATGTATCTTATCTTGGTGAAAATATATTTCGAAGCTTACCTTAATCTCACTCTTGAGGGTACTATTGAACGCAGCTAATACTCTGGTGATCTTAGGTGATGTGTCTATGAGTATGATTTAGGGTAACGATACTTTATAACGTTAGATTTTATAAGGGGAACGATATGAGCAATCAGCAGGCATTATCATGCCAATGTGAATGTGGGCAAACACAAGTGAAGGTAGCGAAGCCGCCTATGTTACGTTTTCATTGTCATTGCACGATTTGCCAAACACTTTATCAGAAGCCGTTCTCCGATGTGACGGTGATGTGGGCTAAGAATGCTGAGTTGATTAAAGGCGAACATATTGAATACAAGCGACCTGGTTTATTGCTAAAACGGGGTGTCTGTCAGCAATGCGATGAGCCCATTTTGGCTTATATGACGTTATTCCCTGGAGTGAAGCTGGCCTTTGTTCCCGGTAATCGCTATCAAGATCAAGTCATTTTACCTAAGGCTTCTGCGCATATTTTTTTCCACCGAAGTCAGGCCCCAATAGACGATGGCATTGCAAAATTTAAAGGGTTTATTAGAAGTGAGTTGGCGATTACGTGGCTGATTTTGAAATCAGCCGCATTGCAACTTAGAGGGAAGTAGCGAAGGCTAGAAGGCTAGCCTCTAATGATCAGCCATACTGCACCAAACGCGGCCAGCGATATGCCCAAGGTATCAGGTACTGCTAGCGCCGCCGCTTGCCACCAAAAGAAACCACCCGATGCCATGCTAGTAAGGGCTAATTTCTGCTGGCGGTTTTGCTGGCGTTGCTTAATTATTTCTAAATTCAGTTGTGATATTTGATCTGAAATGTGCGCTTGGCTGCTATCGATCTGGCTTAGCTTAGTCAGGCTGCTGTGAATTAACCCGGGCAGCTGTGGACCCTTCTCGATCCAGTTAGGCAGTTGGCGTTTGAGTTCACGCAATGCGCCTTGAGGGCCAAAACGTTCTTTAACCCAACGTTCCATATAAGGTTTGGCGGTATTCCATAAATCCAATTCTGGATAAAGCTGACGGCCTAGGCCTTCGATGTTCAGTAATGTTTTTTGCAGCAATACTAATTGTGGTTGAACTTCCATTTCAAAACGACGCGCAACACTGAATAGTTGCAGTAATACTTGGCCAAAAGAGATTTCTGCAATGGGCTTTTCAAAGATAGGTTCACAGACACAGCGAATGGCCGATTCTAGCTCATGCACTTTGGTATTTGAAGGAACCCAGCCACTGTCGACGTGCAGTTGTGCAACTTGGTAATAGTCTTGGTTAAAAAAGGCTAATAAATTACGCGCCAAATATTGCTGATCCAGTTCACTCAACGTTCCCACAATCGCGCAATCGATGGCAATGTATTTGGGTGTTTCTGGGCTACCGTGGGCAACAAAAATATTACCAGGGTGCATGTCGGCATGGAAGAAACTATCGCGGAATACTTGGGTGAAGAATAATTCTACACCGCGTTCAGCCAATGCTTTCATGTTTGTGTTTTGAGCTTTTAGGGCTGCGATGTTGGAGACTGGGATGCCATAGATACGCTCACTGACCATGACACTGGTGCTGGTTAAATCCCAATATACTTCAGGGATATAAAGTAGGTCTGTCCCTTCAAAATTGCGTTTTAACTGGGTCGCGTTAGAGGCTTCAATCGCTAAATTCAGTTCTGCATGTATGGTATTGCTATAATCCTCTACGATTTCAACCGGTTTTAAACGGCGACCTTCGGAGGAATATTTTTCAACTAAGTGCGCCATCTGATCGAGCAATATCATGTCACGATCAATGGTTTTATCAATGCCGGGGCGAACGACTTTAACGACCACTTTGGTGCCATCGTGCAACGTTGCTGGGTGTACTTGGGCGATTGAAGCCGATGCCATTGGTTTAGGATCGAACTCAGCAAATAACGTATCCACACTTTCGCCCAGTTGGGACTCGATCAGCTGTATGGCTTCTTTGCTTGAAAAAGGGGGAACGTTATCTTGTAATTTTACCAGCTCATTGACGATATCAGTTGGTACAAGATCGGGACGAGTTGATAGTATTTGGCCAAATTTTATGAAGATAGGGCCGAGCGCTTCTAATGCCAATCTTAAGCGATCGCCACGGGATAGGTTTTTAGGAACAGGGGCTAAGCGCCAAGGTGCCAGCCAGAGCGCGATGCGCAATGAAAGTGGAAACTGCTCAGTAGGCAGTAGGTCGTCTAAGCGGTAGCGAGTAAATATGTAGAGAATTTTACATAGACGCCAAAAATTAGCCACAGCTTAAGATCCTTGTTCTTTAGGTTGATTACGTTTGATGATGAGCTGTTTGATTGCTTCCAGACGCGCTTCTGCTCGGTCGGTTGCCAGACGAAGATCACTAACTTGTTGGCCAAAATTTTCAGCCATGGGTTTTGGAACTAGTAGCTGCACTTCTTCTTCTAAATATTCTTTACTGTTGGTTGCGAGGGTTTGACTACTGTCTTTTCCCCACTGGATCAAGCTGCGAAAGCCTTTGCCTATTTGGTGAGCCACTAAGCCACCCATCATCGGGCTAATAAGGGCTTCCCAATCAATATCCAATTGCTGAACAATTTTAGCCAGATCTAATACCAGCGCGCTGCTGCCACTGATATCCACATCACCATTCATTAATGCGTCGGCCTTATCACTGGCAAGAGCGACGGCCATTAACTCACTGATGCTGCCAAAAATTGTGGCATTACATTCGTCATCATCACTTAGGCTAAAGTGAAAACCGTGTGAATGAACCGTGACGACTAAAATAAGCCAATCATCGCTTTGAATACGAATGCGTTTACCCTCAAGCTTAACCAACGCTCGCAGCAATGCGGGGTCGTGTTGAAGCAGGGCATTAATACTGAGTTCTATACTAGCGCACAGTGCGCTATCGATGCTTGGGCTGATCATAGTCTGTCTAACCTAAACTTTGATTCCACGATGTAGGGCAACCATGCCGCCCGTCATATTATGATAGCTAACACGGTTAAAGCCCGCTTCTTCCATCATGCCTTTTAAGGTTTCTTGATCTGGGTGCATCCGGATCGATTCCGCTAAGTATTTATAAGACTCAGAATCGTTGGTTACGAGTTTGCCCATTAATGGCAAAGCCGTGAAAGAATATAGATCGTAAGCTTTTTTCAATAATGGATTATTGGTCTGAGAGAACTCTAATACTAATAAGCGTCCACCGGGTTTCAGTACACGAAACATGGAGCGTAATGCTTCATCTTTATCGGTGACGTTACGTAAACCAAAGGCGATGGTGATGATATCAAAGGTATTGTCTTCAAACGGCAAGTATTGTGCATTCGCTTGTACGTATTCAATGTTGCCCACGTAGCCTTGATTTGTAAGGCGTTCACGGCCAACTTCTAACATAGAAGAGTTAATGTCCGCTAATACGACGGTGCCTGATGGGCCCACAATTTTGCTGAATTTCTTGGTAAGGTCGCCCGTGCCACCAGCTAAATCGAGTACTTTATTACCCGGGCGAACACCTGACATATCAATAGTGAAGCGCTTCCATAAACGGTGTACACCGAATGACATTAGGTCATTCATCACGTCATATTTGGCTGCCACAGAGTGAAATACATCAGCCACCATGGCTTGTTTTTCTTCTGCTGGGACATCCTTGTAACCAAAATGGGTGGTATTATCTGTGTTATTCGTCATGCTAAAACCTCAAGCCCAAACTTCAAGCAAATTGTTGCTTCATATTTTTCATTATTCTACCTCTTAACCATCAAATTGGCTAATTTGCACCTAGGCAATAAGTCAGCGAAGGGGAATAATGCGGGACGCTTGAATTTAATCAATAAAATAAGAGAATTTTACTATGTGGATAACGATGAATAAGGCCGCAACCGTTGTTTTTTGGTTGTTGGCGTTAGCGAGCTACGTCATGCAATGGCCTGGACTACTGTCGTATTTACCTCTCGCTGCAGTGATCGTTGCGGGTGCACATGTACTGGAAACAACCTTTTTTTGGTTTGCTTTAAAAGCTAAAAGTGAGCAACCCGTAAAAGATGCGGTATTCATTATGATTTTTGGCATTTTTCACCTGCAGCGCTTTATGCCAAAAGCGTCCTGATCACACGCTGCTATGAATAATTAAGCAAGTTCAATCGTGAATTTGCTAACCGATTCATCCTCTTCTTCGATAAGAACATTTAAAGAATCAATACGGTAAAGCTGGCGCTCAAATGCGCCAATACCCGATTCTCTTAATATGCCAGTGACCTCTACCCATTCTTGATAAAGCGCAACACCCCCAAAGCATTCAGTGAGTTCGTCGTATTGGCCTAAAGAATCAGCAATATTGGCGTTCATCAACAAAACAGAAGGCTGTTTACCATTTCCCTGATCCCAAGATACATCATCCACCAAGTAGCTAAATAATTCAGTGACGATGAGGAAGCCTTCGATAGTTGAGGGCAGTTCGTGATCACGGAGTTGTTTTTCACAGGCTTCTTCCACTGAATAATATTGTGATTGTGCGGAATTAGTCATATGACCTCTGATGAGTAGTGTTTTGATGTAAATAAATTCAACGGTGTTCAGTATAAATTAGCGTCGCCGTGAACGATAGCTCAAAGTTACCCACTATTTCTGTGGATAACTCATGGGATAGCCTTGGGGTAATCACCGTAATAGCCCTATTATCATACGCTCGTTTTAAATTGTGTGATTAACACACAAAATCTAACAAATGCCTGATATTCAAACACTTAGAGTGGTTAATTAAATTATGTGATTGTTTTTAAACGTCTTCTGTATGAAATGCAGGGTTTGTTACTTATGCCCAATTTCTGTGGATAAGGCTTGGGATAAGGTTGGGGTAAATCCCTCTAGTCGCGATATCGGCTGACTTTTACAAAACTGATTGTTATTCGATCATAAACTTAGTGTTGGAAAGCTTATAAATTTAGGGCAGATGACTCTTGGTACAGTTTCATTAGTTTATCGGTAATGGCTGATTTAATGCCATTGCGTTCTAATTCAGACAGTGATTCTAGTTTGTTTAAACGTAAACGGTGTAGGTGAAGGCACGGTAGTTGGTCGTTAAATTGACGTAGATCACCTTTCATTAAGACCGGTAAAAACGGATCATCAGAATGGCTACGGCGTAAGATTTGACGGATACCTTCTTGGAAAGGAATAGGGACTGAGCGTACATTTTTATCTTTGTGGGAGATCACAAGGTACAAGCCTTGTTTGCCAATTAGGTTGCCAGGAATAATATGTAAGCCAGTGGCCTGCACTGCGTTATTTTTTAAGTGATAAAAAGTATCATGGAATGCATAGGGGTCAGGCAAAATAACCATTTGGCTGCCGGTATTTTCTGGAAAGAAAATGCTGTAGTTGGTGTACAGCTGTTCTACGGTATCGGAAAATACACACAGTTTATTTTCAAACTTCTTAACGAAGTCCATTGCTTGTTTATGTTGGCTAATCTTATTCAGATCCCAAACTAAATCAGCATTTTTTTGTTGATTAGTTGCAAAGCTCATAAACGCACCTCTAAATCAATTATTGTTGCTCAGTAATACAGCAGGTCAATTACTAAAGGCTAGCACTTAATATAAATCTCGTTTGTCAGTATCGTCGCTATTTTGTAGGCAGGTAATCTTATCTGTATGTTGCTATTATTATTCATTTTTTTGCAAAATACTGTGATAAAGCCAGTGTTTACTCTGTTAGCTAGCAAGCATTCTTACACCGGTTAACCGTTCAGTTAAACGACTTAACAAGAGCCACGGATCGTTACCATCGCCCTTGATGGCACGATCGGTATGTTCGGCCGTTTGCAGGCATTCAAACAGATCTGCTTGTTTTAAGCGGGATAACGCAGACTTAAAAGGAGGCTGTTGTTTGGGCCAAATGTTTTGTGATTTAAACCCTTCTGTTAAGCGTTGAGGGCCATAAGCTTGTAAGCTTATCAGCTGACGAATCTTTCGAACAATTGCCCCTAATATCATGATGGCTTCATGACCTTCAGCCCTTAGGTGGCTTAATATTCGCATCGCGTCACCGACATTGCCTAATAGGCAACTGTCAGCGAAAGTGAAGGCATCATAGCGTGCGCTATCAGCGGTGGCTTCTTCAATCAGTTCGATACTGATTTGTTGAGTACCCATCATGCGCATCTTTTCAATTTCTTGAACGCCCGCCAGTAGGTTACCTTCTATACGTTGCGCAAAGAGTGCAACAGCATCTTGGCTAGCGCTCATGCCTGCGGCTTGGATGCGTCGCTGCAGCCAGCCTGGTAGTTGATTTCTGTCGATGGGCCATATCGCAATAAAGACACCCGCTGCTTCAAGCGCTTTGAACCACTTGGTCTTTTGCGTAGCAGCATCTAGGCGTGGTGTCACAATTAAGACGACGTTGTCTGGATTTGGATTGGCGGTGACTTCTAATAAGGCTTTGCCTTTATCACTGGGCTTACCATTGGGAATGCGTACTTCAATTAAGCGGCGACTGGCGAAGAGTGACATCGCATTAACTTGATCCAGTAAGTCTGTCCAATCAAACCCGGCTTCTGCATGCAAAAGCTCACGCTCTTCTATGCCGTGTTTTTTAGTCGCTATGCGGATTTGATCACACGTTTCTTGAACCAGTAGCGGTTCGTCACCGGAGATGATGTAAAAAGGGGCTAGTTGCTTTTGCAAGTGTGTGCCTAGCTGTTCCGTTTTTAATTTCATCTAAGGTTCCTGTTGGGTAAAACTCGTTAACGAGAGCGCTTTATTTTAGCGTTGATTTGTTAAGGCGATTCATTAACTGACGAATCAAATCATTTTCCAGCTCTTGGCGTTGGATCTTTTCTTCACTTCGAGTCGCAATAACGCTATTAATATCATTGCTGAAGATGCGACGACCACTGAGATTCCATTCAGTGTCGGTGCCTTCTTCAAGCTGAATTAAACGTACTTTTAGTTCGGCATTCAATTCGTATTCAGCAGCTTGCCCTAGACTATTAACCGATAGCGTTAATCGTTTAATTGTAATCGGTGCGATCATTAAACGAACATTAGCGCTGGCGTCACTTGGGAACACGACGCCATTAAACGTTAACTGCTGTTTTAGCCTTTGCGTAAAGCGATTATTTGCTTGGCTTTCGAGTGTCATAATTTGAACACTGGAGGGCAATTTCGTGATGCCCCGCAAATGCCAACCACAGGCGGTGGTGGTTAATATGACTAGGGCAATCAGAAGCTGTTTCATACTATTTAATACTCTTATATTGCTCGCGTTTCGCGAGCAATAATCTCATTATCAAGAAGCTAGTTAGCAACGATGTTCACAAGCTTACCCGGTATTACGATCACCTTGCGGATAGTGCTTTCACCGATAAACTTAATCACCGCTTCATTGGCGCGAGCGATGGCTTCTGCTTCTTCTTTACTGACGTTAGCAGGCAGTTCTAGTTTGGCGCGAACCTTACCGTTTACCTGCACCACCATTTCGATGCTGTCTTTTACAAGCGCTGCTTCGTCAACCACTGGCCACTGGGCGTCCAGTACGGAATCGGTATGACCAAAAGCGATCCATAATTCGTGGGTTATGTGCGGCGTGATAGGCGCAAGCATTAATATAATCGCTTCTACACCTTCACGGCCTACCGCACGGCTTTGCTCATCGTTTTTGTCGAGCTTGTTCAGCGCATTCAACAATTCCATAATGGCTGCAATCGCCGTGTTGTAAGTCTGACGCTGTCCCATATCGATGGTAACTTTCGCGATGGTCTCATGAATCTTACGACGCGCCGCTTTCTGGTCTTTATCTAGAGTCTCTATATTTAAAGTCTCAGCTTTACCCGAGGTCAGTTCGAAGCTTAAGCGCCATAGACGCTCAAGGAATTTCTTCGCGCCCTGTACGCCCGCGTCTGACCATTCAAGCGTTTGCTCTGGTGGCGCGGCGAACATGGTATATAAACGGACAGTATCGGCGCCATAAAGATCGATAGCAGCTTGTGGATCTACACCGTTATTTTTCGACTTTGACATCTTGCTCATGCCAGAGAATTGCAGCTCTCGACCGGTAGCCGTCTCAGTAATGCGGGTAACTTTACCTTTTTCATCACGCTCAGTGGTCACGTCAGCGGGGTTAACCCATTCTTTGGCGCCATTTTCGGTGGTGTAATAATACGCATCGGCTAATACCATGCCTTGGCATAATAAGCTTTTGAACGGCTCGTCACTTTCAACCAAGCCAGCATCACGTAACAACTTGTGGAAGAAGCGCGCGTATAGAAGGTGCAAGATCGCGTGTTCGATACCCCCAATGTATTGATCCACAGGCAGCCAATAATTCGCTTCTTCTGGTTCAAGCATTTTATCGTGGCTCTGTGGCGAGCAGTAACGGGCGTAGTACCAAGACGATTCCATAAAGGTATCGAAGGTATCCGTTTCACGGAAGGCAGGTTCGCCATCGATTTCGATATTGGAGAATTCAGGGTTGTTCTTGATGGGCGAGTTAATGCCATCCATCACCACGTCGGTCGGTAATATAACTGGTAGCATGTCTACCGGTGTGGTTACTGAAGTACCGTCTTGCTTTTGAATCATTGGAATTGGGCTACCCCAATACCGCTGACGGCTGACGCCCCAGTCACGCAGACGGTAGTTAACCTTGATCTCGCCTTTGCCATTAGTCGTTAACCAATGAGCGATGGTCTTGAATGCTTTGTTGGTGGGTAAACCATTGAATTCGCCGGAGTTAACCAAAATACCTTTCTCGGTATAAGCGCCTTCCGATAAATCGATAGCCGCGCTTTCAGTTTCGCCCTTCTTTGGCTTAGGTGCGATCACTTGCTTGATGTCTAAATCGTACTTAGTTGCAAATTCCCAATCACGCTGATCGTGAGCGGGAACGGCCATAACAGCGCCTGTGCCATAATCCATTAAGACGAAGTTAGCGATCCAAACCGGCACTTCATCACCGGTCACAGGGTGAATAGCTTTGATGCCTGTATCGACACCTTTTTTCTCAATCGTCGCGACATCGGCTTCTGCGGTGCTGGATTTTTTGCACTCGTCGATGAAGGTTTGAATTTCTGTATTATCGTCACTTGCTGCAGCCGCTTGCGCGGCTAATGGGTGACCTGCGGCAACGGCAACATAACTCACGCCCATTAAGGTATCAGGGCGAGTCGTATAGATTTCTAATTCTTCGCTGGAATCTTTCAATGCAAAACGCATTTCTACGCCTTCAGAGCGACCGATCCAGTTTTTCTGCATGGCTTTAACTTGCTCAGGCCATTCATCTAGCTGGTCTAGATCGTTCAATAATTCTTCAGCATAGGCGGTAATGCGAATGAACCATTGTGGAATTTCTTTCTTCACGACAGGGGTATCACAACGCCAGCAGCCGCCATCAATGACTTGTTCGTTGGCGAGTACGGTTTGGTCATTCGGACACCAGTTAACCGCAGAGACTTTTTTGTAAGCCATGTCTTTTTCTACTAACTGGGTGAAGAACCACTGTTCCCAGCGATAGTATTCAGGGTCACAGGTCGCGAATTCACGGTCCCAATCATAACCAAAGCCCAAGCTTTTGAGCTGGGTCTTCATGTAGGCAACGTTTTCTTTGGTCCATTTCGCAGGAGCCGTCTTATGTTTAATGGCTGCATTTTCTGCCGGTAGGCCAAACGCATCCCAGCCCATTGGTTGCATCACGTTTTTGCCTTGCATACGCTGGTAACGAGAGACTACGTCACCAATCGTATAGTTACGTACGTGACCCATGTGCAGTCGTCCGCTTGGGTAAGGGAACATGGATAAACAGTAGAATTTCTCTCTGCTGGCATCATGGACCGCTTTGAAAACTTTGGTTTGCTCCCAGTGTTGTTGCAGCTTGCTTTCAAATTTCTTTGGCTGATAGCTTTCTAACATGGGGGCAGGGGTATGAGACGACTGAGACATAGTAATAATCTTGTAATTCAGGGTTCGAATAAGGGCGTCAGTTTACCCTAAGCAGGAGGTTGCGGGTAGCGTTGTCATTAGAGGGTGCAATATTTTAAGGTGGAGAAAAGAGTTACCGCAATGAGTGGCCCTATATTACACTGCTCGTGAAAGTCGACCAAGATACAATAAAAAATCTCAAGAACAACGGGCCGCTCACCAGCACTTTATGAGATTCAGGAGAGAGAATGCAGTCTGTCCCCATTTTTTATCATGCAATAGTCGTGCGTTGCGGACTAATACGTTTAGTCGCAATGCTGTCGTTATTGTTGATTACGCTTCCCGTGGTGGCGGTTGACTATCTTTTTTCAGCGACGTCAAACTCTTTTCCAATGAGCTGCTCTTACGTCAGTAAGGGCAATTACACTTGCGACAATTTGACACTTGTGGCGGGCGATACAGTAACAATGGATCCAAACGCACTAGTCACTCCGGCCACTATCAATGTTGTAGGAACCTTTGTAATAACTGATGCTGCTGTCAATATTGACGGGCTGGCCTCGGATCTAAATATAGCGGTGGTTGGCACTGTGGGGATCGGCACAGCCCTGGTGGTAACCAATACTCAGGTCAATGCAAATGTAAGCTCAATGGCAGCTATTAACGTATACTTAAGCAGCATTATCGGAGGTGATCTCTCAGCTAACACGCCAACGGGCATCATCACTCTAGCAACGTATACTCGCGTGGTGGGAGACGTACACACCGACGCGGGTGCGATCACCCTCGGTATCGGAAGCCATGTTGGCGGTGACGTTTTTAGCACAGGTGCGGGCGTCATCACCGCGGCAACAAACGTCAGTATTGGCAGTAGTCTCAGCTCCTTCAATGGTGCAATTAGCCTAGGAATAGGTACGCAGGTTGACGGCGGTGTTAGTAGCTCTGGTACGGGCGTACTTACCCTTGGCGCGGACGTTATAGTGGGATTAGACGTGGTTTCCGCCGTGGGTGGCATCACAGTGGGTAATGGAAGTTCAATTGGCGGTGGTGTGGCTTCTACAGGTGCGGGCGTTGTTACACTGGGGTCCAACATAACGGTAGGTGGGGATATATTCACAGTTGCGGGCGGTATTAATATTGGCGACAGCACCACGGTTGTGGGTGGTGTGTCCTCCTCGGGCGCTGGCGTCCTTACCCTGACAAACAATGTCATTGTGGGTGGGAGCGTCATCTCGGCGTTGGGCGCAGTCGTCGTTGGTGGTGGTAGTACGATTTGTGGTGATGTGGGTTCTACAGGCCCTGGGGTCATCACACTGGCGACCAATGTGAGCGTGGGTGGCGGAGTGAAATCCGTTGCCGGCGCAATTACTATCGGCGCCGGGAGCACGGTGCAGCTTAGCATCCGCAGCATTGGCGCTGGTGTCATGACCATAACGGGTGTCGAGGTAGGTGGCGACCTCTTCACCTTTGTAGGTGCAATTACTGGAACTACCTCACGTGTGCGTGGCCACGTCACTGAGAGTAATATTCATACTTATCCCCTTTGGTCGCACCAAGTAAATCTGATAGTAAAGGTGCCGACTGCCTGCGATGTACTTTTCCCACCTCCATCACTCCCCGACATCCTTGTACTCAAATCCGTGCAGGTCTATTCCGATCCGGTAAACCTGCAACACAACCCGAAGGCCATACCCGGGTCGGTGATGCTCTATACAGATCTGGTAACTAACCGAGGCGGAGTAACGAACACCGATACGGTGGTTATTACTGCCCCTATGCCCGTCAATACCGATTTTTTCGTAAACGATATCAATGGGGCTGGCTCTGGACCACTACTTTTCACGGACGGCACTTCGGCAAGTGGGCTCAGCTATTTTATGGAAAGTCTCGCCAGCACAACGGACAATATTTCCTTTTCTAACGACAACGGAGCCTCATTTATTTATACCCCAGTACCGAGCGTTGCCGGCTATGATAGTGCTGTAACAAATATAAAGGTATCTTTAAGCGGAGCGTTTAAAGCTTCAAACGGGGTCCCCCACCCGAGCTTCAGCATCAGTTTCAGGGTTCGGGTGCAATAACGTCAGTTCATCCTAAACAGAAGGTAGCGAGTAGGGATTGATGCGAAAGACCAATAATACGTGTGAATAACCATGCTATTGTCTAATGTAGGTGTGGTTATTGAATACGGTGCTTACCTTTAAAACTATTTTTTAGTTTTTAGCGAGCATGTGTTGATGATTGTTTGTTCATAACAGAATGGGATTAAATATTGAAGTCTAGAGTAACGCGTTTTTCTGGAGCCATTCTTGTCTATATTTTGGGTGTGTTTTTAATTGCTTCTATTAGCTACATTGAAGAGCGTGATCGCTTTTTAACCGATATCGATCAGCGTTTATTGGCAGCGGCAAGCAACATTCCTGCAATATTACCTGAAAACTTCCATGATATTGCTCGCTATGCCAGCGCCATTTCTGATGAGCAAGACCAGCATAATCTAGAGCTAATGAGTCTCCATGCTGGTAGTGGTGATTTAACCTATCTTTATAGTTACGTGATGGTCGACGGTAAGATCTATTTTACTTCCTGTAACTATACCAAAGACGATATTAAAAATAATAAGGTTGTCACCTACTGGACGGATTACCCGGAAGGCGCACCTGAGTATTTTGAGGCAATGTCCGCGAAAGAGCCTATTTACGTGACGGCGGGGGATTCTTGGGGATTATTCAGAACAATTCTGATGCCGATGGTCTCCCCCGAGGGACTTCCTTACGTCGCTGCCGCCGACATGGATATTACGGTTATTGAAAATTCTCTGCAGCATGCTGTTTTATACGTTATTGGTATGAGTATCGTATTGCTTGCCATCGCCATTCCTTTAATTCTGGCGTACCGCAGTACGTATGTTGAGATGAACGAAGAATTAGTGAAACTGAACATACACCTACAGTCGGATGTCGATCAGGCGCTTATCTTGGAAGCAGAGCTTAAACAAGCGACTCATAATGCAAATGTGGCCAATAAGATAAAGGGGCAGTTTTTATCGAATATGAGTCATGAGTTGAGAACGCCAATCAACGGTATTTTAGGGATGAACCAGTTATTACTAGATACCCATACCACCGAAGAACAAGATGAATATATTGAATTGTGCAACATGAGTGCGCAGGTGTTGCTGGATACGGTGAATCAAATTTTAGATGTTGCTGCCATTGAAGCGGGTGGCCTAAAATTGCAGAGAAAAGCGGTAGCTACTGAAGCATTCTTTAATGGCATCGTTGCTTTATTTGCCGCGCAAGTCGCTGAAAAACGTTTAGATTTAGTCTTAACGTTTAGTCATGCCGTACCTGCTAAGATTGATGTGGACCCTGTAAATTTCAGAAAAGTACTGATTAACCTTATTGGTAATTCGCTTAAATTTACTCATGCGGGTGGTATCCGTGTCGTAATTGGTTGGGACAATGGCTACCTGCAAGGAGAAGTCAGCGATACTGGAATGGGGATTCCTGATAGTGCTAGTCAACGTATTTTTGAGACCTTTCAGCAAGCAGATAATTCTTATGCTCGTGAGCACGGCGGCACAGGCCTTGGTCTGCCTATTTCGCAGCAGATTTGTAATATGATGCAGGGTGAACTGTCGCTACTTCATTCTGATGAAAAAGGTTCTACTTTTAAATTTTTTGTGAAAGCGAGAGCCGTTGGTCATTCCTTTATTAAACCGATGCCGCTCCCATTAGACGGTGGGTTTTGTGTTTATACGGATTCTGTATTATTTAAACAGTGGATCATTGATGAGTTGGGGGAAGAACATGTCGATGTTATTGCGAGTGCTGACCAAGCTTTATCTTCTGTTGAGGGCTATTCATTTATTTTAGTTGATAGCGCCTTAAGTCGTGACGCACGTAATCACATTTTTACGTTAACGAACCCAGATAATGCCTGTTTTATTTTAGTGAGTTGGGTTGGACAAAAAATCGAGCCAGGTATGAGTGCAAGTATTGGTATATTACATAAACCGTTAACTCGCATATCGTTAGCGTCTGCCTGTTCTTCAAATGCAAAATTCATTAGTTAAACACTAATGAATTCATAGGTTACATTATGTGGTTGACGGATTTATTTACAATTGCATAGGGGCTAATGATCCGTATTAATAAACAATTTTGAGTTCAGTTTTTTATGTGCTGGCTACTCACGGTTGGCGGTCATAGAATGTAAATATGAAACAGTTAATAGACCTCTTTTGACAGTATTAAATTAAACGCAGTGATTATGCGTGGCATGAATAATGAAGTTGTGCGGCTGACGGATTTCGCCTTAGCAAATGATTTAAATATTTCTTTTATCGAAGAGATGCCATTAGGTGAAGTAGGCTATGACTGCAGTGTCACTTTTTTATCCAGCGCGGATATAAAAAGTAAAATAGAAGAAAAATATTCTTTAGAATCATATGCCTATAAAACAGATGGCCCCGCCGTTTGGCAAGGATTTGCGTACCATCATTCGCGATGGCCGTTCTGATGACGAGCTAAAAGATACATTAATCTTTGCATTACACTTAAAACCTGAAAAACATAACTTTGATATTGGTTAAGAAGTTCAAGTTTTTAGGTTCATGTCACACACAGGCGTTTAAGTTGTCTGTTTTTCATTACTTATTTTCATATTAATTTATCCTAGCAATATGTGAAAATATAACCGTCGTCTAATTATAAAGTAAAATTGGTTAATCCGAATCAGTGGTAGAATTCTTATTAAAGCGAGGCTATAGTAGTTGTACTTACATAATACTTACCTTGATAATTATGATAATAAAGAAGACGTCAGTAAAAACACTGCCCGACCAAATTACAGATTTGTTAATAGCATTAGTTTATATCGGTAAGCTTGTACCGGGTGATAAATTACCACCCGAGCGACAGCTTGCAAAATATCTAGGGGTTGATAGAACCTCTTTACGCATGGCATTAAGAACTCTAACGAGAATGAGAGTTGTACATACTCTGCAGGGCTCTGGTATAAGAATTCTTGATTATAAACTGGATGCTAATCTGGGATTTTTGAGTGACTTATACCAAATTAAAGAACTTGAATTAGGAGGCGATTTTCTATTATCAGGGTTAGAGTTTTTCAGTCATGCTATGCCAGCAGCGATGAAAATGTCTGTAGAAAAAGGTGTGAAAAGTTCACAAGGGAAAATTCTTAGTATCGTGCATAAAATGTGTCAGAGTATGCAGAATGGTGACAATCAACGTGAACTTGCCAAGTTAGACGTAGAGTTGATTGATGCGTTATTAGAATCTACCGGCAATGTTTTTATGCAGGTGGCAGGCAGCAGCTCTCGGCAGATACGCCAAGCATTAACAGAAAAGAGCTATGAACTAATTGATGTGAAAGATCACCTTGATTGGTTGATGGGCATGATGATGCGTATTGTCAGTGGTGTTTTAGATATTGATGACATGGTGCGACAGTATGTTGAATACATTGATAAAATAACAGAGCCATTGAAAAATCACTTATTAACGTTCCCTAAAGAGCCGCATTTAGTTGCTTCGCCTTTACACAATGGAAAAAATATTATGGACTTAGATGAGGTAATGAATAAGAGTCCAATAAATATTGATTCAGAATTATCAGATGTTGAGTTATTAGAT
>JBNMQK010000023.1:0-26600 GCA_051278005.1 Oleispira sp. | reverse complement strand
GAGAAATCATTTGGCGCACCGATCATCACTAAAGATGGTGTTTCTGTTGCACGTGAAATCGAATTGAAAGACAAGTTCGAAAACATGGGCGCACAGATGGTTAAAGAAGTGGCTTCTCAAGCCAACGACCAAGCCGGTGACGGAACAACGACTGCAACAGTATTAGCCCAAGCGATCATTAGCGAAGGCTTGAAGTCGGTTGCGGCTGGTATGAACCCAATGGATCTTAAGCGTGGCATTGATAAAGCCACTGCTGCTGTTGTTGCTGCCATTAAAGAACAAGCTCAGCCTTGCTTGGATACTAAAGCAATCGCTCAGGTAGGGACTATCTCTGCCAACGCCGATGAAACGGTTGGCCGTTTAATCGCTGAAGCCATGGAAAAAGTCGGTAAAGAAGGCGTGATTACTGTTGAAGAAGGCAAAGGCCTTGAAGATGAGCTAGATGTTGTAGAAGGCATGCAGTTCGATCGTGGTTATTTATCTCCTTACTTCATCAACAACCAAGAAAAAATGACCGTAGAAATGGAAAACCCATTAATTCTATTGGTTGATAAGAAAATTGATAACCTACAAGAGTTGTTGCCAATTCTTGAAAACGTTGCGAAGTCTGGTCGTCCATTATTGATTGTTGCTGAAGATGTTGAAGGCCAAGCGCTAGCCACATTGGTAGTGAACAACTTGCGTGGCACGTTCAAAGTTGCTGCCGTTAAAGCGCCTGGTTTCGGCGATCGTCGTAAGGCCATGTTGCAAGATCTCGCAATTCTGACGGGTGGTCAGGTGATTTCTGAAGAATTAGGTATGTCTTTAGAAACTGCAGATCCTTCTACTTTAGGTACCGCTAGTAAGATCGTTATCGATAAAGAAAATACGGTGATCGTTGATGGTGCCGGTACTGAAGCCACCGTTAATACGCGTGTTGATCAGATCCGTGCTGAAATCGAAAGCTCGACTTCTGATTACGATATTGAGAAATTACAAGAGCGTGTTGCTAAACTTGCCGGTGGTGTTGCCGTGATCAAAGTTGGCGCGGGTTCTGAAATGGAAATGAAAGAAAAGAAAGACCGTGTTGATGATGCACTTCATGCAACTCGTGCTGCAGTAGAAGAGGGTGTTGTTGCCGGTGGTGGTGTTGCTTTGGTGCGCGCATTATCTTCGGTAACCGTTGTGGGCGATAACGAAGACCAAAATGTCGGTATTGCTTTGGCACTTCGCGCAATGGAATCTCCTATTCGTCAAATCGCCTCTAACGCAGGCGCTGAAGGTTCAGTGGTTGTCGATAAAGTTAAGTCTGGCACAGGCAACTTTGGCTTTAACGCCAGCACCGGCGAATATGGCGACATGATTGCTATGGGTATTTTAGACCCTGCTAAAGTAACGCGCTCTTCTCTTCAAGCCGCGGCTTCTATCGCAGGTTTGATGATCACAACCGAAGCGATGGTTGCGGACGCGCCTGCTGAAGAAGGCGCTGCTGGTATGCCTGACATGGGCGGAATGGGCGGTATGGGCGGCATGATGTAAACACTTTGTGATGTTTTATTCTTGATCTTTTATTGCGTGAGAAGGTCGGCTTAAAACCGATATCTTGTTTGAAAAGCTGTATCTTTTATGAAAAACGACTTTCTGTTGAAGGGCGTATTTTTTAAAAGTACGGCTTTTTTTGCGCCTAGTATGGAAGTCTCAGAGTATTGTGTAATTTTATGTTTCTTGTTGACGTGTTATGTTGAGTTCCAGCGGGGAGCGTGATCTCATGGACTGTTACTTTTAGTTTTAATCAATACGCTATCAAAGTAAAAAAAATAATACAAAATAGAAATATAATAAGCTTATGGCAGTAATGAAGACGGCTACATTAAATTCAGCTAACCAAGCTTGGTTATCAAAATTAGATCAAAAAGCATTATCTTCTTGGGTGACTCTTAAAAGTAAAGCTATTGAGTTGCCTGATCATTTCTTGGCGCGTGATGAATTATCGAACAAGCTTTCTCAAGGTAAAGCCATCACTTGGTTATTAGCCCCTGCGGGTTATGGAAAAAGTGTGCTTTTGAGTGACTGGTATCGTCGAAAAATTAGCCAGCCTGATGATGAACAAGGCACCTTAGGCTTGTGGTTAACCTTAGATACTAAGGACAACCATGAGGCTTTTCTATTACGTCACCTACTTGAGGTGGCGAACAGGGTGATAGCGGGTGTCGCGACCGATGCTTTAGCTTATTGGTCAGCAAGCATGAGTCAAGGTTCGCCGGACTGTGAAGAAGTATTAGTATTGTTCTTGAATGAGCTGGCAGATTTAAATTGTTCGCTTGTGATCGTGCTGGATAATGTTCATGAAATAGAAGATCCCGCCGCGTGGAATGTTATTCAAGGTTTAATGATTCAGTTACCTCCTAATGTGCGCCTATTAATGGCGTCGCGTTATATTCCGAATTCCTTGGGGCGTTTAAGACTGGATTCACGTTTAGAGTTTATCAAGCAACACGATTTAGCTTTTAACTTTCAGCAAGTTACTGCTTGGTTAAAACAGGCCGGTATTAATGACCAGCAACAAGCGCTTACCTTGATGCAGAGGATGCAAGGTTGGCCAGCAGGTTTAGGTTTATGGTTGTTGTGTCGGGAAAACACAACATGGCCAGAGGATCTAGGCCATGAAAGAGAGCAACTAGCAGACTACTTGATGGGTGAGGTTCTGTCTGGAATAGACAGCGAATTAAAAGATTTTTTAATTCGCATCGCTCCACTTACCAGCTTTAATGAACTTTTATGCAATAAAGTTTTAGGCATTAAAGATAGTCGTCATTGGATTCAACAACTAGTTCATCACAATCTATTTATTGATAGTATTGATCAACACTCGGACTGGTTTACCTTACATCCATTATTGGCAGATTTGTTGTGTCAATACAGCAGTGAGCAAGAGCGAGAGAAAACACATCGAGCGGCTTTTCATAGTCTCAAGCAGCAAGGTTTTCGAGTTGAAGCTTTGCAGCATGCACGCTTGGGGAAACTTACTCAGGAAGCGGCTCTATGGATAGAAAGTGAAGTTGATCGGATCATTGCCGATCTTGATTTTGCGACGGTTTTAGCGTGGTGTGATGTTGTTGGTAGCGACATTATTGCCAGCTCTGCTCGTCTGCAGATGATGCAAATCTGGAGTTTATTATTAACCTATCAATACGCTGCGGTAGGGCGATTGGTTAATCAATTGGACACTCATAAAATAGAAAGAGACTACCCAGGGCAACTGTTCGCATTGCGGGGCTTTATCGCGCGAGGAGAAGGTGATTATACTCAAGCTCGAAGCTTATGTGAGCTGGCTTTACGCGAGTTACCTGCAGATCGCTTTCCCATTCGAGTATTGATGTGCTCAACGCTCTGTAATATAGAGTTGGTTAGCCATAATCCTGAAGGCGCACGTATTTGGAACCGTTTAGCGATTGATATTGCTCGCCAACATCAGGCTCTGAGTTTAGAAATCTTTGCTTTTTTTGATTACGCGAGGGTCGAGCAATATCGCGGTCACCTTCTCCGCAGTGCGGAAGTTGTAGATCAAGGTTTAGAGTTAACGCTGAGTTTACCGCAGCAGGCCCGTTTATTTCCCCACGCTCGATTAATCACTTATCGAGCTTTTTTGCGGTGGCTAAAAGGTGATGTTGATGGTGCTCGACGAGATGCTTATATTGGAATCAATGAAGCCAACCGCAGTCGAGATGTGATCGTTCTTTACGGTCATAGTTTATTAGCATTGATTCATATTATTAATAATGAAGGTACCGCCGCTTTAGCTATTATTTCTGAAGCTGAACGTTTAATGCAGCGCTGGCAAGTATCAGAACAGGTTTACCAAAACTGGATTGCTATTGTAAAAGCGAATATTTGGATCTCCTTGGATAAATGGGATCGTGCTCAAGAATGTTTAAATCGAGTGATTAAAGAACACGATCAACTAGGCGTAAACCATACTGAACTATTTCCAATGCAGTCAGGTTTATATCACTTGTCCTGCGCTCGTCTGTTGTTTCAGAAGAAAGAATATTCGAATGTTATGCGGGTATTGGACAGCGCGCCTTTAAATGATCAAGCGGGAATTGTTCAGCTTTCAGGAATCCTACTTAAGGCGGCTGTGTATGCTTCGACAAAAGAGACAGGCAAAGCTAGACAAGCTTGGCAGCAAGCTTTACAGCTCGCTGAGCGAGAGGAAATTCAACTGAATTTAAGTCAATTCATATCAAAAAGGATGGTTGATTTAGAATTTTCTTTTGGCTCAACGGCGGTCGCGGGGTTACCAACAACGGATATCAATTCTGAGAGTAAGCGTGATATGGCTGTGCTACAGACGTCTGCTTCCTTCACCGATTCCTCTAACTTGAGTATTCGAGAGCAAGAAGTGCTGGTTCTAATTGCAGAAGGCAATTCTAATCAAGGTATTGCAGATCAGCTCTTTATTTCTTTGCATACTGTAAAAACTCATGCTCGAAAGATCAACGCTAAATTGGGTGCCAAAAGTCGCACTCAGGCTATTGTTAAAGCTCGAGAGCGGATGATCATCTGACGGTGTCATTATCGAAAGCACTGTAACTCAGCGTCAGTTATTGATTATTGATCTGTTTTTGGCAGATCTTCCTCACACTTATCGTATCCTTCCATATCCACTAACCAAGGTGGATGAGGTCTTACTTGTTCAATAACAAAGTCAACGAAGCTTCTTACCTTAGCCGATAGATGTCGGTTGCTCGCATAAAGGGTATGAATAGGATGCGCTTCAAAAGGCCAATCACATAATATTGGAATTAAATTTTTACTTTTGATTGCAGACGCGGCTATTAATACGGGCAGGGCAGTAATACCTGCACCTGATAGAGCAAGGGTATATAGACTTGAAAGATCATTAACTTTTAAACGCGGCTTAATGCTGACATTTATTTCTTGTGCATCAGGACCTTTAAGAGACCATTGAGTCCAACTTGTTGCAGAGATGACTTGGTGGTTGCTTATTTCGTCAGGGTGAGAGGGTTTTCCAAAGCGTTCTACATAGTCTGCGCTTGCGCAGAGAATGGCTTTGACATCCCCTAAGTAACGGCCAATGAGAGATGAATCTTCTAGATGCCCAACTCGAAAGGCAACATCAATCCCATCTTGAACTATATCCAACAGTTGGTCAGTTAATATCAGATCAATATTAACTTGCGGATGAAGTTCCATATATTCGGCAATCAAACCTGATAATACGGTTGAACCAAATAATACCGGTGCAGTGATGCGCAATGTGCCTGAAGGGGTGCTCTGCATTTGTGTAACGGCAATATTGGCTTCTTCTATATCCCCTAAGATGCGGGCACATTGCGCATGATAAGCGCTGCCTGTATCGGTGAGGCTTAAACTTCTTGTCGTACGTTGGATTAGACGCACGCCTAATCGTTGTTCTAATTGGGTGATTTTACGGCTGACAGTAGACTTGGGTAGGCCGAGTGCTTTCGCTGCACCCGTGAAGCTGCCTGATTCGACTACACGCACAAAAATAGCCATCTCATTTAAATCAAACTCTTCTCGTTTACCGATTAGCATTTTTTCCGCCTTAGGCTAGATTGCGCTGGTGAGTAGCTAATGTGAGGGTTGAGTTGGAATAAAACAACCCTCAAAAGAGATTATATTAGAGGCTACTGTTGCTAAAAATTCGGCCAGTAGAGGTCCTAATTATGGTTAGGCTTTATGGTGATGAGCTGACGCTTTTACGTGCAGTTCTATAAATTAGCCTTTATGCCAAAAGAAATGATTGTGGGAAGTCCTGTGATTTTTTCTTTTTCAGTATAATCGGCGTTGTAGTCATAGCCTGTCACATTGTCCTGATTATAAAGATTCAGAGCTTCGACGTATAAGTCCATATTCCATGTCTTGTATGGGTAGTTTCTGTCCAAGCGAACGTCGAGTTTGTGACTGTCAGCTAAGCGCTGAGAGTTGAGGTTACCATAAATAGGGTCTACTAAATCTGGGAAGTTAGGATTCGTGCTAGGGCTTGTCCCTATAATGGGGGTAATTAATTGGCCACTTTGATATCGCCATTTAAAGCCAATGGTCCAGTCTTTATTCAGTTCATGGCTTGAAACAAGGTTCACTATCCAAGGTTGGTCGTATTGATATTTAAAGTCTTCACTGGTCAATTTGTTATAACGGCGTGTTTCTGAATACGCAGCTGATAACCATCCATACCAGCCTTCACTAAATGATTTGTTGATGAATAGCTCAAAGCCATAAGCATCGCCGTCGGCATCGTTGGTATACCGTGGAAGTGATAAGTATTCTTCGTCGGTTAATCCCGGGTAAACGCGCTCTTTATTTTGGCGAGAAATAGAGAGGTCATCAAAGGTTTTATAATAGGTGTCGACTTTAATTAAAGTGGATTCATCAATTTGATGTTCAACGCCTAATGTATAATGATCTGCAGTAGATTGTTTAAGATCAGGATTACCAAACTCTTTCGCCACTTCGCCAAAGTTATCGGTGAATTTATGATATTGCCCCCATGCACTATTGAGCCACCAATAATCCATGAACTCCCAGCGAAGCTTAAATTTTCCTTGGAGAAAGATTTGTTCAGAATAGTCATCATAAGACCACAGAATACCGGGGGTTAACGTTAGAGTAGGGCTGAAAAACCAATCGTCAGCAATAAAAATGTCATAATTATAAATTTTTAGGTTATCGCTTTCTACAATACGTTCTTTACTATCCACTAAGCGGCAATCGGGTCTAAATTCATCACAGGCGGGGGCGGTGAAGTCACCCTTGAAATCAATTTGGCGTTCAAGAATGTCGATGCCCGTTCGAAGTGTATGATCTAGATTGATATCAGTGGTTAAGTGAGATCGCAGTGTATAGTCATTGGAAGTCGCTTTGATACTGTTATCGAGTCCTAGCCCCAGTGAGAAATCACTTAGCATGTGAGAAAAACCCGTTTTAAGTTGGGTTGTCTCGGACAAGGCGTTTTCTAATACAATACCTTGTGAGTGAAAATAGGAATTAAATTTTACGCCTCCAGATAAGCCCGGGTCGCGCTTAACTTGATCGGATTCATCGTCGAATAACAACCCCGCCTTGTCTCTCGTACCAAGTGCCTGGATGCTTAACGTATCGCCGCCGGATAGCTGCAGCTGATATTTAGCTTGGTAATCATAGTATTCCGGCACGGTGGTGAATTGAAAGTCTTCGTCATCGAGTAAGTTTTCAATATAAAGATGAATCAGACTTTGTCTAACCGAAAGGTAAGCCGCTGAATTTTCTGACATGGGTGTTTCTAATAATATGCCGGCTTTCAGTAAACTGAAATCAATAACTGCTTGTTTTCTATCGGTATAAGGCGCTCGTGAATTGGCTTCAATGACGGCACCTGTCGCATCATTATATTGGGCATCAAATGCGGCAGCATCCAGTTTGAAATCTTTAATAACATTATCATTCAATAGACTGGAGCCATCAAAATGAAAAATGTTTCTTACCGGCATAAAGTCGATAATGTATCGGTTATCGTCTGGAGAGGACCCACGGACGGCAGGCTCTGCACGCCTCCCTGTGGTAAAGGTAACCCCAGGTAATGCTTCTATTGCTTTTAATGGGTCGTTACCTGAACCCGGCACTCGCATTAGCTTCTTAGTCGAAATGTCGGTGAGAGGGTCATCTTTTGCCGTTATGCGTATGTTATCCAATTCAGCTTCGCCATTGGCGTAAACGAAAGAGGGGATAAAAAACACAGCGGCTAAACTTATTATTTTGGGAAATAAGCGGAACATATACAATCCTTGGCGAACGTCGTTCTGATTATACTTCTTAGTTAATATAAGTTATTGCCATAAATTAACGATGTTAAGATCAATTTCGAGATTTTCGCTGTCAGTGTGAACTCATAGCCTTTCTAAAATCACTTGAGTTATCGCATCTTGTACCGCTTTTTCTTGACCCACGGGAGGATGTAATTTAGTTCGCACGCCAAGCTCAGCTTCAATTGCTTTTAATTGCTTCGGAACATCCACGCGAAGATGTATGCCAGCGGCAAAGAATACGGGGTAAATATTAATCAGTTCAACGCCTTGTTTGAAAAGTCTTTCGCACATACTTTCAAGGCTCGGCTCACACAGCTCCATATAAGCGAGTTCAACAATTACTTTTTGTGATGGATTTGGCGAAGACATCTCATCATGCCGTTTAATAGCCTGAGTCATGTCTTGAAAAGGGATTTGCCACTTAGGATCTCTGCTTCCATGGGCTAATAAAATGTTAGCAGTTTTTTCATTCATAACGAAATTCTCAGCCTATTTGATTGAAGCGGTTATATCTTTTAGTAATTTGGTCTATACGGTATTAGTGGACATGTTGGATTAGTTTATATCAAATTAATTTACCGACTAACGAGCTAAGCTGCAAAGCACCTTAACGTTATGGGTTTATCTCAAGCGTTCTATAGGAAATTGTCATAATCACTAAAGAACAGCAACGAATAAGTAACAAAGTAACAAAGTGACCCTAGAGTGACAATAATTTAGGTAAAAAATAGAAAAAGATAACTTAAAAATGACGGGTAAAAATGGTCTGTATTTTTCTGTTATTTTGATTTGAAAAGTAGAAGAATCCTAGCTAATACTTAATAGTGAATCATTTGTTTATATATAGGTATTTTAGTCATATGAGCATCAGTCGTCAGCAGGTTGGTCGTTTTTTATACGAATTTGAACAAGAGTATCAGGTCACTTATGTTAATTTTTCTCGAGCTAATGAGCTAGCAGATGCTCAGTTGATAATGACTCTTGAACGTGGATGTGAGCGGCAAACTTTTGCTTTCTCACAACCTCATTTTAATGACATAAATAAAAACTTAATAACATCTAAGGGTGTTTATGTGGCGAGTTTGAAAAATTCACCTTTATCACCTCACCGGGTCGAGGTTGGTGATATTGAAGGAGGTTTTGCGTATTTTACGGCAAAAAATGTTAAGAATATAACGCCGACAGCTTGAAAGAATAAACCTTGTAGTTTGGAGGAAAAAAGCAGTGCTTATCAGCATTGCTTTTTTGTGTGAGCATAAATGAAATTGACTATTGGCTAATAAGGTTATGCAGTTAGTCATCTGATTAAAAAAGCTGCAGTACCAATGCTGCGGTTTCGCAATAATCTTTTTCTTTTACATCATTCTTCTGTTTTGCTTGTTGAGACTTGATAAAGGTATAGCTATTCGGCGAGCCTTTGCAGATGTTTATGCCCAGCACGTTGTTTTGCGATCTGACAAACAAGTTCATCGTTACATCCCCTCGAGTTCGAGAGCGTAAATGCATTTTCTTAGGCGAAATAGTATACGATTTAATGCCATCTTTTGCGGTGACATTCATACTTTGTCCAGGGGGAGCATTAACAAATGTGGCATCATCGCGAATCTCGATACTGGTCCAATTACTGTCTGTTTGTACTTCTAGTTCATAAATTTGCTCAGCGGCAATCGCCGGTTGAAAAGCAGCAGCGGATAATATGCTAGCAAATAAAAATCGGTTCATTATGATTTCCCTGATCTTACTGTGTGGGCGAATTTATATTGAGTCTTAGTTATATAGTAGACGTTTTTTACAACGTCAAATTTACAAACTTATAATTTTTTTTAATAGTTAGCACTCACACACCTTGCTTAATACTGTTTTAAGAAAGCATCCAATTCATTTGAGACGTTCAGTGCATTGATGAGGGTGAGTGGGAAGATAGACAATTATTAAACCCTGAATCGGGAGCTGTTTATAACGGAAACCTTACCGTTACAGATAGCCCAGACAAACCTGACGCTTGTGGTTGTGTTGGACTCTCTTTATTTGGACGTACACAAACATGGCAGCGTTCGAAGTGGAATAAGACCTGTAAAGGGCATTAATTTATAAAAATATGGCAGTAAAATACGTTTTCTGATCATTTTCATTAATATATCCCAAAATGATGAGCCTGCTAAAGGCTATCAATGGTCATTAATTACTGTATTATCGGTAACCTAAAATAACAAAAAATTACATACAGGGATTGAAATGTATCTAAGTATTCGAACCATTCTTGCGGTACTCATTCTAATAACGATGACAGGCTGTAGCTCTATTTATACAACCACTGGCTGGTTTGCTTATGACTATACCGAAGACTACGCCATGCCATACGTAATGAAGACAGATGACATAACAATGGGATGTGCAATGAGCGAGAGCATGACTCCAATGCTTCTCTCTTTTAGTGAGTTAACGTGGTCTCCTGATCGTCTAGCAACTTCTATGTATATGCAAGCGGGTGCTTGTGCCGAAGCAAAAGCGAACGAAGAAGGTTTAACCTATCTCCGTGCTTATAAAGTGCAAAATATCGGTGAAGCTAAAGATGCCCGCATTCGTCAAAAACGTTTATTCGCTATCGCTGCTAATCGTCAATACAAAGCTTATAAACATCTAGTGTCTGAGTTTGGCGAACCTGGTGGAAAATGTCCTGATTTAGATAAAGATGAAGAATTCTTCTGGATGCTAGGTCTTGTCAGTGGTTTACAAGCAGTAATGAGTGATTTACGGGGTCAAGGTGAAGTTGGCGTACCGAAAGATATTGCGATGAAATCTGTTCGTGGTAGTCAGTGTATCGATGCTCAGCGCTGGTGGGGTGTTCCAAAAGCGATGCAAGCTGCCGTTTGGACAATGATGCCTGACAATGCGCCAGAGGGTATTGATCCTTGGCAAGAACTCGTTGATGCCAGTTATATAGCCAATGAATCGGGTGTTCGTCTAGCACAAGCGATTGAAGTCGTTATTGCAGACAGCTCTGGTAATGAAGAGCGCCTACGTGATGCCATTCGTCGTCATGCCCAGTCAGTTAAAACAACGCCTTCTAATGTTCAATATCGCATGCTGGACATCGTCGCTACTCAGCAAATATTAGCCGTATCTGATCGTTTATGGACAGAAGCAACGGGCAGCCGCACACCTATTGGTGGCTTAGGCACCTTTTGGGATGATGCATCTGCAGCAGAAGAAGCTTTAGATATTAATGATTTATTAGGGGATTAATAGAATGCGTACGATACTACTTTTTGTTCTGCTGCTGCCTTTATGGGTATTTGCACAGCTTCCTGAAATGAAATCATTACCAAAATTAACCGTGTGTGTGTTTGATCCACTGGGTGCTAACGGCACATTGTTTAGCACAATGAAAGATTACAGAACCATTGCGTCTGAATGGGGAGTCGATTTAGAGCCTCGGCCTTACACCGATGAAAAAATTGCCGTTGATGATTTTAAAGCTGGGCAATGTGATGCTGCATTAGTGACGGGGGCACGTGCGCGTCCGTTTAATAAATTTACGGCAACCATTGAAGCAATTGGTGCGATTCCTAATCAAAAAATGTTACGTCAACTTCTCGCAACGCTTGCTAGCCCTAAAGCGGCTAAGTACATGCGTGAAGGTCAATATGAGGTGGCAGGCATCATGCCAGCAGGACCTATCTATTTATTCACTCGTGATAAAACGATTGATACGGTTGAAGAACTATCAGGCAAGCGCATTGCAACCCTTGATTATGATGAACCTTCAATCTTTTTGGTCAATCATATTGGTGCTTCTATGGTGCCCTCAAACTCTGCTAATTTTTCTGGCAAATTTAATAATGGCAGTGTTGATGTTGCTTATGCCCCTGCCGTGGCTTACAAACCATTAGAGCTTTATAAAGGCTTAGAAAAAAATGGCGGCATTTTACGCTTCGTATTAGCGTATATGGATTTTCAGCTTTTAATTCGCGCGGATAAATTTCCTGCAGGTTTTGCACAAAACTCTAGGGCTACAATCTCTAGCTACTTTGAAAAGGTGAATGAATTCGTTGAGAAGGAAACCAATGAAATTGATCCAAAATATTGGATTGATTTATCAGATGATGCCAAGCAGCAGTACGGTGGTATGTTGCGCGATGTGCGTCTTCAGTTGCGTGATCAAGGTGTTTATGACGGAAAAATGTTGAAACTGATGCGTAAACTACGATGTAAAGCAAACCCAGTCGCAGCGGAATGTGTTGAAAAATTAGAATAGAAAACAATCAGTAATTTCTATTATAAATATTATAAATATAATAAATACTTAAAAATAAGTACCCGAAAAAGTACTCGAAAAAAGTAATACTTGAACATAGGTACCTACCATGACCCAGACCCTTCGCTTGGCGAATCGAACTGGCTTTGAATGGCTGGCAGCCATGCCAGCCTTTTTGGTTTTGATTTTTGTCATACTTTTAAATACCAGTCATGCGACTCATGCCCAATTATTAAAATTAGGCGAGAATGTATGGGATGGCTATTTTCAGTTGCGTTTTGATCCGGTTCAGCCTAATTGCGAAATAAAGGGTGATATCGATGCTCAGCTTGCACGGCTAATTGCTGAAAACGCGGCTTCTTCCGATGAGGACGAATGGGGTCTGTTTGACGATTCTGAGCCTGTTGATGAAAGCCTATTACGTCAGTCTTTGATGAATGCTCAATCGGTTTGTAAGATGAAAACTCAGACCTACGAGCAAACGGTTGATCGAATTACTCCTGCCGTTAGGGCCTTTCGTGCATTAGAGCTTTCTGTTGCAAGCTTTGGTGAATTTGGTTTGCATGCACAGCGTATTATGCTTGCTGTTTTAGTGCTTGTTTGTGGAATGACCGCGTTATTTAGACGTCATCACATTGCCTTGCGTCCTATGGAAACGGTGATGGATTATCGTGTTGCTTCTTTTGCGCAAATGGTCGCTAGCGGTATCTTATTCTTTTCTGTTTATAGTTTTAAAGAAGTTGTTTTTAATGCGGGTGTTGTCGTTAGCTCTGAACATGGCTTATTACATTATCTATGGATATCAGGTTTTGGTGCGATTTTTTGCTTAAGTGTTTATCAATTTATCTTCGTGCCAAAGGATGCCAAGCCAGGCGGTAGTTTTCTCAAAGCTCAGTTGTCGATCCCGCTGTATGCCACCATGTGTATTATTTCAGGTACTTATTTTATATCGAATGGTCATACGGCCGGTATTGGTATTTATCTCAATCAAATGATGGAATTATCACAGCTGTTTTTAAACGTAGGGTTGTACGTTTGGATCGGGATGCTCGTAAAGCGAACGCAAATGGCTCAAGCGGTATTTAATATATTTCGTCCGTGGAATTTACCTCCTGAAATGTTAGCCGTTGTGGTCGTGGTTATTGCCGCATTACCAACCGCTTATACGGGTGCCTCGGGTATTTTTGTTATCGCAATTGGTGGTCTAATTTATAATGAACTGCGTCGTGCTGGCGCTCGTCGTCAACTTGCGCTTGCGGCAACCGCGATGTCGGGCAGCATGGGCGTTGTACTTCGACCTTGTTTATTAGTCGTCATTATTGCAGCACTGAATAAAGAAGTAACAACCGACGAATTATTTGGTTGGGGTGTGAATGTGTTTTTATTAACCGCGGTGTTATTCGCGGCCGTTGCGATGCTGACTAAGCAAGGCACATTGAGTATTGAAAAAGCATCTGTCGCTTGGCCTGAAACGAAAAAAGCATTATGGAAATTAGTACCGTATGGCATTTTAATCGCACTTACTTTAGCCTTTTACGCTATCTTCTTAAATGCTTATCTTGATGAGTTTTCTGCGCCTTTCATTCTTCCTGTCATGCTTTTAGTGGTACTGATTTATGAACGCATGAACCAAGAAAAAGTTGGCCGTGAAAAAATCAATATTGACCACATTGAACATCGCTTGGAAGAATCTTGGCAGGATTTAAAAAGCGGTAATGATTCGATTGAAAAGACATTACGCGAAGCGACAACAGAAACAACAGGACATATTGGTGCCTTATTAATGTTAATGGGACTATCTGTTAGTATTGGCGGAGTGATAGAACGTTCTCATTTAATGGACCTTGTACCCGGCAGTTTTGAGTCAATTTGGTTAGCAATGGGGCTTTTAGTCGTTATTCTTGTTGTGATTGGCATGGTAATGGATCCATACGGTGCGGTTATTTTAGTCAGTGCCACTATCGCCACGATCGCTTATGAGAGCGGCATTGATCCCGTGCACTTTTGGATGGTGACATTAGTTGCGTTTGAACTAGGGTATCTAAGTCCGCCTGTGGCCTTAAACCATCTGCTCACTCGGCAAGTGGTTGGGGAAAAAGAAGTGGCTTTGGCGTCGCAAGAAGGGCACAACTTTTGGTACCGTCATGAGAAGTTCCTCTTACCTTTATCCGTGATGGGTATTGCGCTGGTGATTGTAGCCTTCGTACCCTTGGCGATTGGGTATCATTAGAGACATTCTATTTAAATAAAGTATTGCTTCATAAAGCCTCGTCTTACGAGTGCAAGACGGGGCTTTTTTAGGCCTATTGATTATGCGAATAAGACGCTTATTGTTTTAGCCGTTAATTAAGTAGTGAGTATAAATACTCGCACCATATCCTAAGGCAATAACGGGGGTCCATTTTAAATGCCCAAAGAACGTATAGTGTCCACGAGCTTGGCCCATAAGGGCAACGCCTGCAGCTGAGCCTATTGAGAGCATACTACCGCCTACGCCGGCTGTGAGAGTTACAAGAAGCCAATGGAATTCAGACATGTCTGGATTCATCGTTAGCACGGCAAACATAACGGGAATGTTATCAACAATGGCAGACATAATACCGACCAGCACGTTCGCAACACCGGGACCTAATTGACCATAAATATAAGTAGACGACAGGTCTAGGTAACCCATAAAACCTAAACCACCTACCGAAAGAATGACGCCATAAAAGAAAAATAATGTATCCCACTCTGACTTTGCGACCTTATCAAAAATGTCGAAGCCTTCACGCTGTGGTTCACTACTTGGAGGAAGGTCTATATTGTCCATCTCAATCGGACCTTCTTTAAAACGACGTATGTAAAAACTGTATAGTTTCAAATAGCCCAAACCAAACATCATGCCGTACACTGGCGGTAAGTGAAGGAAGTTATGAAAACTGACTGCGGTGATAATCGTTATGAGAAATAAACCGACAATTTGCAGTCCGCCTGGCTTAATCGTGATTGATCCATTGTCATTTGGATCAGGAGTACCGGTTGGTAATGCAAAACTCATAATAACGGCTGGAATGATAAAGTTGACGACAGAAGGAATAAATAAATTAAAGAAGGTCGAGAAATCAAGAATCCCCTTTTGCCAAACCATTAATGTTGTAATATCACCAAACGGGCTAAAAGCTCCCCCAGCATTTGCCGCAACGACGATATTAATACAGGAAATACTAATAAATGCAGGCTTATTCGCCCCCACGGCCATAACCACGGCACACATAATTAAGGCAGTTGTTAAGTTATCAGCGATAGGCGATATGAAAAAAGCTAAAATACCAGTTATCCAAAATAATGTTTTGTAACTAAAGCCTTTGGCCACTAACCAGCTGCGAAGGGCATCAAATATGCCCCGTTCTAACATGGCGTTAATGTAGGTCATGGCGACGATTAAGAAAAAGAATAGCTCTGCGTATTCAAGGAAGTTATGACGAATAGCGATTTCTGCAGAATGATCAAAGCCATTATTTGCGTAGACGGATGCGATCAAAATCCAGATGATGCCCGCGGCAATCATCACAGGCTTTGATTTACGCATGTGAATTTGTTCTTCGAATATAACTAATATATAACCCAGGACAAAAACGGTAATAGCAGTATAGCCAACCCAATGTCGGGTTAAATCTATCCATTCGCTGGCATTGCCTGAGGCAAATGCCAAGTTAGGCAGCAATAATATGAATGGCGTGAGCCACGCTATAAGGTATTTCATTAGGGTTCCTATCAGAAAGAGTAATGCAGCTGGCGCGGATTATAGACAGGGAATCGTTCAAATCAAAGGACATAACTTGATGTAGAATATAGTTGTATGTAAATAGCAGGAGTTTTTAGGTATCGCTCAGTCAAGTAAGTCTAAAAAAATGTAGGAAAGGCAAAAATATGAAAGTTTTAATCACCGGTGGCACCCTCGATAAACAATACAACCCATTGAATGGAGAGCTTGTGTTTAATCAGTCTTCGGTAACGGATATGCTGGCACAATCAAGGAATACGTTATCGATTAACATCGATACACTGATGTTAAAAGACAGTTTGGTTATGAGTGATGACGATCGATTGCATTTATTGCAGGCCTGTAATGACTGCGCAGACAAACACATAATTATCACCCATGGCACTGATACAATGGTGGCATCGGCCCACACCATAGCGGCGCAATTAACCCCTAATAAAACGGTCGTCTTATTAGGGGCGATGATTCCTTATCAATTTAAGGGTTCTGACGCTTTATTTAATTTAGGTTGTGCGATAGCAGCGGTTCAAATATTGCCACCGGGCGTCTACATCACGATGAACGGCCAAGTTTTTGATTACCGTGAAGTACAAAAAAACCGGACCTTAGGTGAGTTTGTCGCTATTTAAGGAAGCTATGATCTAGGTTAAATCGTCTGCAATAAAGCCGCCAGTCTGATGTGCCCATAATTGGGCATAAATGCCTTTATGCGCAATGAGTTCTTGATGGCTGCCTTGCTCAACTATACTACCTTCGTCAATGACAATTAATCGATCCATGGCTGCGATGGTTGATAAACGATGAGCAATGGCGATGACTGTTTTACCTTCCATGAGTTGATATAAACTGTGCTGAATAGCGGCTTCTACTTCAGAATCTAGCGCAGAAGTTGCTTCATCAAGAATTAAAATGGGCGCGTTCTTTAACAGGACACGAGCGATTGCAATACGTTGACGTTGCCCGCCAGACAACTTCACGCCTCGCTCTCCTACTTGTGCATCCAATCCGGTATTACCCGCTAAGTCAGCCAGCCCTATAATAAACTCATGGGCTTCTGCTTTATTGATCGCTTGTTGTAAATCTTCTTCTGAGGCGTCTGGACGACCATACAAAATATTCTCTCGCACAGAGCGATGTAACAGCGATGTATCTTGAGTGACCATCGCGATATTTGCGCGTAAGGTCTCTTGCTGAACTTTTGAGATGTCTTGGCCATCAATGTGAATGGATCCAGATTCTAAATCGTAAAAGCGCATCAATGCGTTGACCAATGTTGATTTCCCCGCACCAGAACGCCCGACAATCCCCACCTTTTCACCCGCTTTAATATGTAAATTTAAATCATTAATAATGCGCTGTTGTTGTATTTCACCGTCTTTATTCGCCATCGCATAACTGAAGTTCATATGATTGAATTCAATCTCTCCCTGCTCTATTACAAGGGCCTTTGCGTCTTTTACATCGGTTACCTGCAAGGGTTGAGAAAGCGTGCCCATGCCATCAATCACAGTACCGATGTTTTCAAACAGTGCACTGACTTCCCACATAATCCATTGAGCCATACCGTTTAAGCGCAACGCTAAACTGATCGCAATGGTGATCGCACCAATACCAATAGCATTCTCTTGCCAAAGAAAGATCGATACGCCAGCAATAACAAACACTAATAAGTAGTTTAATCCTTGAATGCTGACGTTTAACCCTGTTGCTAAGCGCATTTGTTGATAAACCGTTGCTAGAAAACCTTTCATGCCTTGCTGTGCATAATCCGCCTCTCTTTTTGTATGGGAGAAAAGCTTAACAGTGGCAATATTGCTATAAGAATCGACGATACGGCCTGTCATGGTCGAGCGTGAATCGGCTTGTTTAATGGCAACCGCTTTTAACTTCGGTACAAAATAATATTGTATGGCAACGTAGGAAGCTAACCAGACTAATAATGGCAGCATTAAGCGATAATCTGCTTGAGCAATAATAAATAACATGGATAAAAAATAAACGACCACATACACCATAACATCTAACAACTTTGTCACGGTCTCACGAACAGCCAAAGAAGTTTGCATTACCTTCGTCGCAATACGGCCCGCAAACTCATCTTGATAAAAACCTAAGCTTTGTTTGAGTAAATAACGGTGTGCTAACCAGCGAACTACCATCGGGTAATTACCGAGAAGGGTTTGGTGAACAATGGCTGCGTGCAATAAAACAAGCAATGGCAAAACAACGAGTACTATTACAGCCATAGTAATGAGCGTTGAGCGCTCTTCTTGCCAGAACGTTTCTTTGTCTTTGGTCGCTAACCACTCAACGAGCTCGCCCATAAAACTAAACAGTGAAACTTCTAACATGGCAAGTGTTGCGGTTAACACGGCCATTAACAACAGAGGGATTTCGATACCTTGGCTGTAATGACGGCAAAAAGCAAAAACGCCTTTAGGGGGTTGTTTAGGCTCTTCGCTTGGAAAAGGTTTAATCAATTTTTCGAAAAAAGATAACATAGTATTCCACGCAATTAATATCATAGTAATTAGCCTAGGATACACATATCATCAAGGAAAGCAGACTCTTTTCAGTATCAATAATCGTAATAATTAGGGTATTAAATGACCACTATTCACTCGCAGCCCGTTTTAAATATTCAAGTTTTATTAACCGGTACAGAATTAATGGTGGGGGATATTGTTGATACTAATTCTGTAATGCTGGCGCAGAGTTTAAAAGCTCATGGCGCAGAACTCACTCGAAAAGTAACGATAGGGGATGATTTTAATTGTTTAGTTGCAGAAATAGAGCACATCAGCCAGCAAGCCGACATTCTTATCATAAACGGGGGTCTTGGGCCGACAGAGGATGACTTGACTGCGGAAGCATTAGCTAAAGTAATGGGGCAAGCGTTAGAAGAAAACAGTGAAGCTTTGGAGCATTTAGAAGCGTGGTGTGAAAGACGAGGCTTTCAACTTGAAGGCGCTAACCGCAAACAAGTTTTATTACCGCAAGGGATCAGCCTTGTGGCTAACTCAGTAGGCAGTGCGGTGGGGTTTTCAACCATCCATAATAATTGTCTCATTATATGCACACCTGGAGTACCGAGTGAATTAAAGGTGATGTGGGCGGAAGAAATATTACCCCTAATAAAATCTAAGTTGCCGAATATAGATAAAGTGAAAACGAATAAACTTCATGTTTTTGGAATTGGCGAATCGGCTATTCAAAATTTATTTGATCGTCAGCTCACTGACTGGCCAAAAGAAATTGAAGTGGGTTACCGTGCGGCTTCTCCCTTGGTTGAGTTAAAATTAACCACTCGCAGTGAACAAGCAGAGCAGTTATTGCCGCCGTGGCAGAAAAAAATTGAGGCGTTATTAGGCGCCCATGTTTTAAAATTTTTGGATACTAGATCTGAGCAACCTGCTTCCGTGGCGAAGTGCTTAGTGGATGTGTTGGCACTTAATAAGCAGACAATGACGACGGCTGAATCCTGCACCGGTGGGTTAATGGCGTCTAACATTACCCGTATTCCAGGCTCATCTCAGGTTTTTGAAGCGGGTTATGTCACCTATTCTAATAGAATTAAATCTGAGTTATTAAACGTAAAAGAGCAAACCTTATTAGATCATGGCGCAGTGAGCGAGGCAGTCGTGATAGAAATGGCTCAAGGAGCACTGGCAGCCTCATCTGCTGATTGGGTCGTTTCAGTTTCCGGTATTGCAGGCCCGGAGGGAGGTAGTGAAGAGAAACCATTAGGGACCGTTTGGCTTTGTTGGGGAAAGGCCGACCATTTAAAAACAAAGTGTTTAGTTTACCCAACGAATAGAATTAACTTCCAGCGTTTTATTGCCAATGTGGGCCTTGATCTTATTCGTCGTGAAATACTCGCAGTCATAGAAGAGCCATCTTATTTTTCACGTAAGGGTAAATGAGGGTTAAATATTCGGAGGCACTTTATATTAAAAGCTAACCTTTATTGATACAGGGGCTAATTTTAGGGGTTAGTGTTAAGGGCTAGTAAGGGCTAAAATAAGCGGCTCGTCTCTTATAAGCTTAATATCTATATATTTTATACATAGATTCATTTATAAAAAGTGAGCCGCTTTAAAGCGGCTAGCAAATATTAGTTGTTGGCATGAAGCTCTTCGTTCAACTGAATAGCCGTCTTATTTGTGACACATTCAACCGCACCAGAGATAGAGTTACGACGGAAAAGCAGATCCGCTTTACCCGCTAAATCGCGGCCTTTCACTGTTTCTACAACATTCTTAGCATCATCAAGAACCAAAATCTTAGTCCCTGAAGTAATGTACAGACCCGATTCGATTGTGCAACGATCGCCCAGTGGGATGCCTGTGCCAGCGTTCGCGCCTAATAGGCAGTTTTCGCCAACAGAAATAACGATGTTACCCCCCCCCGAAAGCGTACCCATAGTAGAACAACCACCCCCTAGGTCAGAACCATTGCCAACAACAACGCCAGCAGAAATACGGCCTTCAATCATAGAAACACCCAAAGTACCGGCGTTAAAGTTAATGAAGCCTTCGTGCATAATAGTCGTGCCTTCACCCACGTGGGCGCCTAAACGAACACGAGCGGTATGAGCGATACGAACACCACTTGGAACAACGTAATCCGTCATGCGAGGAAACTTGTCTACACAGTTAACGCTTAATAATTTACCGTTTAAACGGGCCTGTAATTGCGCTTCAGGTAAATCAGCTAGATCAATTGCGCCTAGGTTAGTCCATGCTACGTTTGGCAATAGACCAAACATACCGGCTAGGTTAATACCGTGTGGCTTAACCAAACGGTGAGATAATAAGTGAAGCTTTAAATATACTTCAGGCGTTGATTCAGACTGAATATCAGATTCTAAAATAGTAATTACTACGGGTTTCTTACTTTCAGTACAGGCTCTGGCCAATTTAGCTTGTGCGGGAGCAATCGTTTCAAGTGCGGCTGCTAACGCTTCAAGTTCACCACCGTCTACTTCAATTGCCTGATTTCCTGCTTCATAGCCAATCGCGTCTTTAGCCGCGGCAATAATGTCAGCGCTTGGCTGAAAAAGCGGGGCTTGGTAATAAACTTCTAACCATTCGCCTTTTGTATTTTTTGTGCCTAAGCCAATCGCAAATGCTGTGCTCATAATGAAATCCTTACGTTAAATAGTAATAAGTGAATATGGGTTAATTAGGAATTGATAAAGTTATGGTAATCGTCGGCTTTAAAGCCTAATAATTTGTTATCAGCCCCATCAATTAATAATGGGCGCTTGATAATGGAGGTATTCTCTAGCATGATTTGGATGGCAGAGGCTTGATCAACCGACTCTTTGACATCTTCTGGCAGTTTACGCCAGGTTGTACCGCGTTTGTTTATTAACGCTTCCCAACCTAAATCTTTGACCCAAGTATCGAGCATTTCAGCGTTTAAACCGTCTTTTTTATAATCATGAAACTGATATTCAATATTTTCCGTTTCCAGCCATTTACGGGCTTTCTTGATAGTATCGCAGTTTTTTATTCCAAACATCGTGATCATAAGGGAAGCCCTGCTAAAAGGAGCGCTATGGTAGCAAAAATGAATGCATTAGGGGAGTCGGCATAAAATCGTTATATAATGGAATCGTTATCCAACTGTCACACGATTGCCCCATCATGAGGTTAAAGCCGTAAAATTAACAAGGAGGCTCAGCTTGTATAGTCATTTAAAAGTAAGTCACCCCCTTAAGGCGTGCACCCCTTTATTAAGATTGAGCATTATATTATTGCTCAGTTTAATACCGGTGATGAGTTATTCAGCTGATGCGATTTCGCCAGAGCGCGCGAAAATATCAGCTCAGCAAGCAGAAAACCCGCAAAAATCTGCGTTAAAAATCGATAATATGGATGAATTCTGTGTTGTGGAAACGTTTAGTTATTTTGTTGATTGGGTAGCGAAAGCGATAACGCGTATCGAGAATGAGCATATCGCTCTTGAATCCAGTAATACACCTAAAAAGGCTGTGCTTGTCCCAGTCTCCAGTCCTGACGTGATTATTGAAGAATCTAAAATTTTTCTTGATTTAACCATGCCTGAAATTAAACACGACGGCACGATGGCGATAGACAAAGGCCAGAAAATGAATTTTCCCGACCTATTTTCTACACAAGACAAAAAGCCCTATAGCAAAGAAACTCCCAGTCGTTCTTTTGGTGGCCGTATATTAATGGACGATGCAGAGCTCGAAAGCATGGAACAGTATCGTCTAAATAATGTTCGTGAAGCCGTTCGCGGTGCAGAAGTATCATTAGAGTTTAAAACGAATTAATTTTAATCAGACGCAAGACACAGAGCCATCCATTGCTCTATGCCGGCACTGCGAAATTTTTGACGATGTAAAATAAAATAGAATTGTCTTTGAAAATCTCTGTGTGGAACAGGTATGCGTATTAAACTGCCTCGATTAAATGCATCTTCTAAGGTTATTTGTGACAAGCAGCCGATCCCTAAATTCGCTTCAACGGCACGCTTAATGGCTTCAGTATGTTGCAGTTCGTGGGCAACCATGAGATTAGGTAATATGCCATGCATTGCTCTTTCGAACGCCTGGCGCGTACCAGAGCCTGCTTCACGTAAAATCCATTGTGCTTGAATAAGATCCTCATCCGTTATGACTTTTTTTTGGGCAATAAGATGATCTGGGCTGCAAAAAACCGCTAATTCGTCATCTCGCCAAGGAAGTACCTCTAAGTCCGTATGTTGAAGTTCTCCTTCAATAAGCCCAATATCCAAGTCAAAATTAAGTACCTTTTGGCTAATACTTGCGGTATTTGCGACTTCAAGGCTGATATGCGCATTGGGTTGTTGCTTCATCATATCTGCCATGATGTTTACGGCTAAATAATTACCGATCGATAGCGTTGCTCCTACCTTTAAATGGCCGGCATCGGCATGCTTGAGCAGTGTTTGCTCTAAATCAGACGCTTGAGCTAATAAACTTTCTGCTTTAGGCCTGATCATTCGGCCCTGTTCATTTAACTGCAAGCGTTTACCAATACGATCAAATAGCTGTGCATCAAACTGTTGTTCTAATTCTTTTAATGCCGAACTGGCAGCACTTTGAGAGAGGTTCAGTGCTTGAGCCGCTTTACTCACATTTTGCTGGTGGGCTATGGCAATAAAGACCTCGAGTTGACGTAGGGTATAGCGCATAGTGGTTGTTAACTTTTGTATATTGATAAAATCGATAAGCGTAATAGATATAATCTGTTTTTCTGATTAATAAGTCTAGGTTATTATGTATCCAGATAATTAAATTTAACTATTAAACTCGATTTAATAAAAGTGAGGTACGTTGTGAGCAAAATGATTCGTGAGACTGTAACTAAGGTTCATCATTGGAACGATACACTTTTTAGCTTTAATACCACCCGTAATCAGGGCCTTCGTTTTAAAAATGGTCATTTCACTATGATTGGCCTAGAGATTGATAACAAGCCTCTATTGCGTGCTTATAGTATTGCCAGTGCAAACTATGAAGAAGAAATGGAGTTTTTTAGCATCAAGGTGCAAGACGGCCCATTAACGAAGCATTTGCAAAATTTAAAAGTCGGTGATGAGATTTTGGTCGGCACTAAGCCGGTAGGCACTTTGATTGCCGATCACTTAATACCGGGCAAAAACCTGTATCTATTAAGTACTGGAACTGGCTTAGCACCTTTTATGAGTATTATAAAAGACCCTGAGATATACGAGCAGTTTGATAACGTGATTTTAACCCACGGCGTCCGTGAAACTTCGGAACTGGCGTATAAAGACTTTATTGAAAAAGAACTACCCAATAATGAATATTTTGGTGATATCGTGCGTGAAAAATTGAAATATTATCCAACGGTAACTCGTGAAGAATTCCGCAATCAAGGTCGCTTAACTGATTTAGTAGAAAGTGGGAAGTTATTTTCTGACTTAGGCTTGCCGGACATTAATTTAGAGCATGACCGCTTTATGTTGTGTGGTAGCCCGAGCATGTTGAAGGATTTTTGTAAAATTCTGGATGATCGTGGATTTGAAGAAGCACGACAGGGGGAGCAAGGGCATTACGTGATTGAGAGAGCCTTTGTAGAAAAATAAGGATAGCAAGAGAAGTGTTCTTGAAAAATCGCTCACTTTATAGAAGTGAGTGCAAAGAGCAAGATATTAGATGAGGTGCATTAGCCGTTTATGTATTCATGAAGATATGCGTATTGCTAGAGTAAAAAATGTATTTCTTATATAAATTTACTGAACAATAAGATTTTTTCTAAATCGGGTTGTTATTTTTACGCATAAAAAAAGAGAGCTAAAAGCTCTCTTTTTTTAAATCAGACTAGAACTAAGCTTTTTTAGTCGTAGCTAATTTAGCAACTGCTGCTGTCAATGCATCAATCTTAGAGCTTAAATCTTCGATTTTAGTGTCATTGTTATCTTCAGCTTTAGCAAAACCAAACTTAGAACGAACAGTTTCGATACGAGATTCAATTTCAGTTTTAGCTAGAACGTCATCTTTAACTTGTTTAACTTTATCTTTACCTTCAACTTCAAGCTTTTCGCCTTTAGCAACAAGTTCATCAAACAATTTGTTTGAATCAGTTGAAATTGATTCGATACGGCCTTTTACTTCTTCATAGCCTTTACCATATGCGCCTAAGCCTGCTAACCAAATTTTACGGGCCATTTCTTCTGCAGAAGTTGCTGTTTCTTTGATCTTGTCGATATTTGTAGTTGCTGTTGCTTTGATCGTGTCGATATTGCTCATAATGTTTACTCCGTAGATGATTAAATTTCATTGCACTGCTTCAATAAGATACATCCTACGGATATAAATTAGAATCCGCATACTAATTACAAAATTTATAAAATATTAATTTTTATCCATCTTGTTATGCACCACGATATAAATTCAGTTGATTAACATCATCATCAATAGCTATATCGTAGTCTAATTCTTTCTCACCGATATCTTCAACATTAAGTGATGGGTCGTCCACACAAGCTTCCAGCATATCGAATGCTTCCTGGAAGTACTGGGCCAGGGGTTCAAGGCTGTCAATTTTACGATCACAACAGACGAGACCAATTTGAGCAATATTATTGTATGTGACCATCGTAATATTAACCCCACCACCTGGCGTCATTGCCGAAACGGGGTAGTTGGCGATTAATTTAGCATCTTTAAAATACAAGGTGTTTTTCGGCCCTGGCATATTAGAAACTAAAATATTACCGATGGGTCTCATCCAGTCTGAAATGCGTAAGACTTCAAATAGCATCGAAAATGATTGAATTACGATGGTGTAATAAGTAAACGCGGTAGGTTGCGAAAGCCTTGTCGTGCGTTTAATAATTCGATGGTTCTCGATAATTTGGCGCATTCGCAAGTAGGGATCTTTTTTACCGTGGGCTAGCTCGACAGGCACAATGGCAATCTTGTTACCCGAAGAAACTTCTCCTGGCTTACGTAAATTGATGGGCATGTTGGTATAAAGCGCTTTTTCAAAGGTATGGCCACTATCTTTCAAGAAACGATGCACACCAATATCAAACGCACACAGCATAATTTCATTCGCCGAGGCTCTTAAGCGTTTACTGAGGGCGGTCACTCTGCCAAAGTCGATATCTAAAGTAGACACTACTCGACCTTTAGTCACCTGGCCCGTCAGCATCGTTTTTGTGCCGGTAAAGGGAATCGGCATATAAGTCTGATTGATTTTGAGTATTTTTAGCAACAAACGGAACATGATCCAAACAAGGTCTTTTATACTCAGAATTTGTCCCCACAATCCCATTATGCGTTTCTGAAAAAAGCTGACCTTTTTACGGGGGCTATCCTTCGTCTTAGTCGCCCAGAGAGGGGTGAAATTTTTAGTATTTTTTTGCTCTGAATAGCAATTTTGAAACCAGCGCATGAGGGTCGCGCCATCGCCGTACATATGGTGTACCTTGATATAAATCGCAAAACCTTGATTTTCTTTATCTTTAATTAAGTGATATTGCCAAAGCGGCTTGTCTCTATCAAGCCAAGGTTCATGTAATTTCGCGATAAATTTGTGCAATTCTGGTTTATTATTAATATCATCCAGTTCATGCATCTGCACATGGTAATCCATATTTAGCTGCTCGACAGGGGTCAGCTTTAGTGGGAAACCTAAAAAGCAACTAACATTACAGTTAAAAGGTGGTAAAGCTTTATCAAAGCCTCTTAATTCGGCGAATAACTGATTTACATAATCAGTGGGTGCATTCTTAGGTAGCTCTAATAGCTGTAATCCTGCGACATGTTTGGGGTTCGCTTCCGATTCAGTAATCCAAAATGTTTTATCGAGAAATGTAATCTTTTTGCTCACAAGCTGATTCCTTTCAATTTATTAATTAAAACTCATTCTCACTGAATGCTGACTGGCTATATAACAACAGAACTAGGATTTCAATCTATGCAATTCTCATGCAGTTGATATGATAATAATTAGATTGCTGATGAAAAAATCATCCAGTGAAGATAGTAAATAATATTATTCGGTTTTTATGTACAATTTACTAAGATTTACTTTGTCAGAAATACAGGTTTTTGATATATATTTATTGTTATTGACTAAAATAATTCCCTGTCCCAATAACACCTAAATGTTATCTGAAAGTTTTATTTTAGAGTAGTATCATTCCACATTACTTACATACAATGCAATTAAAAATAGATCGAACGGGGAGTAAGGCGTGATAAGAGTATTATTTAATAAAAAAGGAGGTGTCGGCAAGT
>JBNMQK010000022.1:0-28856 GCA_051278005.1 Oleispira sp. | reverse complement strand
TAGATGAAAATCTAGTCGCGATTAACAAACCTTCAGGTCTATTGGTTCACCGCAGCGAAATTGATCGCCGTGAAACCTTGTTTGCCTTACAGTTATTACGTAATCAATTAGGCAAGCGAGTATATCCGGTTCATCGCTTAGACAAGCCTACGTCAGGGGTTTTATTGTTTGCTTTAAATTCAGAGACTGCCAGCCTAATGGTTGAACAATGGCGTCAGCGGGATGTTGAAAAACGCTACCTCGCGGTTACTCGCGGGTATATGCCAGAAGAGCTGCACCTAGACTATGCGATGGTGCCACCGGTTGATAAATACGCCAAACACGAACATATAAAGCCTGCTCAAGAAGCCATCACTGATTTTAAATTATTGGCCACAGTAGAAATCGATGTTGAGATTGATAAGTACCCACAATCTCGTTATTGCATGGTAGAGGTTATGCCTAAAACGGGACGTAAGCATCAAATTCGTCGCCATTTAAAACACCTAAGTCACCCTATTATTGGTGATGCTCGCTATGGCAAAGGTCGCCATAGCCGCTACTTCCGCGATCACTTTGATGCCGGACGCTTACTACTGCATGCTTGGCAGCTCAGCTTTGAACATCCTTACAGTGGTGAAAGAGTTGATTTATACGCGGGACTAGACAGCCCGATGAAAGGGCTGTTAACAAGATTTGATTGGCTCAGCAATCTGCCTACGCCTTTACTGCAGGCGACAGATCGAGCGTTGGTTGGCGAACAATGTAGAGAGCTACCAGAACTCCCACCAGAGGAAGAAGCACCCTCACCGCAGTAACAGGCACGAAATAACACGTCACACTCATGCTAATCGCCATCGTGGCAATGGTGTATACCTTGGCTTTTAAGGGGATACCCTTGCCTTCTAAGTAGTACACCAGATATTTTCCCAATCTTGGATGCCCCACAAGCCAATGGTAAAATTTAGGTGAAGTTCGCATAAAGCACGCAGCCGCTAACAATAAAAATGGCGTAGTAGGCATAACAGGTAAAAAGATACCGATAACTCCCAAAACTACACTCAACCACCCTACAAAGAGGAGGAAAACCTTTACTGCTTTATTTTTAAACCGAGTTATTGCCGACATAGTCGCCTCTAATCAAAGCGTTATCATTCATATTTACGCTCGTATTTCTCTATTACTTCAATAGCTTAGCCTGAATACAGTCAGTAATAAACGAACTTATCCACTTTTTCTGTGGATAAAAGTATGCATAAGTTTTTTATAAGTCTATCTAGACTCGATAAATACTGGCCTGACAACAGATTGATTATTTTTTACACACATAAAAAAACCTTATTTTTCAATACCCTATATCTTGGATGACATTTTCATGACAAAAAATTAAGACTCATAAAGTTATTAGTTAAAAAGTAAATGACTTGTGAATAACAGGAAAATGACGACGGTATTTCTAAATATAAATTTAACGCATGAGAAAAATTATTTGATACTCAGTGATGACTCTAGGCGCGATTTCCAGCAAAGCCCCATGTTTACTGACTTGCTTTTGTTACCCACAGAATCTGTGGATAACTTTGTGGATAGTCACTTTAAAAAACACGCTAAAGCCCGTGTTATATGGCCCTCTGTTAGATTGTACGTTTTTTAACCAATATAATTAACCCTTTAATATCAATGAGTTAAAGGAGTCAATAACACTATCTCGAGATTTTAATCGATTTATTACAACACCAATAATCTTTTTTTTAAATTGTGAGTAAAATCGGGTAAAAATACATTTTCTAAAATCCTGTCAAGCATTTTTCGCGACAATTTCGATATTAATTAATTAAATTAGCCGATCAGAAACATTGATGGGTTATCAGGCTTTACAGGATAAGTAAGTACTTACATTATTTTACATCTAAGACAATATACCGACCTGTGGACAAGTAACTCACCATAAAGTATTACATTGCCTAGATATTCATTAAGCTCATGCTAGAAACGACTAATAGTCTGTTGATAATAATAAAATCTTTATATTTATCATATAGATAAGATGAATAAGCTTAAATGCTTATTTTTTGACGGCACGTTTTTGTCTTATGTATAACAGATAAAAAAAAGGAGCCATAGGCTCCTTGTACTTCATTTTTAATTCAACATAGACGATTAGCGATCAAGACCTATTATCTTAGCCAGCTCATCAGCCTCCATGTAACCACCAATAAAACGACCATCTTCTAAAACAATGGCCGGTGTACCACTAACCCCTACTTCATAACCCAGCGCAATGTGTTTAGCAATCGGAGCGTCGCACTCTAAGTTATCTTTAATGGTGCGGTTTTTCTTAGCCGCCGTCATTGCTTCTGTACGGTTATCGTCACACCATACCGATTTAATCTTCTTAAATGAGTCTGTTAATTGTCCTGTACGACGATCGGTAATACCCGCACGCGGATAAGCCAAATAACGCACGCTGATGCCAAGATCGTTTAACCGGCCTACTTCATCGTGTAACTTACGGCAATATCCACAATCAATATCGGTGAAGATATTAATCACGCTTTTCTCTTCGCCCTTCGCTTTAAAGATGACTAAATCTTTCTCATTTAAAGCCGACATCAATCCTTCGCGCTTCATGTTATTACGGTTTTTAGTAATGTTGTTCGGTTTTAAAGGTAGCAACTCATACAATTCACCTCGGTAAACCATATGCGTTAAATCTGGCGTTAAATGAACCAAAGAACCATCCGCTAAAACGGCTTCTACGATTTGGTTACTTGCTAGACTAATTACTTCTTTAACTTTTACGGGTTGGCCAAATGACTGTGAAATCTGAGCTTCTACGTTCAGCGTTAATTGCTGATTTTTTTGAGCGTCATCCATCACTGGCTGAGCGACTTCATCTGCAAAACTGGTACTTGCAACCGCCAAAACGGTCAACAGGGTCACTAATATTCTCATTCTATCTCCGAGCTGTTCTTTACAAATGAAAGTGTATTATCGCTTTGAGAACAAAGCTCTCAATAAGTTCCTGCTAGTGTACAGAATTCCAGACATAAAAAAACGGGCACTAGGCCCGTTCTTTTAGATTTGCTTAAAAACACATCACTCTTAAATAAAGAGTTACGCCTTTTTAACCAACTTCTCTTTAATACGTGCAGATTTACCGCTACGCTCGCGTAGGTAGTAAAGTTTAGCCTGACGTACATCACCGCGACGTTTAACTTCGATAGAATCGATTAAACGGCTGTGAGTTTGGAAAGAACGCTCAACGCCCACACCATGGGAGATTTTACGTACTGTAAACGCAGAGTTAACACCGCGGTTACGCTTACCAATTACAACACCTTCGAACGCCTGTAGACGCTCACGAGTGCCTTCGATAACTTTAACTTGAACTACTAAAGTATCACCTGGTGCAAAATCTGGAACATCTTTCTTAAGCTGTTCTGTTTCGATTTGCTGAATGATTACGTTTCTATTGCTCATTGCTCGCTCCCTAATAATCGTGAGGATCTTCTGACTCACGCTTAAAATCTTCTAATAACGAAACTTGTTCGTTGTTTAAGTCTAGCTTGTCTAATAGGTCTGGTCGTCGCTGCCAAGTACGCCCTAAGGACTGTTTCAGGCGCCACTGTTGAATCAGCTTATGATTGCCACTCAACAAGACGCTGGGTACCGTTTGCCCTTCAAATTTTTCCGGGCGGGTATAGTGTGGGCAGTCGAGTAAACCATCCGCAAAAGAGTCTTGAACGGCCGATAATTCGTGCCCCAAAACTCCCGCTACTTGTCTACTTACCGCATCTAATAACGTCATGGCAGGTAATTCACCACCACTGAGTACGAAATCGCCGATAGACCACTCTTCGTCAATTTCGGCCTCGATTAAACGTTCATCGATGCCTTCGTACCGTCCTGCGACTAAAATAAGTTTGTCATGCTGAGCCAGTTCAACGACTCCTGCTTGATCCAGCTTGCGTCCCTGAGGTGACATGTAAATAACTTTCACATCATCTCCCTCAACAACACCGGCTGCTTCTTTAGCGGCATTGATAGCATCCCGTAACGGTTGAATTTTCATCAACATGCCTGGGCCACCACCGTATGGACGATCATCCACTGTTTGGTGCTTATCATGAGTAAAGTCTCTAGGGTTCCAGATACTTAAACTCAATAAACCTTGTCTCACTGATCGACCTATTACACCCAATTGGGTCATAGGTTGAATCATTTCAGGAAACAGTGTTATCACTCCAAACCACATGGATTCACCACACAAACAGGCTTAATTAAAAGTCTGCTTCCCAATCAACCTGCATTTCACCAGCATCCAAGTTAATCTTCCCAATCACTGCATCAACATAAGGAATCAGACGTTCTTGCTGGTCAAGACTGCCTTCATATCCCTTCACACTCATCACATCATGAGGAGCGCCAGAGTTGAACAAGTGATCGATTTTACCTAACAACTCGCCGTTTTTATTAACGACGATCAAACCAACAAGCTGAGACCAATAAAATTCGTCTTCTGCTAGTTGTGGCAAGTCTGTGGATCGTACTGCGATATCGGTTTGGCTTAATGCCAAGGCTAAATCGCGATCATCGATACCCTCAAACTTTGCAACTATGCCTTTACCTTGGGGCTTGGCTTCTTTCACTTTATAAAAGCGCCACTGACCTTTTACTTTCAGTAACCAGTTTTTATAATCCAGAAGGCCGTTCATAGGATCGGTAAAAGAATGTATTTTTACCCAACCTTTAATACCAAAAGCAGTCGTCACTTTTCCGACGATGGTTACGTCAGAATCGCTAATCGATGTGGATTGCTGTGCTAATGCCATGATATCCCCCGGTGAAAGCTAGATTACGCTTGTGCTTTAGCGCTATCTTTCAATAACTTAGCAACACGGGCAGAAGGCTGTGCGCCTTTGCTCATCCAGTATTCAACGCGTTCAGCGTCAACACGAAGTGCTTCTTCAGAACCGCGTGCTACAGGGTTGAAGAAACCAACGCGTTCGATAAATCGACCGTCACGTGGGTTGCGTTCGTCTGCAACAGAAAGATGATAAAAAGGACGTTTTTTTGAGCCACTGCGGCTTAAACGGATAACTACCATAAAGTATTTCGCTCCGATCGTTTTATGTGGGTAGGTGTTAAAATTGCCTACCGTAATTATTTAACCCATGAAAATTCATGGGTCGCGCATTCTACACTAATAATGCTTTTAGTCCAATAGCTTGCAGGCACTGAGCTGCGAAGGTAATGTAAGTACCAGCAAACCCAACAACAAGAAAAACCTGGAATAATTCTATGTTTCAAACGCTCACTCAAGTGGCACTGCCTATTGCCATTATCCTAATTATGACCGGGGTTGGCTTAAGCCTTGTACCTGCCGATTTCAAACGAGTATTCCAGCAACCGAAGGCATTCTTAATCGGCGCGATATGCCAGATGCTGATCTTGCCGTTAATTGCTATCGCCGTTATTGCGTTAACGGGTCTAGAAGGTGAGCTGGCTATTGGTTTATTCATCCTTTCGCTATGTCCAGGCGGTGCGACTTCAAATCTTTATAGCTACCTATCCAAAGCGGATGTTGGCTTGTCGGTATCCTTAACGGCGATCATCGGTATGATCACACCCTTCACCATTCCTTTATTAGCCGTATGGGCCATCCATTTTTATGGCAGCGAAGGTGAGCAATTTGAACTGCCTATTATGAGCACGTGGATTAAGCTAATGGTGGTGACGGTCATTCCCGTATTAATCGGCATGGGGATTCGTGCTAAATGGTCAGAATTCGCTAAACGTTCTGAAAATTACGTCAGCGGCTTCTCAATGGCGGTTTTAGCCTTTGTTATTATCAGCATCTGCATTAACTTAGGGGGCAAGCTGATTGACTTCGCTATCGCGACGGGCCCAGCGGTGATTATTTTGAACCTAATCACAATGACATTAGGGTATTTGGCCGGTCGCTTTTTATTACACCAAGAAGCCCAGTCTCGCACGATCACGCTTGAAGTAGGTATGCAGAACGGCACACTTGCATTGTTAATAACATCAGGGATTTTAGAAAGTGGGGCCATGTCGGTAGCCCCCAGTATTTATAGTTTATTTATGTTTGTAAGTGCGTCTTTATTTACTTACGCAGTCCTACGAAAAGATAGTCTAAAAAAAGACTAATCTTGTTCGCGATCCGCTAGCAATTTAACCAGTTCTGGATGATAGTCGTAGACCGAAATACTGAATCCTAAAGCGTCTATCTTTTCATCCAGCAACCTAATCTTTTCGTCCAGCTCATCCATTGTTAAAGTATTGTTATCCAGCTGATAAACCTGCTTCGAGGCCTGAAGATTAAAATAACTAATAACAAGGGCATTTTTATCATTTTCTGCCAGCGCTGCATTTAGTTTTTTAGAGCTACGATAAATGCGATTCATCTCTCTCTTTAGGCTACGAACATAGTTTATTTCTGCCATAAAGGGCTTAGTAGCCATTAACTTAAGCAAGCCAGCAATGACCAAAGCACCCGCGACCACACCCGTAACATTCCACCAAAAATGATCGCCTTCAATACCGCTGCCAAATAAAGCAATCAGAATGTTCGACACCCCTAATGAGATAACCAATAGAACAGCAATACTCGTGATTAAAACGATATTAAGACGCTTTCGATAAAGAGCTTTATCGATGGTTTGTAATTTCATTAAGATATTCCGCTAATAACCCTCTACCTAAGTGATAGAGGTGGATTTTAATATTAACGGATTATAACCATTTTTAAGCCTGAAGGTGAGTGATACGAGATATCATTAACCGTAATGCTATTTAATGCACAAGCTCGTCTCTGAATTCATATTCATCATGTTCACAGCTAATCCTACCCTGCTCTTGTCCTGCCATAAGCTGCATAAATGCACCCCTATCGACTTTGACAAGATTTTCATGATCACCACTTTCAAAGAAAACTTCATCCATCATGGAGAAAACAGAATCCCAAATCACAGGAAAACCATACACTTGCCCTAATGCAGGCACCGCTCCCATTTCACAATCGGTAAATAGATCGGCTAACTCTTGCTCCGCTACTAAACGGAAATGACCATTCATATGATCATTCAACCAAGACGCGACCAAACGATTCGTAGAGGGAATTAAGCAGAGACGGTAAGTATCGCCATCATGAGTCATAACAGCTTTAGCAACATGTTTCGGTGAGACATGTGCAAACTGGGCAGTTTGCAAGCTGCTACTAGAGTGAGGATGCGAAATCAGATTGAAATCTATCCCCGATCGCCCTAAATGAGTTTCAATACTGGGAGCCATAGACATGACAATTCCTCCTATAAACCACAACACACTTCAAGGATAAAGCTCAGCATAGGAAAGAACAAAGAAAAGCGGGGTAAAGAACGAATAAGTTTAACTAGATGTTTTAATACACCAATTTGCTATATCCGACTCGTCACTGGCATTTTCTTCAAAGTAGCTACGTGTTAATTGATTCATCTCGATTCAATACCCAGCAACGCTCATTATTTGTGAAACCAATCTGTTGGTAATAACTATTCGCAGCGGGGGCTGAAATTAATATCAACTTACATTTTGGGCCTAGCTGTTTTTGCGTCTGGATCTGTAATTCTTTGCCAATGCCTTGGCTTTGGTAGTCTTTGTCGACGGCCAAATCTGAAAGGTAGCAGCAATAGTGAAAATCTGTGATGCAGCGGGAGATGCCGATTAGGTTTCCTTCGTCCCATGCACTGATGATTAGATTGCTATTGTTAATCATGCCTACCAGGCATTCTTCGTCTGCCATTGGGCGGCGCTCGCCTAGAGTGGAATTTTTTAATAGCTGAGTAAATTGGGCTGGGGTGATGTTCAGGTCAGTTTTATTGTTTAGATTGTAGATTTGATAGGTGATATTCAACATTACGGGTTCCATTAGGTACTTATTTCTTCCTTATTGCATACACAGAATAAATTACAGGCATAAAAAAACCAATACTTAAGGTATTGGTTTTTTAGACTAACAAGATAAAGTTTTGTCACCGAATGGCAGTAGCGCGGAGCGCTACTCCCATTCTATCGTAGCAGGTGGCTTTGAACTTACGTCATAAGCAACGCGGGAAATCTGTGCGATTTCGTTAATGATACGGTTAGAAACTTTCTCCAACAATTCATACGGCAGGTGTGCCCAGCGTGCGGTCATAAAGTCGATGGTTTCTACGGCACGCAACGATACAACCCACTCATAACGACGGCCATCGCCTACTACACCCACTGATTTAACCGGGAGGAATACAACGAAGGCTTGAGACGTTTTATGATACCAACCAAAGTTGTGTAGCTCTTCTAAGAAAATCGCATCGGCTTCGCGTAAAATCTCACAATATTCTTTTTTAACTTCACCTAAAATACGCACACCCAGACCGGGTCCTGGGAATGGGTGACGATAAACCATGTCATATGGCAGACCTAGCTCAAGACCCATTTTACGGACTTCGTCTTTAAACAATTCACGCAATGGTTCAACGAGATCCATCTTCATATCATCCGGTAAACCGCCCACATTGTGGTGAGATTTAATGACGTGTGCTTTACCGGTTTTAGAGGCTGCTGATTCAATCACGTCCGGGTAAATAGTACCCTGAGCTAAGAAATGAACGTCTTTAATTTTGGTCGCTTCTTCATCGAATACTTCAATAAACGTATTACCGATAACTTTACGTTTTTGCTCTGGGTCAGAAACACCCACCAACTTTCCTAAAAATAAATCAGCAGAATCAGAACGGATAACTTTTACGCCCATGTTATCGGCAAACATATCCATAACCGCGTCGCCTTCGTTTTTACGAAGCAAGCCGTTATCAACAAATACGCACGTTAACTGGTCGCCAATCGCTTTGTGCAATAATGCCGCCACTACTGAGGAATCAACACCACCCGAAAGACCTAATAAAACTTTGTTAGTACCAACCTGTGCACGTACACGGGCAATCTGATCTTCAATAATTTTTGCCGGCGTCCATAACGATTCACAGCCACATATTTCGTGAATAAAATGGCCTACCAAGCGCTCACCTTGAAGTGTATGCGTTACTTCTGGGTGAAACTGAACGCCATAATAATTTTTCTCAGCGTGATACATACCGGCAATTGGGCAAGACTCAGTTGACGCTAAAATCTCAAAGCCTGCTGGCATTTGAGTTACTTTATCGCCATGACTCATCCAGACATCTAAAAACTTCTCACCAGCTTCTACGTGATCAGAGATGTCCTTCAATAACGCTGAAGTGCCTTCCGTCTTAATACGCGCATAACCAAACTCACGTAAATCGGACGCTTCAACCTTGCCACCTAACTGCTCAGCCATGGTTTGCATGCCATAGCAGATACCCAATACAGGCACATTCAGATCAAATACGGCCTGCGGAGCACGAGGAGAATTTTCTTCAGTAACCGACTCAGGGCCACCGGCAAGGATAATACCGTTCGGGGCGTAGTCGATAATTTCCTGATCATCCATATCCCAAGCACGAATTTCAGAGAACACACCCAATTCACGCACACGGCGCGCAATTAGCTGAGTATATTGAGAACCGAAGTCTAAAATTAAAATACGTTGAGCGTGAATGTCAGTCATAACCATCTCTTTCTAAAAATGAAAAAACCCGCAGACGAATCAGCAGGCTATTAATTTGTTTCTAAATTGATCGAAGCATTATTGAATATTTACGATTCAACAGTACGTCTTTTAAATTCTTTTATCTTTTTAGAAGCGTTACTGAGGCCGTTAGAGTGAGGCAAAAATTTTTGTAAGACCGGAGCTTAGCGTGCTAAGTGAGGATCTTGAACCAATTTTTAACAAAGCTCTAACAACGCAAGTAGCTTCTAGCCCATTCTGTAGTTCGGGGCTTCTTTCGTAATCTGCACATCGTGCACATGAGACTCTTTCATACCCGCGTTGGTAATACGAACGAACTCAGGTTTAGTACGCATTACTTCAATCGTGGCACAACCGGTATAACCCATGGAAGCACGAACGCCGCCCATCAACTGATGAACAATGTTAGTTAATGGACCTTTAACCGCGATACGACCTTCAATACCTTCAGGTACTAATTTATCGACACCGCTATTTTTATCTTGGAAATAACGGTCTGAAGAACCTTCAGATTGGCCCATTGCGCCCATAGAACCCATTCCTCGGTAGCTTTTATAAGCACGACCTTGGAATAATTCAACTTCACCAGGCGCTTCATCCGTGCCGGCAAGCATTGAACCCACCATAATGACACTCGCACCCGCAACGATCGCTTTAGCGATGTCACCAGAATAACGAATACCACCATCAGCAATAACGGGGACACCGTATTTTTCCATCGCTGCAGAAACGTTTGCAACGGCTGAAATTTGAGGAACACCGACACCCGCAACGATACGCGTCGTACAAATAGAACCTGGGCCAATGCCGACTTTAACACCATCGGCACCCGCTTCCGCCAGCGCAATCGCTGCATCAGCAGTCGCAATGTTGCCACCAATAACTTGCAGGTCAGGGAAATTTGTTTTCGCCCAACGTACGCGATCGATAACGCCAGTGCCTGATGCATTACTGGTATGACCATGAGCCGTATCAATAACGATCACGTCAACACCCGCAGCAACCAATGCTGTAATGCGCTCATCAGTACCAAAACCGGTACCTACCGCTGCGCCAACACGTAAACTTCCACGCTCATCTTTCGACGCTAATGGGTAAGCTCGTGCTTTATTGATATCTTTTACTGTCATCATGCCCGCTAGCTTGCCCGCGTCATCAACAACCAATACTTTCTCAATGCGGTGAGTGTGCAATAGATCTTGAACGACATCGCGGCTTTCGCCTTCTTTTACCGTTACCAACTTCGCTTTAGGTGTCATTACCGTAGAGACTGCGGCATCGAGATTTTTCTCAAAGCGCACATCACGGCTAGTAACAATACCGACAAGCTCATCACCATCAACAACCGGTACACCGGAGATATTATTATTGCGGGTAAGTTCTAACAATTCACGGATAGTCGTCGTGCTAGCAGTGATAATAGGATCTTTAACCACACCACTTTCATAACGCTTAACTTTAAGCACTTCCGCAGCCTGCTCTTCAACAGTCATATTCTTGTGAATAATGCCGAGGCCACCTTCTTGTGCGATTGCAATCGCCAAGCGGGCTTCAGTCACTGTATCCATAGCGGCAGAAATAAGGGGAATATTAAGCTCGATACCTTTTGTAATGCGCGTTTTAAGCGACACTTGATTAGGCAGAACTTCAGAGTAACCTGGAACTAATAAGACATCATCGAATGTCAAAGCATCTTCAGCGATTCGCAACATATGAGGCAACCTGAGCGTATATAGAAGGTATTGTGTGTACAACTTTGACGCGGCATTTTACTGATGAATGTGCTATTTGGCAAGTTGTTGTTGATGGCGGGGATAATCCAACCCTGTTTTATTGCCCTTTGCGGTATAAAGCAGGACTTAAGCCTTTATGTTGCTTAAAAATACGTGAGAAGCTACTTTCATTATTAAATCCTAAGGAGAATGCAATTTGGCCAATACTGGTATCACTTTCTAATAACATTTTGTCAGCTAATGCCATACGGCAATCATTCAAAATATGCTGGTAACTCGTTCCTTCATTCTTTAATCGTCGACTTAAAGATCTTATCGGTATCTGTAAGTGGTCCGCAAACACACCCAGGTCTATTGTGCTTTGCCCTACTAGCGCTTGTCTAATCAATTGGTATAAACGGTAGCTTAACGTTTTTTGGTTCCCTAAAAACCGTTCCCTTTCTTCAAGTTTTTTCACCATCATTACATGAGTAACTTGGCTCGCGGTCGTTAACGTGTTGTGCAATATCGCTTCAGGAAATTCTATTGCGCAGCGCCCACTGTGCAACGTTATCTGCATATCATCAATTTCAGGATGCAAGCTGAGTAATACTAACTGATCGTGTTCTAACAGGATATTTAACTGGCTGAGCTTTACCCCCGAGAAGGGCATAAGACTGCAAAAAGCCATGACAGCCAACTCGTCCATAATGGCATTATATTGGGCAAAGTCGGCGACTCGCGTTAACGGTAAAATGCACAGATCTCGCTTTACTTGCAGTGAAATTTCAAAAGCCGGCACCATTTGGTGAATATAAGTAGAGGCGATAGCCGTCGCCTGCGCAAGACTTTCTGCAGTGATCATTGCCAGCCCAAGGTGCCCATGTCCTGTCAGAGGGATTTGTGCGGCAATGCGGTGCAATGATTCTTTATCGCCTTTTTGCAGAAACTCGCTTAACAGCTCAATGCCCTTTTTAAACTGCAAGCCATTTATTAGCCCTTCAGGGGCGAGTCTTTGTTCCTCGCTAATACCACAATACTGATAGATATCCTTAGCGAGATTCTCATCTTGGTAGTGAATAATTTGCTTAGCCAGCTGTATATAACCGACCGGGAATTTCAAAGACTCAAGCGCTATACCCATTATTAGCAGGACCTCTCTTTATCACGTTCAAACGGACTGATATGGATATTTGGTAGTTATTGCATGATTTTGGCTTTAATCGCTATTCATTTCAATGCCCGTTCACCTTAATCTATAGATTAACCAAGACAAACAGTACATGCCTCACTTCAAGAGTATGGCATACAACGATTAGCACCGATCTTAACAATAATAAAAGGATAAGCTATGAAAAATACACCCGTAATCACCACAGATAACGGCCGCTTTTTAGCCATCGCTAAAAAATACTGGTATTTGCTAACCTTAGTCCCCCCTATGTTAGGAGTATTTGTTGGCACCTACACTCTGCAAACTGGTGATGGCATTATGCTATGGCTATCCCTACTGGTTTTTTACGTGATCATCCCCGCGGCCGATCACCTCTTTGGCAAAGATCACTTTAACCCGAGTAAAGAGCAAGAAGAGGCTTATCTTAAAGACTCTTATTATGTCAACTTGCTGTGTTTATCGGCAGCGCTTTATTGGGGAGGCATTGGCATGGTTACCTATGCGGTCTGCACAATCAGCTTGCCTTGGTATCATCTGCTCGCCGCAATGCTAAGCATTGGCGTTCTGCATGCAGGCACATTTACGCTTAGCCATGAGCTAGGCCATAAAATGAGCGATAAAAAACAAAGCTTTTTTGCTAAGCTCGCCATTGCTTCTATGGGATATGCCCACTTCAACATTGAGCATAATAAAGGCCACCATAAAGATGTAGCGACCCATGAAGATCCTGCATCTTCACGCATGGGTGAAAGTTTGTATAAGTTTGCACGCCGTGAATTACCCGGAGCTGCAGTGCGAGGCTGGAAACTAGAAGCCGATCGCCTAAAACGCATCAATAAACCGGTATTAAGTAAAGATAACGAAATCCTCCAGTGTCTCTCCATAACCGTGATTGGATTTACTACCTTGATCGTGATTAGCGGCATTGCCGCCTTACCCTTTTTATTGATCACCAGCTTCTTCGGTTGGTTTCAGCTAACTCAAGCAAACTATATTGAACACTATGGTTTATTGCGTCAGAAACTTGAAAGTGGTCGCTATGAGCGTTGTCAGCCAAAGCATTCTTGGAATTCTAACTATCGATTTAGCAATTTAATCACCTTGCACCTGCAGCGTCATTCTGACCACCACGCTCACCCTACTCGTGCTTATCAAGTGCTGAGAGACTATGACGATGCGCCTGCATTACCTTCGGGCTACCCTCTGTGCATGGCAATGTCTATGATACCTCCGCTGTGGTTTGCCGTTATGGATCAAAAGGTTGTCAGTTGGGCAGAAGGTGACATGAACCTTGTGAATATGGATACTGACAAACGTAATCAGCTTTTTCAGCGCTATCACGATCAAGCAGTGACGGCGTAATGATGATTACTTTTACCCATAATAATAACAAAACACAGTAATTTTGAGGTTAATCATGTCTAAGTATCAATGCCCAGACTGCGAATATATCTACGACGAAGACAAAGGCTGTGAACACGAGGGTTACCCTGCGGGGACTCAATGGCAAGATCTGCCAGAAGATTTCCCGTGCCCTGAATGCTTTGTACGCGAAAAGCCCGATTTTGTGGCTCTCAAATAGTACGTCATTAACCTAGTTGGCCGATCTAACAGCAAACGCTGCGTTAGACGGCCTTTTGCCTACAGTAAAAAAAGGGGGGGAAAGGGGGAAGTAAAATTAGGCCAATCTAGGGATTTAAAAAAGTTAACAAAATTGTCCGATACTCTTCAAAATTAAACGTCTGTATATGCCCCCCCTTAGACTCCAGCCACTCTTTAGGCTCTTTAGCCTGCTCGTAAAGCGCTTGACCTAAACGGTAAGGCAAAACGCCATCGGTTTGACTATGGAACATCAAAAGGGGTTTCGGTGATATTTGTGCGACATAGTTTACAGGATCCCACTGTGTTGGCAGCAACCAAGTAAAAGGCCAAGCAATCCAAGTAATGGGCGAAGCTAACGTTACATGCTGGGCAATATCTCTGTAACCGGTAAAACTAGAATCCAGTATTAAACCTGCAAGGTTATACTGATCTTTAAACAACGCCATACTGGTGGTCGCTACGGCTGAACCGATACTTTGGCCGAACATAAATATCTTACGCTTAGGAAAACGGTCTCTAAGCCATATCAGTGATGACTCTACATCCTGAAATATTGCAGGGATAGCCGGATCACCTAAGGAACGCCCAAAGCCACGGTAATCTAGCAGAAAAACATTCACTCCCTGCTCTGGCAACCAATACACACTGCCAATATGCGTGCTAATATTTTCTGCGTTGCCGTGTAAAAATAAAACAATCGGTGAGTCAGGCTTTTTATCTTCACTTTCAAGTGCAGGTAAAAACCAAGAGTTGATTTCAGTACCATCTGTCGCGTACGTAGTCACCTCTTCGTAAACAAGATTAATGTCAGTAGGGGTACGCAAATATTGCTGTTGCGGATAAAACAATACACTCGTTAAATTAGAACAGCCCGTTAGTAGCAGTAACAGACACAAGCCCAACCCGAATCCCACTACCCTATTCATTAAAAGTACCAATTCAAGCCCAGACGAAGACTGTCACCCTCAACGTTCTGTCCTGAGGCTGTTAACCACTGTTTCTTACCTTCTAAGCGCAACTGCACGTTTTTACCTAATTCACTGCCAAGTGCAATAACAACGTCTTGATAATCAAATTCCTCACCTAGGACAGATGGCAACCAGCTTCCGTAAACGTTCATTTGCCACTGGCTCCCTTGATACAACCAACCCAGTTGAGCACCGGCCGATAATTGATAATCATCTTCAAATTGACCACTCGCTTTTAAACGAGTCTCCAACAATCCATAAACTTGACCCCAATCAGAAATACTTTTGCCACCGCTATTATCATTACTATGATCATCATTATTAAAAGTAAGATCATAACTGTAGCCAGCGCCCACATCTAAGTGAGTAAATAAATCGCTGTCTTCTAAAATAAAACGATCAAACCCTGCACTGACACGCCAGGATATAGGTTGCTGAAAATAATCACGAGAACCGAGGGATAAAATATTAATGAGACTAAAACGCTGTAGCTGTAATGAAAAATCACTTTCTGCAGAAGATAAAGTATTGTGCTTATTAATTCCCCGCAACGTTAACGCACCCATTTCAATCTGGCCGCCACGAATAAATCCATCGGGTAAATCCATTAACTCGTGATAAGCAATGCGCATCTGTAGATCAACAAACTCATTCTCATTTTGCTGTCCGACTGCAATCATTGCTCGGTGTGTTAGATGCCCTTCATCATCTCTGATCATAGGCTCAAGGATCGGTTGGAAAACATCCTGCACAGGTATTTTACTGCGCGCGGACAATAACGCTAACGATTTTTTTCTATTTTCTGGTGAACGCTGTTTCTTTTTCACGACCAAGTAACGTAAATAGCTTATTGATACCTCTAAGACTTGGGCACGTTCATTATCAGACAACAGCATAAAACGACTGTCGTGTAGAGACTCTATTTCTTCAACAATATTTTTAGCCCATCTCTTTTGCGTTTCCGTTAGCTGTTCTTGTTGTTGATTTAGCATGACACCCGATGACGCTCTATATTCAACAGAGTCCACTTTATCACTATCAATTAAACTGCGAATGGTATCGATGGGCATCGCTTTTAAAGAAAAGTTTTTAGTCACATCAATGCGCTCGCTGGATGCATCCAATAATGCCAACAATCGATAAGAACAATTTTCATCAAAGAAAAAATAATCAAACTCTGTTTCTTTGGTTTCCCAAATATGATTTACAAACTGATCAACTTCCTGCTCGGTTAAATTAAGTTGATATTCCCAAACATCTCGATGCTCTAAATGACTATATTCATTCACTTTAGCGTAATAAGGTAAAATCGAGACCACACCAGGATAACCACCCGTCAAACCTTTATAGGTAAACACTAATTCATTATCGGTTGAATCAGCATTAGCAGAAAAATTAACACTGTACGACAGAAGCTTACTTTTACTGTCGTCTTTTCTGTCTAAACGAATCAAAGTATGGCCATACATTGAAGAGGGTGAATTCAAATAAGAGGCTGGAAATATAAGTGTTAACTTATGAGCACCAATTTCCTCTTTCCACACTTGCAACTCACGGCAAGACTGATCTTGCCAGCTGGGGTAGAATTGTTTAAGCCACTGGTAGCGTGCAGGAAAGAGACATTGTAATGATTCATTATTTGGCTGTTGAATAAGAGAAAATAAAGCCACCTCAGCCACCAGCTCTGCTTTGAGGTTTGTTTTACCCTCGGGCGATACAAAGAAACTGTCCGTATCATTTTCACTTTCAACAAGACCTAAAATACTGTGCGAACGATAATGTAATAAATGTTGCCACTGCTGCATGGCAGAGATTTCATCAACATTTCTCGTACCTATTAACTCATCAGAAAAACACTGTGAAGACATTAAAAAAGAAGACATAATAAAAATTATTGGATAACACTTTTTACACATAACTTCTGCCACTCTACGACAGATTAAAATGAACATAAACGCCCTTATCTATATTAACAACTTCAGATTTACCTTATATACAAGCAAAAAAAAGGCGTGCAATGGCACGCCTTTTTTCAGCTGCTTTTCACAACTAAATACCAAACTAGAAATTAACCTAGGTATTTCTTTAATACAATATCAGACTGCATAGTATCTTTCATTGCTTGATAAGCAGTTTCAGAAGTTGCTTCTGTAGAAAACATAGTATCGAAGCTAGCTTGTAACTTTGTATTGAAAGTCACTGTATCAGAGGCTTCAACACCAATAATTTCAGCAAGAGCTGATAACGTTTCGCCTTGGCCTTTAGCAACGTCCATGGCTAGTTGATCCATGTTATTGTCCATAAAAGTTTGAACACCTGCCAAAGGACCGTTAGCCGCTTCACAACCCAAAGTACCAGAAGTCATACCAAAAGTTTGGTTGCTAGAAGTACCGTTAGTGGTTGCCGCAAGAACGTGCTCGTGCCATTCGTTAGCATCCTTGAAAATTACAGCTGTGCCCAGTCCACAACCTGCAGGGCCGGCAGCAAAAGACATGGTTGAAGAGGCGGCTAAAAGTGCACCAGCAATAATTTTTTTCATAATATTCATCCTTAATTAAATTTCATTAATGATCATCAGATCATAAGGGATAAGTTAGACCCTCATTTTTAAAAAGTCTAGTTATATCAAAAAAGTTATTACTAATTTCAAACGTGTTTCATATTAATGAGTTAATCTGTGCTCATTTCACAATCCTTCAGCTAATTATTGATTAAAAAAACAAACTGAAACATTATTTTGCTAAACGCACGTTCTATGGCAAAGTACCTCTATAGTGAATGAATATGCTTACTAAATAAACACTCTATAAATAGATCATAGGCAACTCGTGCTTCAAACTGGCAATGATGTTTTTACCGTCACGCAACTGAATCAACGCGCTAAGCAACTCTTAGAAATAACCTTCAGTTCAATTAAAGTCGAAGGTGAAATTTCAAACTTATCACGACCTTCTTCTGGGCATTGGTACTTTACTTTAAAAGATAAAGGCGCTCAGGTCCGCTGTGCGATGTTTCGCTCACGCACTGCACAGGTTAAATTTCAGCCAAAAGAAGGTGATCAAATTGTCGTTCGTGGCAAGGTCAGCTTGTATGAGAATCGCGGTGATTATCAACTTATTGTTGATGCCATGAAACCTGCCGGTGAAGGTCAGCTGCAGCAGGCCTTTATTCAACTAAAACAAAAACTCGGTGCTGAAGGCTTGTTTGCCACCGAGAGCAAACAAGCCCTACCCTCACAAATTAAACGCATTGCGGTTATTACCTCACCAACCGGTGCAGCAATTCATGACATACTAACCGTATTGAAACGCCGCTTCCCCGCTATTGAAGTTGATATTTATCCAGTACAAGTGCAAGGAAAGGAAGCCTCACAGCAAATCATCTGGTCAATCAACCAAGCCAATGCCGATGGCAGAGCGGATGTTATTATCGCAGGGCGCGGTGGAGGCTCCATTGAAGACTTATGGTGTTTTAACGACGAAAACCTAGCACGCACTATTTTTCACAGTCGCTTACCGATTGTGAGTGCTGTTGGCCATGAAGTAGATTTCACCATCGCCGATTTTGTGGCTGACGTTCGCGCCCCCACACCCTCAGCTGCCGCTGAAATGCTCAGTCCAGATCAAAAGGATTATTGGCAACGACTAGTCGTATTAACCAGCCAGCTAGAAAAGAGTATCAAGCAACAATTACAAAATAAACAATGGCAATTGCAAAGTGCTCAACGTGGGCTGCAACACCCTGGAGATAAGCTTGCACAATATGCACAAACGTTAGATATGCTAGAATTACGCATGCAGCAAAGTCAAAAAAACCGTTTGAATATCCTGCAAAATAGACTCACTAATAGCCAGCAAAAATTACAACAACAAAGCCCCGCTAACACATTACAAAAATTTGAGACTCAACTGAGTTATTTACAGCAACGCTTAAACAGCGGCATAAAACAAACGATCATCAACAAAAAAGAACGCCTAAAACAGCATGCTTTGTTATTAAATGCCGTGAGCCCCCTTCAAACATTGGGTCGAGGGTATGCTATTTTGCAAACAGAATCTGATGTTGTTATTCGCGATAGCCATGAAGTTAAAAAAGGCGACCTAGTATTTGCACGCATTGGGCGCGGAAAACTCAACCTGATCGTGAACACAATAAAACATGAAAGGAAAACCAGTGAAAAATAACATACTCATTTCAATATTCCTCTCACTCATAGTGTTGAGCGTGCCGAGTACCGCACAACAAAACACACAGTTCATGCTGCCTCAAGATAGCCGAGTTCCTGGTGGGCTGGCGGTCATTTCGTTAGATTCATCGAATACTGCCAAAAACGTTATGTTTAACGGCCAAAAAGTATGGCAACTAAGTGATGATAATCATAATAATTGGGCCGTCATTGGCATCCCGTTAAATCAAAAATCGGGAAAAGTTAATTATACAATAGACGGTAAACGTTATAGTTTTACCATTAAAGATAAAGCGTACAAAGAACAATATTTGACCGTTAAGCGAAAGCATTCAAATCCACCAGCTGCTCAAATTAAGCGTATTCAAGAAGAAAGTCGCTTATCAAAAAAAGCGTTTACAACGTTTTCTAACACACTTGAAAGTAAGCCATATCGTGAGTTTTTAAAACCGGCACAAGGTCCTACCTCGAGTCCATTTGGGCTGAAGCGGTTTTTTAACGAACAGCCTAGACGCCCTCATAGTGGAATCGATATTGCAGCCCCTAGAGGCGCAGATATTATTGCCCCCGCTGATGGCAAAATAATTCTAACAGGTAACTTCTTTTTTAATGGCAATAGCCTATTTATAGACCATGGCCAAGGCTTGATTACAATGTATTGCCACATGGACATACTCGAGCGTGAACAAGGTGATAAGGTCAAAGCCGGTGAAGTTATTGGCAAGATAGGCTCTACTGGCCGCGCGACGGGACCTCACTTACACTGGACCGTTAGCTTGAACAACAGCCGCGTCGAACCTCTCTTATTTCTCTCAGCACCTTCGCCGTAAGCGCTGAGCCTTAAGTATGTGAAGGCATACAAAGGCTCACATTTTTACACGCAAAAAATCCAATATCCACCCGACCATGTCGCTCACTGCCCATACTAAAATAACTTTCTTTCAACGCCGAAATACTCGATAGAAGAACAATACTATTGGCCGTGCTAATTCTCTATGTATCCGATTTTTTAGTCTAACGAGAGTCATCATTCAACTCTCAGTTACCACGTTCTTTTTTTTGGCTTTCAACAGCTGTAACCAAGCAGTAACTTGTTCTGGTTCTGCTGGAGACCCAATAGCAGTCGCATCATTCAGCTCTATTAATAACTTATCAAAAGCACGAACACGTCGCCCTTTAATAAAGGCAACTCGAGCCAACGCTTTAGCATGCAGCTGATCGGCCACTAAAAATCGATGCTCTATGTAACAATACTTTCGGTCCCAGCTTAAAACACGGGTTTCAATATCGACTTTTTCTAAGGGTTTAATTTCTTTGATAAACGAAATACTTTGCGAACTTAATACCGACTTCCAGCCTCCGCCAACGAATTTTGGCAAAGAATTTATTTGGATAAAATACTGAGTTCTAGCCAGATCCAATAATGAAGAATAGCGTGAATTGGTTAAGTGAATATTAAAATCACAATCTGTTGGCCATACTCTGATGTGTGTATGAATTATCTCTAACGCCTCTATACGAGGCAATCGATTACGAAATAATAGCAAAAGCAGCGTTCTAAACATCAAATTTATGCCTATTTCTCAACCGGTTTTTTATCAGCAGGCTTGTCAGTAAGATCTATTTTACGAATCAAACCTTCTTGAGCAACCGAAGCAACCAAGTCACCCTGTTGGTTATAGACCTGACCACGGCAGTAACCTCGCCCTGACGATGCACTTGGGCTATCCAATGAATACAATAACCACTCATCCATTTTTACTGGGCGATGAAACCAAATGGCATGATCTAAACTGGCGACTTGCATACCTTTTTGAGCAAAAGAGACGCCATGAGGCATTAACGCTGTTCCGATCAAATTAAAATCGGTTGCATACGTTAGCACACTCGCATGCACCATAGGATCATCCATAAGTGGCGCATCGGCTTTCATCCACACGTATTTAATGGGTTCCTGTTTTTTAGGTGCAAAGATATTGATTGGATCTATTGCACGAATTTCAATGGGTTTATCAGAGGTATAAATATCACGTACTTTTTCGGGAAATTTATCTTTAAACATACGACTAAGTTCTAACTGAGACAGAAGTCCGTCTGGCCCTTTTACCTCCGGCATAGTGTCTTGATGCTCAAAACCGGCTTCAGGGTGTTGAAATGAACACATCATGGTTAAAATTGCTTTGCCATTCTGACTAGCAGTAATCTGCCTCATCGCAAAACTACGACCATCGCGCACACAATCAACTTCAAATTCAATGCTATCAACCACATTACCTGGGCGTAAAAAATACGCATGCAAAGAATGTGGCGCCCACTCACCTTTTGGTAAGGTCTGACTTGCCGCCGATAAGCTTTGTCCTAGTACTTGACCCCCAAACAGGTTACGAAAACCTAAATCTTGGCAGCTGCCACGAAAGCGATTTACGCCAATGGATTCTAGACGCAATAAATCAACAAGCTCTTGTACATGTGACATGAAATGTTCCTTTTATCAGGGGTTATCGCCCCCCTACTTAACTAAATACTCTTTAGAACAGTTTAGTCAGCCTAGACCATCCTGCATTGGCCCAAATGACGCATTTTAACAACGACCCATAACATCGCACTTTAATATTCCTCTTCGACTATGCCAAATCAGAGCGATCTCGTATAATGCAGACAATATGGCTATTTGCCGACATTTTTAAAAGACTCCCTAAATATGACCAAGACCTACCCAGATCAGTACCAATCTCTGTTAGATGAAAAGCAAACCAAAATCGAACAAGACTTTGCGAATTTTGCCGTTAGCAGCTCTGGACAACAGACGTTACCTGAACTGGAAGTCTTTGCCAGCGAGCCTGAGAATTTCCGTCTGCGCGCAGAGTTCCGAATCTGGCATCAAGATGGCCGTTGTTTTTACGCGATGTTTGAAAAAGGCAATAATAAAGTCCCTCATGAAGTCACTGACTTCCCGATTGCTAGCAAGCTGATTAATCGCCTGATGGCTGAGATGCGCGAAGCAATCCATCAGCCTGAAAATGACATATTGATGCAGCGCATGTTTCAAATGGAGTTTTTAACCACTCTTAGCGGCGATGCACTCATCACGATGATTTATCACAAGCCGTTAGATGAAGAATGGCAAATCGCAGCAGAAAAACTACAAGCACACATTGGTTTTCCCATTATTGGCCGTTCGCGTAAGCAGAAGTTAGTCTTAGAGCGCGACTATGTAATAGAGACTTTGACAATTGATGGCAAAGAGTATCTCTATAAGCAAATCGAGGGCGGTTTCACTCAGCCAAACGGCGGTATGAATCAGAAGATGTTGGCTTGGGCTAAAGAACTCTCCAAACCTTTAAGCGGTGATTTAGTCGAATTGTATTGCGGTAACGGTAACTTCTCGATTGCACTAGCAGAGCATTACCACAAGGTCATGGCGACTGAAATTTCTAAAACGTCGGTGTATGCCGCACAAGATAACATCGAAAAAAATGGCATTGATAACTTAATTATCGCCCGCCTTTCCAGTGAAGAATTCGTACAGGCCTTACAAGGTGTACGTGCATTCCGTCGCTTGGAAGGCATTGATTTGAATGATTATAATTTTACAACGACGCTGGTTGATCCACCGCGGTCAGGCTTGGATGACGAATCAGTAAAGCAGACGCAAGGATACGACAACATCATTTATATTTCGTGTAATCCAGAAACCTTGCACAACAACTTGCAAGAATTCACGAAAACACATGAGATTAAACGCTTCGCGCTATTTGATCAGTTTCCTTACACCCATCACATTGAGTGTGGTGTATTTTTACAACGTAAATCTTAAGCTGGCGCTAAACCGTAGCGCTTGATTCTTCAAGCGTATGCGGCTATTGAGTCAATAACCTAGGTACCTGTTCTTCGCAATCTAGCGCTTTTTCTTTGCTTTTTTCTTCCGCAAAAAATCCTTAACGGGCGTCGGTTTCGACAACGGCCTCGACATCGAAAGAAGCGCACGATCAAACTGATCACGAATATCCGCAACCTTCTCATCACGCTTTTCATGCTTACGACGCTCAGCAGCTTGCGCAAAATCTAAAACATCTTTCGAATCTGACATACAATACCCCTTAGAGACCTACCACCTCATCTAATTAAAGCTAAGGCTAAAAAATTAATGAACAGTTTACCGATTGATTCTATCTTACCAGAGTTAAATCAGGCCTTAAGCCAACACAAAAATGTCATATTATCCGCCCAACCTGGGGCGGGTAAGACCACTCGTGTGCCCCTAGCATTGTTAAACGCACAATGGCTAAGAAATGATGATGGCAGTTACAAAAAAATCATCATGTTAGAACCGCGGCGCCTTGCCGCACGTAATGCTGCACTTTTTATGGCCAAAAGCCTCAACGAAGCGGTCGGCCAGACCGTTGGCTATCGAATGCGCCAAGATACTAAGGTTAGCTCAAGTACCCGCATCGAGGTCATCACAGAAGGTATTTTAACCCGCTACTTATTACAAGACCCTGAACTCACTAATATTGGCCTTATCATCTTCGATGAACACCATGAACGTTCAGTCAATACTGATCTCGGTTTAGCTTTGAGCCTACAATGCCAACAGTTGTTCCGCGAAGACCTAAAATTACTCGTTATGTCAGCCACCCTCGATAAAGTAGCACTAGAAAACATGTTAGAAGCAGAAACATTATTCTGCCCAGGCCGCGCCTTCCCTATTGAATACCATTACTGTGGCTTCGATACAAAAAAGCGCCTAACCAACCAAATGACTGATGCTATCATCGCCGCATTACAACAAGAAGACGGCAGCATTTTAGCCTTTTTGCCGGGTGTTCGTGACATTCAGTTTGTTCAACAACAGCTACAAGAGAAATTAAATAGCACACAACTGTCTTCGCTTTCTACTATTTCTGCAACGACAAGCATCCACCCACTTTATGGACAGCTCAGTGACAAAGAACAACAAGCCGCGATACAAGCAACTGAAAAAGGCAAACGGAAAATAGTACTCGCAACCAATATCGCTGAAAGCTCTCTCACCATAGAGGGAATACGCATCGTAATTGATTGTGGATTAGAAAAGCAGCTCAATTATAATGCTCGCAGCGGCATGAATGCGCTAGTCACCAAGAAAATTAGCCAAGCATCCTCCATACAAAGAGCCGGCCGTGCGGGTCGAATAGAGGCAGGGGTTTGCTACCGTTTATGGAACGAACAAGGGCAAACAAGTTTAGAAGCCCATAGCCCTGCAGAAATCAGCCGTATCGAGCTCAGCGATCTAGTACTAAATGTCGCCCAGTGGGGAGCAACAATTGAAGAGTTAGACTGGCTCACCCCTCCGCCTGAGCGCTTCATAGACCAAGCTCAAACATTATTAACCGACCTCGAACTATTAGACACTGAAGGGAAAATCAGCCCTCATGGTGAAAAGGCTAGCCAGTTAGGAATGTCCCCTCGCTTCGCTCATATGCTGTTAAATGCAGATTCAAAGCAACACTTAAACGATGCCTGCTTACTCGCCGCACTGCTAACCGATACTCCAAAAGCTTTACGTAATAACGATGATTTATCCAGCCTGCTGCAACAAGTCAAAGCGCAGCCTAAATCATTCAATTCGATTTATCGACAAGCACAAGCATGGGGTAAAAAAGTCAGCTCAGGTCACAATCAAAACCACAGTAATCCTATTAGACAGAAAGCCAATATATCTCAGCTATTAGCCCTAGCCTTTCCTGACCGCATCGCTCAGCGTAGAGCAAGCAGTGCTCAAGCGAGTTCACAGAACAATACTCAGAACAATGGCCAGCAATATTTACTCAGCGCAGGTCGCGGTGCGCAACTCTATGGAAGCTCTGCTTTAAATCGTGAAGATTGGCTAATCGTTACCGATATCGAAGACAACCTGCAAGGCAGCAGCTTAATTCGTAAAGCCATGCCCATTGCAGAGTCTGAGCTATTAGATATTTTTTCGTCTCATATTCAAACTCGCAACCATATTGAGTGGAATGACAGAGGCCAGCTGGAAGCCGAAAAACGAGAATACCTTGGCGCGTTGCTCATTAGCCAAAAAAAGTTATCTTCCCTAAGCAACGAACAATGGCAAGACGCGTGGCGACACTATTTTATTGATAACGGTATAAAATCATTACCTTGGACAGAGGAACATCAGCAACTGATCGCGCGCTTACAACTAGCGTTTGAGTATCATTCAAAAACATCAGACACCACCATGAGCTATCGCATGCCTTGGCCAGATTTCAGTGAAGAAGCCTTATTAGCCGATATCGAAACTTGGCTAATGCCTTTGCTCAGCCAATGTCGCTCACAGAAAGCATTAAACAAAATCGATCTTAAACAAGCCTTATTGAATCGCTTAGGCTGGGACAAGGTGAGCGATTTTGAAGCACTGGTACCCGAAAAAATTCAAGTCCCAAGTGGTTCTCATTATAAAATTGATTATGCCCAAAGCCCACCAGTACTGGCGGTTAAGCTACAAGAAATGTTTGGCTATCAAGGAAAGCCGAGCATCTGCAAAGGTCAAATTGACCTTATGCTGCACTTATTATCCCCCGCTCGACGTCCCTTACAGATCACTCAAGATTTACCACATTTTTGGGCAAGCAGTTATTTTGAGGTGCGCAAAGACATGAGAGGCAAGTACCCTAGGCACCCTTGGCCAGAGAATCCCTTGGAAAGTGAAGCAACCCGTTTCACAAAAAATAAAAGCCGCAGACAATAAGACTTAATATTTTTGCATTTTAGTTTGCCAGTCAATCAAAACTCATGTTAAAAATAGAGTAACAACAATAAAAAAGTCTGAATGATAGGAGAATTAATATGGGTAAGTTAGGTGCACTAACAATTTTAATAGTCTTAGCAGTGGTTATTTACTTCTTCGGCCCTGGCAGTCAGGTTCAGGTAGCAAAGACGCAACAGGCAATAGAAGCAACGATGCCCGCAGCTTTAACAAATGAACCGTCTAAAGCGGAAATTCCACCGTCTGAATTAACCAATTCAATAGAGACCCACAGCGGTCATGAAGAATATGAAAAAATTGAAATTCCGCAATATATAAAAGACTCTTTAGAAGCTAAGCGTATACCGGCCTCAGAGCTTATTGAAGAGAAGCATAGCGATGGCAGTAGCTCAATTGATTTCAAAGGACAATACCAACACATCCCTGTTGCTATCATTGGTGAAGACGGTAAAGTCAAAATCACAGAAACTAGAATTGAACCCATTTCAGGCCAGTAAATCAGAACATCAATGTGAATTAATGAGAACTATCCTCCCATACCTGCAAGACCCCCAAGCATATTACACAAGCCCACAGATTCACTACTATTGCTTACATTTCAACCACATAATGGAGTGTTATTAAGTACAGTCTCCACCTAATCTGATATGTGAGTTATTATTAAGTCAATAGGGCAGTAATTTATGTTTATCAGAGCATTAGTATTTAGCCTTTTAGCCTTTCTTCCGTTATTTGGATACAGTGCCGATATCGTCATTAATCCTATTATTGGATTTTCCGACAACACCGTTACCGCCCCTATCGGGGATAACCCCGGCGAAACCTTAGGAGCTCAGAGACTCAATACGTTTCAAAAAGCCGCCGATATTTTAGAAACATTTTTAGATATTCAAATGGACGTTAAAGTCGACGCCTCTTTCAGCAGCTTGCCTTGCAGTGCTGGATCAGCAACATTAGGCAGCGCAGGATCAACAGGCGGTCTTATTAATTCAACAAATACACCTCTAGCCAATACGATTTATCCGATAGCCTTAGCAAATAACCTAGCCCTCCAAGATTACAACAGCACAAGCGCAGAAATCAGCGCTACTTTTAATGCCAATATTGATAATAACGCCAACTGCCTTAATGGCGTCAACTGGTATTACGGCTATGACGATCCGACGTTAGCAGGAGCAGCCTATGTCAATGATATCTCATTTTTATCCGTAGTCATTCACGAACTACTTCATGGTCTCGGTGTTTCTTCATGGGTGTCGTCTAATGGTACTTTAAATAGCGGGTATATGGATGCCTATAGTACGAATCTTTATGATCAAACTAACAGCAAATCCTGGTCTGCTATGAATGATAGCGAACGCCAGGCATCGATGACCAACGCCGATAATTTAGTTTGGACGGGGTCTCATGTAAATACTTCAACGGCCGCACTTGCCTTAACTGACGGCATGAATACGGGTAAGGTAGAAATGTACGCCCCAAATCCTTATGAGAGCGGAAGCTCTGTTTCTCACTTTAGTACTTCTGCAACGCCTAATGAAATTATGGAACCTAGCTATACCGAATTTTTAACCACACCCGGCATGGCAACTCAGCTATTACATGATATGGGCTGGGCAATAGCGACAGCCAACAATGCGCCTATATTAGCCTCCATTGGCTCGCTCAGCAGTGTGGAAGATAATAACAAGGTGGTAACTCTTTCAGCGACCGATGCAGATGGCGATAATCCTACCTTCTCAGCCAGTTCCGATAATGTCTCAATAAACGCTTCGGTTTCCGGTACAACGCTCACCCTAACGCCTGAAGCGAATTATTTTGGCAGTGCCAATATCACAGTTACCGCCAATGACGGCAGCGGTGCTGGAAATGCTACCGATACGGAAACCATGACCTATACCGTTTCATCAGAGAATGATTTACCCGTCTTCACCAGTGCAGCCTCTGGCACGACACAGTACGATAATAATCTCGATGTCTCTCTCACGGCCACTGATGTTGAAACTGCTAACAATACGATTACTTTTGAGGTGCAAAGCTCCGATTCTAGCCAGATCACGGCCTCACTTGCGGGCGCAATTCTGACACTGGCGCCAGTTAATAACTACATTGGTAATACGACGATCACATTACGGGCGACAGATTTAGACTCAGGGACAACAGACCAAATCTATTCCTTAAACATTACATCGATTCCTAATACCGCACCTGTTTTAGCGGCCATTGGCGCTCAGTCCAGTAATGAAGATACCGCCAAGATCATTAATTTAGCAGCGACAGACGCTGAAGGTAATTCGTTAATTTATTCAGCCATCTCTGATAATGCTTCGATAACGGCTTCGGTATCAGGCGCAACATTAACGCTCAACCCCGCGACTAATTATTTTGGCAGTGCCAACATCACCGTCAGCGTTTCGGATGGCAGCTTGTCTGATACGGAAACCGTGACCTATACCGTTTCATCAGAGAATGATTTACCCGTCTTCACCAGTGCGGCCGCTGGCTCGACACAGTACGGTAATACGCTCGATGCCACTCTCACGGCCACTGATGTTGAAACTGCTAACAATACGATTACTTTTGAGGTGCAAAGCTCCGATTCTAGCCAGGTCACGGCCTCACTTGCGGGCGCAATCCTGACACTGGCGCCGGTTAATAACTACATTGGCGATACGACTCTGATACTCAGAGCAACCGATACAGATGGTGGTACAACGAATCAAAACTATGTATTAACCATTTCAGCTGCAGCAAATGAAGCACCCGTTTTCTCTAGTGGTGATAGCCTAACAACCTTATATAGTAATAGCCTTGCACACTCTTTAACCG
>JBNMQK010000021.1:0-29158 GCA_051278005.1 Oleispira sp. | reverse complement strand
AGGTTGAACTAAACAAATGACTGATATTATTGATGAGTCTGGTAGTTCAAGCAGCTACCTAGACGATGGCATAGAACGCCAAACGTTAAAAGATTATGCCGAGAGTGCGTACTTAAATTATTCTATGTACGTCATTCTCGACCGTGCCTTGCCGCATATTGGCGATGGTTTAAAACCGGTTCAGCGTCGTATTATTTACGCCATGAGCGAGCTGGGTTTGAAGTCCACCGCTAAGCATAAAAAATCGGCGCGTACGGTTGGCGACGTATTGGGTAAGTATCACCCACACGGTGATAGTGCGTGTTATGAAGCGATGGTATTGATGGCGCAGCCATTCTCTTATCGCTATCCTTTGGTCGACGGCCAAGGAAACTGGGGTGCACCCGATGATCCTAAATCGTTCGCCGCGATGCGTTATACCGAAGCGAAATTAGCCAAGTATGCTGATGCGTTATTATCCGAGCTAGGCCAGGGTACGGTTGATTGGCAGCCAAATTTTGATGGCACCATGGACGAACCTAAGGTTCTGCCTGCGCGTATTCCGAATCTACTATTAAACGGTACCACGGGTATTGCGGTAGGTATGGCGACGGATGTACCGCCGCATAACCTACGTGAAGTTGCTAGCGCCTGTATTCATTTATTAGATGAACCGAAAGCGGATATCGACGCGGTACTTGAGCACATTCAAGCCCCTGATTATCCGACTGACGCAGAAATAATTACGCCAAAATCTGAAATCAAAAAGATGTATCGCACGGGCAAAGGCTCGGTAAAAATGCGTGCCGTCTATGAGATGGAAGATGGCGACATTATTGTTACCGCATTACCACATCAGGTTTCTGGCGCAAAGATTTTAGAACAAATCGCTGGCCAGATGACCGCGAAGAAATTACCGCTAGTGACGGATTTACGTGACGAATCTGATCACGAAAACCCAACGCGTTTAGTTATTATTCCTAAATCAAATAGAATTGATGTCGAATCGTTAATGGCGCACTTGTTTGCTACCACCGATTTAGAACGCAGCTATCGGGTGAACATGAATGTGATCGGCCTAGATGGTCGTCCACAAGTAAAAGATTTACGTTCGATGTTAGTCGAATGGTTAGAGTTCCGTACTCAAACCGTTCGTCGTCGCTTGCAGCACCGTTTAGATAAAGTGCTTGCGCGCTTGCACATCTTGCAAGGCTTGATGGTTGCGTTTTTAAACATCGATGAAGTAATCGAAATTATTCGCACCGAAGAAAAACCGAAAGTCGTCTTTATGGATCGCTTCGGGTTAACCGATATTCAAGCGGAATCGATTTTAGAATTAAAACTTCGTCACCTTGCTAAGTTAGAAGAATTTAAGATTCGTGGCGAGCAAGACGAGTTAGAAAAAGAACGTGATCACTTAGAGAAAATCCTAAGCAGTGAACGTCGTTTGAAAACTTTAATCAAAAAAGAATTAGCCGCCGATGCCGAACTTTTTGGTAACGATCGTCGTTCACCTGTAGTTGCGCGTAGCGAAGCCAAAGCCTTTTCTGAAACCGACTTGCTAGGCAGCGACCCAGTAACGGTTGTTATTTCTGACAAAGGTTGGGTGCGTGCCGCGAAAGGGCATGATGTAGACGTTGAAGGCTTAAGTTATAAATCAGGGGATAAATTCTTATTCGCCTGCACCGGTAAGAGCAATCAAAACGCCATTTTTATCGATGAGGGTGGCCGAGCCTACTCAGTACAAACTCATACTCTGCCGTCAGCACGTGGGCAGGGCGAGCCCTTATCGGGTCGTTTAACCGTGCCTTCGGGTATTGGTTTCAAAGGCTTAGTGATGGGGCCTGATGAAGATCATTACTTAATGGCGACCGACGCCGGTTATGGTTTTATTACCCAGTTGAAAGATGTCCAAAGCAAAAACAAAGCCGGTAAGGCGATGTTGACCGTACCGACCAACGCTCAGATATTGCCGCCCGCAAAAATCGACAGTATCGAAAAAGCGTGGATCGCTGCCATTAGTAACGAAGGCCGTATGCTGGTATTTCCAGCCGCCGATCTTCCAGTAATGGGTCGTGGTAAAGGTAATAAGATGATTAGTATCCCAGGGCCGCGCGCAAGCAGCCGTGAAGAGCTAATGATCTCTGCTGTTGCCTTTGTCGAGGGTGATACCTTGCTAGTACATTCCGGTAAGCGTCATACCAAGTTGAAGTTCGCCGATCTAGAACACTACTTTGGTGAACGTGGTCGCCGTGGTAATAAACTACCGCGCGGATTCCAGAATGTGGATAGGGTTGAGATTGTGCGTAAAGAGAAGTAACTCCCTCTAGCCAAGCTTTTATTCAAAGTGCGGTGATAGTCGTATTAATGAAAGCCCAATGAGTGAAAGCTCGTTGGGCTTTTTTTGTGGCTGTTCATTAGCCTCGATCTTCAAAGGCTAACTCAATTGTGGTTGTTTTTGAGTTGAGACCGTGAAAAAGATACCTAAAGCCTCAAGTAATCTATTCATTGAGATAGCAAAAACTCAGCCGGAGTTATTGACTGCTTATATGGATTTGCACAGCCCTATCATTCAGAAAAGGAGTTTTTAGGTTGTGCAGCATACCTCGCTTGCTTTATTAGAGAGGATAGCGAGTAAGTCGGTTGAGGGAGAGGGCTTTAATCGCATAATTGAAAACCTAGTGAAAGACGAAACTATTAGCAGCGCCTTTAGTAAGAAGGGGCAGCGACGATAACAAGAGCTGCCCGTGATATTTTATTTAATGAAGCTCCGGTGCAATATGGTAAAAGTTATATTTATACCGAAACTCATGACATGGATATGACCTACTTTATTGAATATCAGAGTAAGATCGCTTCACGGGCTATCGATAATTTTTTACAAGATTTTTTCTAAATTAGTACAAAAGTACCAAGGCTTTAAAGATGTTTTGCTAACATCCGATCACTATCAGAATCTTAATGAGAATCAGCGTAGTGTGATTTTACTGGTGCAGAATATATGCATAAAAACAGTCACGGCTAACTGGGTTCAAGGGATGCTAGGTTGTTCTTACAATACGGCTGCTTCAATTCTTAATGGTCTAGCAAAAATAGGTATTTTTGAGCGTAGTAAGGTCGGGCGAGAATGGCATTATTCGATGACTAAGGTGTCATTGATACATTAGCGGTACAGGTTGATTATTAGGGAAATCATTAAAAATAATTAGGTTAGTGCAACATAATTGTCATATTTAATTAATAATATGGTGCTAGTTTACAATAACTGGAAATTAATTAATGAAACTGCAACGTTCTATTCTATCAATCGCCATCATCAGTTCTGGGTTAGCGGCCTGTGGTGGTAACTCTTCAAGTGATACTGAAGCCCCATCCCCTTTAGCGGATCTTAATATTCAATGTGCGAGTATTGAGCAAGCCCCAGTGACTACTGATACTGGAACACTGCAGTTATCCTTAGTTGATTCTTATTTCTCGGGTAGTGATTTCGACACCTCTTCTGCTGAAATCGTCAGTTACGACTCATGTTCAGATCGTCTTTATGTTGTAAATTCTCAAGCGGCCAGCATTGATGTATTAGCACTCAGTGTTAATAGTAGTGCTCCATCTAAAGTAGGAACGATTGATCTATCCTTAGCAGCAACTTCTGCGGGTATTGAAATTGGTGCGGCCAATAGTGTTTCGGCGAAGCAAGGTTTAGTCGCGGTGGCGATTGAAGCTGCGGTGAAACAAGATTCCGGTTTGATAGCGTTGTATCGTTCAGATGATCTTTCTTTATTGGCAACCTATCCAGCGGGTGCTTTACCCGACATGGTGACATTGAGTAGCGATGGTCAAACGATTTTAACGGCCAATGAAGGTGAGCCAAGTGGTGATTATCTTAATGATCCTGAAGGTTCTGTGACGATTGTTGATATTTCTAAAGGTTTTACCGATCAAGCAGAAGTAAAGCAGGTTTTATTCACGGAATTTAATGAAGGCGAAAGTCGTCACAGTGAATTGACTAATAATGTTAGAACAGCAGGGCCAGATGGCACTTCTGTTGCGCAAGATTTAGAGCCTGAATACATGGCGCTAAATAGTGATAATACGAAAGCCTATGTCGCATTACAGGAAAATAATGCAATGGCGATTATTGATATTGCAACCGCTGGTGTAGATACAATAAAAGGCTTAGGTGAAAAAAGCTGGAATGAAGCTAGTGGCAATACGCTAGATGCCTCTAATAAAGATAATGGCGTCGGTGAATTTGCTAGCTATGAAAAACTCGTCGGTTTATACATGCCAGATACCATTGCTAGTTTTAGTATTGATGGTGCAAGTTACATTATATCTGCCAACGAAGGTGATGGCCGTGAATATATTTATGCCTCTACTCAACAGGCTTGTGATGACGCAGAGCATAGCTGGGACGGTGACGAATATGAAGCCGGCGGTGATGATGAAGACGCGACTAAATATGCTACTGAAATAGACGACTGCATTTCTTTTACTGACGAGCAGCGCGGTAAAAATATAGTTGATTTGGTTGATGACTCTCACCCGTTAAAAGCAGCATTAGATGATAATGATCAGCTTAAACGTATTAAAATTGTCGCTGATAAAGAAAGCTACTCTGCAGAAGATAATATCGTCATTTTTGGTGGCCGTTCTTTTTCAATTTGGAATGAACAGGCTGAGTTAGTATTTGATAGTGGTGATGACATTGCGAAGAAAGTTTTTGCTATCGATGGTGTAAACTTTAACGTTACTAATGATAACAACCAATCGGCGGATAACCGCAGTGATGATAAAGGCACAGAGCCAGAAGCGGTAGAAGTTGCAGAAATCAATGGTAAGCATTATGCCTTTATTGGTCTAGAGCGTCAGGGCGGTATTATTGTTTACGATGTGAGTATTCCAGCGGCACCGGTCTATCAGTCTTATATCAATAATCGCGACTTCAGCGAGCCGGTATGTACTCTTGTTGATGAAGGCGATTGCGATAATGACACTTATAACCTAGCCTCCGGGGATTTAGGCCCAGAGTCTATTGATTACTTCACTCGAGTAGGTAAGCACTTTATTGCCGTTGGTAATGAAGTGAGTGGCACAACAACGGTCTATCAGATTGAATTTAATAAATAGAGTTTAATCCGTTCGTTTCTAAGCAACCAGTACCTTAAAGGGGCATGATGTGATCATTATGTCCCTTTTTTTACCTCTTGTTTTACCTCTCTTTTATTACGGCCAGTTGATCTAGCCCGCTATATAAAACACGAAAAAAGCTCTAGAATAGGATTATTAGATTTTCAGATTGGGTTATGTATGCAAGACGAATTTTATATTGAAGATATGGCAATGTGGGAAAGTAAGCTGTTTATCAGCCATTACCCGGGTCATGAGGCCGAAGCGGCTGAGCTGCAAAAGGCACTGTATGAAATTAAAGACCAGCAGGACAGTAAAATTGATAGCGAAGTCGCCATTTTTGCTAAGCATGCTTTATTTGAAAGTGAGCTAAATTTATTAACCCTGCCGTATGAGCCGTTACAAAAATTCCGAGCTCATGTCGAAGATCTTATCGGTGCGGTTGCTCAGGCAGTAAACGAACAATTTTGGCCAGAAGGCACACAAGCCGAAGTTGATGTTGTTGAGTCTTGGTATCACATTACTCAAAATGGCGGTTATCATGATACGCACTCACATCCGAACTGTTCTTGGTGTGGTATTTATTACCTGCAAGAAGGGGAGAGCAGTATTGAGGGGCGCAACGGCGTAAATCGATTTTATGATCCACGTCACGGTGCCGATCATTATCAGGATGCAGGTACTGCATATTTGTCTGCAGATGGCTTTATGGATTTTGCACCACTAGCAGGTCAGATTATTATTTTTCCTTCTTATTTAAAGCACGCAGCGATGCCTTACTTTGGCGATAGTGACCGTGTTGTTTTAGCGTTTAATTGTCAGGTAAACGCCAAAGTTTAGCGGTACTCTTGAATTCGATTTTTAGTATTAATCCTGCCCTGATAATAAGTATTAAGGATATGAATTCAGTTCTATTCTGCGTGCTTATTTCACTTACTAACGGTATCTAATAAGCAGTGGTTTTTTTAAATAGTAATGATAATGTGAATGCAAGATCATTCTAATAAAGAGTCGTCATGTTTAAAATTAAAGTAGAACGTATTGTGAATTCGCCGATTGATAAAGTTTTTGAAGCGATCAGCGATCATGCAAACTATGCGTTATTCAAATCAGTGGGTATCGCTAAACTTCTTAACGAAGGTGATACTGAACGCAATGGAACAGGAGCCTTTCGCTCGGTTGAAACGGGTCGCTTTAAAGTCTGGGAACGAATAACCGCGTTTGAGCGACCTGTTCATATGCAATATAAAATTGAACGTTCTAAACCTTTCAAGATAGATCATTATAAAGGTATTATTGACCTTAAAGACTTGGGCGATGGCACAACCCACGCGACTTGGGTATCAGAAGGTAAAATCCCCGTGCCATTGATTGGCCGATTCCTCGACAGCAAAATGCAAAAACAAGGCACCATCGCTTTTAACAGCATTTTAAAATCCATTGAAACTCGTTAATGTGACTTTCGTTAACGTGGATGGCGACAGACATCAAAAGTATTAATCAATAAACTGAAATCGAGCAATGATTTCTCCGCCAATCTCTACCGTTTCAGAGAACATCTCTGCTGGGCGAACCCAGGTTGAAGACGCTTCGCCGGCATAGCGCGTTTCATAAACCACAAACCACTCTTCGGTTTCACTGTGGCGTGCCACATCGATCACTTGGTATTCAGCGCCTTTGTAATGGCGGTAGCGGCCCTTTTTTATGGCGGGTTGCTGCTTATCTGGGTGGCTCACTATTTTTCCCCCGCTTTGAATTTTGCTAACTGCTCGGCTGTTGGTTTTTGTTGATGTTTGTCCTTCCATTCTGAATACGGCATGCCATACACAAGTTCACGGGCATCTTCGTATTCCATGTTAATACCTCGTTCTTCACCGGCCGCTTTGTACCATTTTGACAAGCAGTTTCTACAGAAGCCTGCAAGATTCATCAGGTCGATATTTTGTGCATCTTTACGCTCATCTAAGTGGGCTAATAATCGGCGGAACGCGGCGGCTTCTAGTTCAATGTTAGAGTCTAATTTGGCCATTTTTATATCCTATTCATAGCAGTTGTTTAAGAAAAATTAAGCGATATTTTAATCAAAATTCTTGATCAGTAGTGTAACAAAGAGTTTAGCAAGAAGTGTAGTTATGAGTGCCGTAACTAAGTTATAAATACCCGCGCATTAAAAATGCTGGTAGCCCATTTTTTGATGGTTAAAGGCTTGACCGTCGATTAAAACCCATTCTGTATAAGTGCCTGTATTTGCATCTAAGCTTCTTTCTTGTACTTGGCCAACATTGTGGCAGCCGAGTTTTTCTAATGCATCGTGTGCCTGCTGTGGGGCCGTAAATAACAGCTGATAGTCGTCACCGCCTGTTAGGGCAAACTGTAGGGCTCTAGTATGGCCAACTAGGGTAATGGCAAGGGGGCTTATTGGAATTTTATGGGTCGCAAAGTTTAAACAGACGTTGGATGCTTTTGCGATATGAGAAGCGTCTTGTAATAATCCATCAGAAACATCCATAGCGCTGGTCGCTAAGCCTATTAGTTTTTGTCCTATCTCAATTTGAGCTTGCGGATAATAATAGGCTGCGGCTAACTCTGAATTGTTTTCGATGATGGCTTCTGGATTCGCTAATATACCGGCCAGTGCGGTAGCTGAGTTGCCAACTTCACCACTTAACCAAATATGATCGCCAGCCTGCGCTTTGTTGCGTGTGAGTGCTTTGCCACTGGGGACTAAACCTTGTACCTGCAAAGTAATAACAAGAAGAGGGCTTGAAGTAGTATCACCGCCAATCAGGCTAATATTAAATTCTTCAGCGCATGCACGTAAACCTAAGCTAAAAGATTCTAGCCAAGTTTGAGTCGTATTTTTCGGTAGACTTAAGGCCAGATGAAACGCTTGGGGTGAAGCCCCCATGGCGGCTAAATCACTAATGGCGCAACGCAAGGCGCGTTGTGCAATCAGGTGCGCCGGTGCGCTCGCGGGGAAATGAACATCAGCAACTTGAGTATCAATACTCTGCACCAGTTCATAACCGCTAGGCACTTGCACGATGGAGGCGTCGTCACCGACCGCACAAATAATATGCTCATTATTTTGCGGCCAGTTAAAACAGTGTTTAATTAATTCAAACTCTGTCAGCACGATTGTCCACCTAATTTATTCAGACAAAGGGATTAAGGCTTTTTAATTGAAAGTGTATTTTTACTTTCACTTGTTTTGCCACCCTTGATCCTGATTTTTGCCGAAGGCACTTTAAAGACAGGCTTAGTCGTCTTTTGAGTCACTTTTTTAGGTTTAGCATTGGCATTAGGTTGTTTAACTTCAACCGTGCGAACTTGTTGAGCAATTTTATCCACAACGCCGTTGACGTATTTATGGCCGTCTGTTGCACCAAACGATTTCGCAAGTTCTACGGCTTCGTTGATAACCACTTTATAAGGCACATCGATACGATGGATCATTTCGAAGGTCGCTAAGCGAAGAATAGACAACTCTACGGGGGTCATCTCGTCTGTATTACGATCTAGCAAAGGCGAAATGATTTCATCTAGCCCTGATAGTTCACGTGGCACTCCGTGCAGTATGTCGTGGAAGTATTCTAAATCCACTTTGCTCATGTCGTTATCTGCGCGGAATTCAGCTTCAATTTTCGCTAAATCTGCGCCGGCCATATGCCATTGGTAAATGGCTTGCATAGCAAAGCTACGGGCTTTGCGACGAGCCGCTGGGCTGGCTTTTTGAGTGCCTGATGTTCGAGACATGTCTTATGCCTCTAATGCGTTAAGAAGGTTAACCATTTCGAAGGCAGACATAGCCGCTTCTTCACCTTTGTTTCCAGCTTTAGTGCCAGAACGTTCGATTGCTTGCTCGATAGAATCAACGGTTAATACACCGAAAGAAACGGGAATACCAAACTGCATAGAGACTTGGCCAAGGCCTTTAGTGCATTCACCAGAGACGTATTCGAAGTGTGGAGTACCACCACGGATAACCGCACCTAGGGTGATGATGGCATCGTATTTACCGCTTTGTGCTACTTTCTGGGCAACCAATGGAATTTCCATGGCACCTGGGCAGCGAATAACCGTAATGTTTTCTGGCTCAACGCCATGACGCGTTAAAGAATCAACCGCGCCTTCTAATAGGCTTTCAACAACAAAAGCATTCCAGCGGCCAACAACGATTGCATACCTACCGTCGTTAGGGGTTAAGTCGCCTTCAATAATTTCTACAGTCATCTTCTTTTCTCTTCTATGAAATCTAATCTAATTTCTTGCTAACTTTTTATCATTTACATGTTCTGTAAATGATAGTGTTTTCAAACTAAAATCGTTGTGCTTCTTCAGCTATAACTAAGTATTAAGCTTCGTAAGGAATATATTCAATCACTTCAAGATCAAACCCAGAGATTGCCGGATACTTAACCGGTGAACTCAGCAAGCGCATCTTTTTCACGCCGATTTCACGTAAAATCTGAGAACCCGTTCCAATCGTTAAGAAAGCACCTGAGCTATCAACGTTCGGGCTTTTAATAGGTTTTATATTGCCAAAATATAGATCCAGACTAGATCCAACATTTTCAGGCTGGCCAGCGGATAAAATAACCAAGGCGCCCGTTCCTTCATCTGCAATTCTTTTTAATGCCGCTTGGCTAGACCAAGATTGAGCATCAGGCTTAACTGCGTTCAAAATATCACGCAAGAAATCCCCCGTTTGAACACGCACAATACACGGCACATCGCCTTGGATATTGCCTTTAGTCAACGCAATATGAGTCTCGCCTTGAATCGTATCGACAAATTTATGCAGCTGAAACTCACCAAATTCAGTATTAATGGTTTCGCCAGCAATCGTATCAATTGTCTTTTCATTGGCCATGCGATAGTGAATCAAATCAGCAATGGTACCGATTTTGATATCATGTTTTTCGGCAAAAATTTCTAAATCCGGACGACGCGCCATCGTGCCATCGGCATTCATTATTTCTACAATGGCAGAAGACGCGGTCAAACCTGCAAGACGCGCCAAATCACAACCCGCTTCGGTATGACCTGCACGGCTCAAAACACCGCCAGGGCGAGCACGTAATGGGAAAATATGGCCCGGTTGAACAATGTCATCGATGGTTGAATTACTATCAACGGCAACACGAATAGTCTTTGCACGATCGGCAGCAGAAATACCCGTAGTGACACCCTCAGCGGCTTCAATCGACACGGTAAAAGGCGTGGAAAATTTAGCACCGTTACCGGCAACCATGGCAGGTAAACCTAAAAAATCACAACGCTCACCGGTTAACGTTAAGCAAATAAGGCCCCGGGCTTCCGTTGCCATAAAATTAATGATTTCTGGCGTTACTTTTTCGGCAGCAACAATAATGTCACCTTCATTTTCACGGTCTTCGTCATCCATAAGGATAACCATTTTACCGCGACGCATATCATCAATGATTTCTTCGATTTTATTTAAAGCCATTTTATTTTCCTAAGTATTCATCAAAATTGCCTACGATGTTCAGGCAGTCGTATTACTTCCAAAAACCATTCTGTGCTAAAAGCGCTTGGCTGATACCAGACGTTGGCTGCTCGTTACTTTCTTTTCAATATTAATTTTAGGTCATTGCCTACCATTCGCACATCGTGCCAAGACCAGCGAATTTGCTGATCCATTTGGGTGAACGGTAGCCCAAATGATGGACGGGCATCACTGCCGAGTAGAGTAGGCGCAGTAAACATCACCAGCTCATCAACTAAATCTTGTTCTATAAAAGCACCGGCTAACTTAGCCCCAGTTTCCACCAATACTTCGTTGATACCTTGGCTGGCTAATGTCTGCAGCAAGTTTTTTAAATCGACGTGCGAGCGCGCAGTATTGGAGTTGGCTGTTGTGCGTAAATAGCTCACCGTAGATACATCATTTACAATTGCCGACTCAGGCTCAACGGTACTGACGATGACGACCTTGCCGGGGTGAGTAAATATCTTGGCCGTTGCTTTGACGCGATGTTGGCTATCGATAATAATTCGTAAAGGTTGGCGAATCGGCGCTTCAGCCTTAATCCGCACATTCATAGCAGGGTCATCAATCAATACTGAATCTGCACCACAAATAATAGCGCAGCTTTGAGCGCGAATTCGTTGAACGTCAGCTCGAGCTTCAGGGCCGGTAATCCATTGGCTTTCACCACTTTGCATCGCAGTACGACCATCTAAACTCGTGGCCATTTTTAGACGAACATACGGCAGCGCTAATGTATTTTTTCCTGCCATACTCATGCGCTTAATAAAGCCAGGGTTCAGCTTGGCAGACTCGGTTGCTAAACAAGTATCCACAACCTCAATGCCGACTGCGCGTAACATATTAAAGCCATTGCCGGCGACTTGCGGATTGGGGTCAGTCATCGCACCGACGACTCTGGCAACTCCCGCATCAATCAGACCTTGTGAACAAGGCGGTGTCCGCCCAAAATGGCTGCACGGTTCTAGCGTCACATACGCCGTAGAACCTTTTGTACTATTGCCACGCAGTTTAGCATCGGCAATCGCATTGACCTCTGCATGCCCAGCGCCGGCGATTGCATGAAAACCTTGGCCAATAATCTCATCATCTTTTACCAGTACACAGCCTACTCTTGGATTGGGGCTGGTGGTGTATAAGCCTTTTTTGGCAAGTTGGATGGCTAAAGCCATATACTTTTGATCGTTCGCCATGTCAGCCTTCTTCTTGAGTTTTTTCTATGACTTGAGTTGAGATGCGTTCAATCTCTTGGCGAAACTCATCAATATCTTGAAAGCTGCGATAAACAGATGCAAAACGCACATAGGCGACTTTATCGAGTTGTCTTAGTTCATTCATTACCAGCTCGCCAATCACGAGGCTTTTGACTTCGCGTTCACCTAGGGTACGTAACTTGTGGGTAATTTGGTTTACAGAGTGTTCGACCTTATCAATACTAACAGGCCGTTTTTCGAGTGCTCGGTGAATACCGGCAATAAGTTTGTCTTCATTAAAAGGCTCACGGGTACCGTCTTGTTTAACGATACGCGGCATGACCAACTCAGCACTCTCAAAAGTAGTAAAACGTTCACCACAGGTCTGGCATTCGCGGCGGCGACGAGTTTGTTGGCCGTCGGCGACAAGGCGAGAATCGATAACTTTGGTATCGTGTTCACTGCAGAATGGACAATGCATAGTAAAGAGCGCGCTTTTAAGTGTAAAAGTCGCCGGATTCTACTGCATTTAGCGTGAATTATCTAGAGCATAGTGCGTTAGTTGACCACTTCTTCCAACCAAAGCTCACAGCAAAGAACTTTATTATGAGGAACAAACGAAGAAGCCTAATGGCACTCAGTGCCATTAGGCTTAGTTATATTTATGCGTCTGTGAATGATCACGCCTTCGCCATTAAGCGTTAGCTATTTTCAGCTTCAACAAACATGTCTTGTATTTCTTTTTCAGGTTCAGGCGTTAATAGGCTGACAACAATAATGGCGATCATGGCTAAAATAAAGCCCGGCACAATTTCATAAATATCAAACAAACCACCACTAAGCTGCTTCCAAACCACAACGGTAATGCCACCGACTAAGATGCCCGCTAGGCAACCTTGGCGATTCATTCTTACCCAGAAAAGAGACAGAATAATAGCAGGACCAAACGCGGCGCCAAAGCCTGCCCAAGCATACGATACTAAACCCAATACAGTGCTTTCAGGGTTTAGGGCTAATATCCATGCCACCGTTGCTGTGCCGACTACGGCGAAACGACCAATCTTCACTAGCGATTCTGGCTTAGCCTCTTTATTAAATATCGACTTATAGAAATCTTCGGTGAATGCTGCAGACGATACTAATAGTTGGGAATCGGCAGTCGACATAATCGCGGCTAAAATAGCGGCTAATAAAAATCCAGCAACGAGAGGATGAAACAGTGCTTGGACTAAGGCAATAAACACGGTTTCTGAATCGGCTAATGGTGTTTCAAAGTAACCGATACCGGCAATACCGACGAAGAATGCGCCTAATAACCCGAGCAATGTCCAAGTAACCGCAATACGACGAGCGGCTTTAATATCATCTTTACTTCTGATCGCTTTGAAGCGTGCCAAAATATGCGGCTGACCAAAATAACCCAGCCCCCACGCTAATAAAGAAACAATGCTGATCCAACCTAAGGTCTCACCGGTTGCTTTAGTAAACGGGTCTAGTAACTCAACATTAGATGCCGCTAAAATAGCCCCTGGGCTATCACCCAGTTCGATGAATGCCACGACGGGCACTATCATAAGGGCAGCGGCCATCAGTAAACCTTGTACTAGATCTGTCCAAGCGACCGCCAAAAATCCACCAAAAAAGGTATACGAAACCACCGCAAGGGTACCCACGGTAACGGCAATGGTATAGTCCATTCCAAACACTGATTCAAATAATTTACCGCCAGCTACTAAGCCAGAACTGGTATAAAACAAGAAGAATAATAAAATAAAGAAAGCAGAAATCACGCGGATAGCGACCTTGTCGTTAAAGCGATTACTAAAATATTGCGGCAGCGTCAGGCTGTCACCGGCCAGTTGCGAATAGACGCGTAAACGCGGTGCAACGATCAACCAGTTTAAGTAAGTACCAATAATTAAACCTAATCCTAACCAAGAGGCTTCCCAACCCGCGACATAAGCATAACCAGGCATGCCGAGTAATAACCAGCCGGACATATCAGATGCACCCGCAGAGAGCGCGGAGGGCCAAGGCCCTAAGGAGCGGCCGCCAAGAATATAATCAGATAAGTTGTTGGTTTTTTTATACGCCCATATACCAATCCACAGCATAATGCCGAGATAGAGAAAAAACGTAATAGCGACCGAGTATGATGCACTCATAAGTGCTCCTTTATTTTAATTGTTATCATGTAAGGATAAATCATCATTAAAGTCGTGATTAATAATGATGATCTTAAAACTAATATCTTTTGAAGCATACTTATTGTGAAAGCAAGCTTGCGTTCCCCCCAACCGCGGTTGTGTTAATGGTACGTACACGCTCAGTAGCGAAACGCTTAAGATAATTAGGGCCGCCTGCTTTAGGACCTGTGCCTGATAGACCCCGACCACCAAAAGGCTGTACTCCAACAACCGCCCCTACTTGGTTGCGATTGATGTAGCAATTTCCTACTCTAACTTTAGATTCGATATAAGCCGCGGTCACTTCATTACGGCTGTGTATGCCTAGCGTTAGACCATAACCTGTTTGGTTAATGTCATGGATCACTTGGTCGAGTTTATCCGCCACAAAACGACAGATGTGTAAAATAGGGCCAAATTCTTCTTTTTGCAGCTCATTAATCGAGTCAATTGTTATGACCGTTGGCAATACATAAAAGCCTTTGGCTAAGCTATCGTGATGAGGTGCTTGTGTTAATAGTTTGCCCTGATCTTGCCAGTATTTGCAATGATCTAATAAACCTTGCTGCGCACGACGATCAATCACTGGGCCACAATCGGTGGCGTAGTACTCAGGATTACCCACAACAAAACGTTTTAATGCACCGCTAATTAACTCGATCACACGATCCGCAATATCATCTTGCACGTACAAAACACGCAATGCAGAACAGCGCTGGCCAGCACTGGAAAAAGCAGAATCCATCACGTCGGCAACGACTTGCTCTGGCAAGGACGTTGAATCAACAATCATAGCGTTCTGGCCACCCGTTTCCGCAATAAACGTGGGTATGGCATCTTCACGTTGCGCCAAAGTCCGGTTGATATGTTTTGCGGTGGGGGTTGAGCCGGTAAACACGATACCGACAAGGCGTGCATCGCTTAATAACGCATCACCCATCGTCGCGCCCGCACCGGGTAAAAAGTGCAATACATTGCCAGGAATGCCGGCTTGATGCATAAGTTCAATCGTACGCCCTGCGATTAAAGACGTTTGTTCGGCAGGTTTCGCTAATACACAGTTGCCAGCCACGAGAGCAGCACTGACTTGGCCTAAGAAAATAGCCAGTGGGAAGTTCCAAGGACTGATGCAAAGGAAGGTGCCACGGCCCGCGTAATAGTGCTCGTTACTTTCACCGGTTGGTCCAGGCAATAATGTGGGGCTCGACATATCTTGGCGAGCTTGATGGGCGTAATAACGACAAAAATCAACCGCTTCACGAATCTCGTCAATACCATCTTGCAGTGTTTTACCGGCTTCGCGAGTACACAGAGCGATTAATTCTGCGGTATGTTGCTCTAATAAATCTGCAGTACGGTCTAAGCATGCTGCGCGTTCAATAACGGGGGTTTGGTTCCAGCTAAACCAGGCTTGATCTGCGCTTTTTAATGCGTCTTGCGCGTGCTCTGCGGTTGCCCAATGAAGTTCACCAACGGTTTTATCGGTATCATAAGGGCTGCGAATTAGGTGAATCTCTTGCGTGCCATCGTTAACTTTTTTGCCATCGATCAGTGGTTGAAAATTCCACTGAGTATCTGAGAATTGTTGTACGTCAGCCAATAATGGGGCGCGTTCAAATTCAACCGCGAGATTGTAACCTTGGGAATTTCGACGCTGACCATTTTCGATCGACGTAAACAACTCTCCTGGGCGAGGGATTTTTAAATTGCGATAAATGCCATGGCGTTGAGCTTGAGCGATCGGTGAAATAATCAAGTCAGAGACCGGCGTATTGGCATCGACTAAGCGATGCACAAAAGAGGAGTTCGCGCCGTTTTCTAAAAGGCGGCGCACTAAATAAGGCAATAGATCTTTATGAGCGCCCACCGGTGCATAGATACGGACATTAATATTGTGTTCGTTTATCAAGGTATCGTACAGAACATCGCCCATGCCGTGTAGGCGTTGGAATTCAAAATCACGAGTCGGATTCATCGCCGCCATTTCCATCAAGGCGGCTACCGTATGCGCATTATGGCTGGCAAATTGAGGATAAATACAGTGGTCGGTGGCCGTGCTTAGTAAATAACGTGCGCACGCCATATAAGAAACATCCGTATTTTCTTTGCGGGTAAAAACAGGGTAATCCGCTAATCCCAGCTGTTGAGCGTGCTTGATTTCGGTATCCCAATACGCACCTTTTACCAAACGAACAGGAATTTCGTCTCCTTGCTCCCGCGCAAGACTGGTTAAGTAGCCTAAAACGGGTAGGGCACGCTTTGAATACGCTTGCACTACCAAACCAAACAACCCCCAGCCTTTTACTGCGGGGTTGTGATAAAGTTTTGCGAACAAGCGCAACGATAACTCTAAACGATCCGCTTCTTCTGCATCGATCGTAATGGCAATATTCAGTTGACGTGCTTCTTTAACTATAATTAAAACACGCTTATATAGTTCATCCATTACGGCCGCTTGATGGGCTTCTTCATAACGAGGAAATAGCGCAGACAGTTTAATTGAAATACTGGGTTGTGGGCGATCTTCACGCCAAGAATCGTGACTGTTAGCCAAGCTGTGGATAGCGCTTAAGTAAGAGTCAAAATACGTCTCGGCATCAGCATCGGTAAATGCGGCTTCACCCAACATATCAAATGAATAAGTGTAGCCTTTTGCTCGATAGCTTTTGCTGTGTTTAATCGCTTCTTCAATGGTGCGACCGAGGACAAACTGCTTACCCATAATACGCATGGCTTGATGCATCGCGCTACGAATAACAGGCTCACCCGCACGCTTAACTAAACGAGATAATAAATTAGCCGGGGTTTTATTTTTGCCGCCAACACCCACCACCTTACCCGTGAGCATCAGCCCCCAGGTTGATGCGTTCACTAATAATGATTCTGACTTACCTAAATGTTCATTCCATTCAGCGTCGGATAGCTTGTCGCGAATTAACGCATCGGCGGTATCAGCATCAGGGATGCGCATTAAGGCTTCCGCCAAGCACATTAAAATGACGCCTTCTTCATTATCTAAGCTGTATTCTTGCAGCAGCTTATCAACCGCATGAGCGATATCGCCCTGGTGACGAATGTTATCAATTAATAATCGAGCCCGATTTTCTGTTTTATAACGAATTTCTTGATTAGGCTCGGCCAGTAAGCACAGCTCTGGCATTAATTCATCTTCATCCACCGCATAATGATTCACAATGCGTTCAAACCACTGGTTACTAGAAATTGTTAGTTCGCTCTCGTCGAGCATTTTACTGGCATCAAATGTATTCATTCGGTGCTCCTGAAGAAGGGTTGAACAATAAATTAACAATAGCAATAACGTGGTAATCGTTATCAATAATTTGGATGCAGGGCTAACTATAGAGGGCTTATAAGAATTTTAATTGTAATAAAATCCCGAGTTTTTGTTAAAAACTCTTTATTGATAGGCTATGACGATCTTTTCGTATTTGTCCGGGGGAAGTATTCAGCTTTGCTTTAACGACGTGGTTTAGCGCACTCTGATTTGTAAAACCACTATCGGCCGCAATTTGAGCGATGGTTAAGTCAGAATTACGCAATAACCAAATGGCTCTTTCTGTGCGTTGTTGAACAATGTATTGATGAGGGGTAAGCCCTTTTAATTGACGAAAGCGCAAATGAAACTGGCTATTACTCATATGGCAAAAATTGGCTAATGCATCGACACTTATTTTTTCGGCTAAATTTTGTAAAATATATTCATTCAGACCTTTAATATTTAACCGTGAGTCCTTGGTAAGCAAAGGCTCAGGTTGCTGTAGTCGGTGCTGCAAACTGAATAAGATTAAACTGATGACATGAGGCTGAAGTGCTGCATTATTTTGTAAGGTTATTTCATCACTGAGTGCGGATATGAGCTTAACCAGTTGACTGTCGAGTAATAGAAATTTCGCCTGCTGAAAAATAAACTGCATAACCGGGCGATCAATACTGTTGTCGTTGGGATCAATATCAATGACAAGTACGCGATTTTTATTAACGCCCTTAAATGAATGAAAACAACCACTGGGAATTAAACAAGCATGATTACTCTCTAAGGTAATTGTTTGCTGTTGGCTAAGCTGCACGCGAATCTGCCCACTAAGACCAAGAATAAGCTGGTGGTGAGCATGACTGTGCTGCTCCCATTCGCTATTTAATTCTTCAATATGGCCATCAGCAAATTCTGGCATAAATTATTGCGATTCCTAGATCAATTAAAAATAGAGCTTATCGACGATAACCTACTTTGATCGAGCTTAAACCTTTTATTGATATTAAAAGCAATAAAAAAGCCCGCGCTAGAATTCTAGGGCGGGCTTTTTACAAACGGTCGGTTTATTTGTACACAGGCAATGTGTCACACAGAGCCACAACCTTCGCTTGAACTTCTTTTTCAACGGCTTCTGAACTGCCGCTTTCTAGGGCTGCAAGAATGTCGCAGATCCAGTTACCAAGCTGAATACACTCAGCTTCTTTAAAGCCACGACTGGTTATCGCAGGGCTGCCGATACGCAGACCCGAGGTAACGAAAGGAGAACGAGGATCGTTAGGAACAGAGTTCTTGTTCACAGTGATGTTGGCGCGGCCTAGGGCTGCATCCGCATCTTTACCTGTGTATTCCTTATCGATAAGGTCGACTAGGAACAAGTGATCGTCCGTACCACCGGAAACGACTTTAATACCACGGCCAATAAAGGTCTCAGCCATGGCTTGTGCGTTTTTAACAACTTGCGTTTGATATTCTTTGTAATCATCGCTCATTGCTTCTTTGAAACACACCGCTTTAGCAGCGATTACATGCATCAAAGGGCCACCTTGGGATTCAGGGAATACCGCAAAGTTAAGCTTCTTGTTTAGCGCTTCGTCGTCATTGGCTAAGATCAAACCACCACGTGGGCCACGTAGCGTTTTGTGAGTTGTTGTTGTTACAACATCAGCAATGCCAACAGGAGATGGGTAAACGCCCGCAGCGACTAAGCCTGCAATGTGTGCCATATCAACAAATAAGTAAGCACCAACCATATCGGCGATGTCACGGAAACGCTGCCAATCAACGATACGGCTATACGCAGAGAAACCAGCAATGATCATTTTTGGCTTATGTTCTTTGGCCAATGCTTCAACTTGGTCGTAATCAATTTCGCCCGTTGCGGTGTTCAAACCATATTGAATAGGGTTATAAATACGGCCAGAGAAAGAAACAGAAGCCCCGTGAGTCAAGTGACCGCCGTGAGCAAGGCTCATACCTAAAATGGTATCGCCAGGCTTACATAGCGCCATGAAAACTGCGCCGTTGGCTTGTGAACCCGAGTGAGGCTGAACGTTAGCGAACTGAGCGCCGAACAATTCTTTAGCACGATCGATCGCGAGTTGCTCGATCACATCAACGTGTTCACAACCGCCGTAGTAACGCTTGCCAGGGTAGCCTTCAGCGTACTTATTAGTAAGCTGAGAACCTTGGGCTTCAATGACACGAGGGCTAGTATAGTTTTCAGAAGCGATAAGCTCAATGTGGTGCTCTTGGCGAGCGTCTTCAGCTTTCATTGCTTCCCATAAGACTGGGTCAAAATCGGCAATATTCATATCACGGCTAAACATACGGAGATTCCTCGTATAAGGGTTCTGATAATAAGATAAGATAATTTATGGGGCGCATTCTACATCAAAGTAGAGGAACTGACACATGAAAAGCTGTCATAAAGAGCATGACTGTTCTTCACGAAGGCTAATTATCATGAATAAAGCAGTCAATCTGACTGCTTTATTAGGTTGTTATGTCGAAATTATGACCGGTATTATGTGATACATGAGATTTCCTTGTTAATCAATTTAACTAAGGCACTGTCGGGTATCGGTCTGCTAAAGTAATAACCTTGTACTTCTTCGCATTGAACTTGTTGTAAAAATTCCAGTTGTTCTTTTGTTTCCACGCCTTCTGCAATGACCCCTAAACCTAAGTTATGCGCCATTGAAATGATCGTTCGAGTAATCTGAGCATCGTCTTTATTGTTGGGTAAGTTACGAATAAAGCTCTGGTCGATTTTTAAGGTATCAACAGGGAATTGTTTTAAATAGTTCAGAGAAGAGTATCCAGTACCAAAGTCATCAATCGCCATGCGTACACCCATGGTGCGCAATCGAGTTAAAACATCGAGTGTATGTTCTACATTATCGATCAATATACTTTCCGTAAGCTCTAATTCAAGTTGGCTAGGGTTGATTGAGCTCTCAGTAATCACCTCTTTTACTAGGTCAATAAAACCAGGCTGTTTAAACTGACGCGCTGAAACGTTCACGGCAATACGATCAACGGCAATACCCTCTTTTTGCCATTTAGCCATATCGCTGCAAGCTTGACGTAATACCCATTCTCCAATTGGAATAATCAGTCCCGTATCTTCAATAATAGGAATAAAGTAATTGGGAGGTATCATTCCTTTGGTCTTATGATGCCAGCGTAATAGAGCCTCAACACCCTGCATAGAGCAGTCAGCAGTCGCGTATTGTGGTTGATAATAGAGCTCTAATTCACCGCGATCAATGGCATGACGTAAGTCGTTTTCCATTTCTAATAATTCAACGGCTTTTTTATTCATTTGCTCATCAAAGAATTGAAAATTATTACGACCATCATCTTTTGCGTGATACATGGCCATGTCAGAATTTTTCAATAGCTCCGTCACGGTTTTGCCATCGTCAGGAAATATTGCAATACCCAGACTAGCGGTTAAAAATAATTCTTTTTGCTCAATAAAAAAAGGCTGCTGTAGAGAATGTAAAATCCGTTCACCAACCTTGATCGCAATATTAGCAGCGCTATCTGAATTTTTTTGATCACTTAGGGCAATGGTAAATTCATCCCCGCCCATACGAGATACTAAATCTTGTTGTTTAATGCAGTTGTGTAAGCGATTGGCCACTTCTTTTAATACTAGGTCGCCAGCAGGATGCCCCATAGAGTCATTAATAGGTTTAAATCGATCCAGGTCTAAGAACAGAACCGCGATGCAGGTATCGGTTTTGCCCGCAGAGACGACCATTTGATCTAGGCGCTCATACATCTGTGTGCGATTAGGCAGGCCCGTGAGCGGGTCAAAATAGGCAAGGTTATGAATTCGGCGTTCAATCACTTTACGTTCAGTAATATCTGAAATAATAATAATTAAATTTTGAACTTTTCCTGAGCGGCTACGAGTTGCAGAGATACCCGTCCAACTCACACGCTTTTCGCCATTCTTTCGAAGATAATGAACCTCACCTTGCCAATAACTCTCTTTAATAATGGCCTCGCCAACCTCTGCATACAAATCAGGCCCATGGATGTTTGAGTTAATTATCGCATCGGGTCTGAGGCCGCGAATCTCATCGAAGGTAAGTTGACTCGCCTCAAAGAAAGCAGGGTTCGCATTAATCATATAACCTTTGCTATCGGTTACAAAAATGGCTTCGGTACTGTTATCGAATACTTGTCCGGCTAATATTAATTCACGTTCCGTTTGACGGGCGTTGGTCACGTTACGCACAATACCAAAAATCCCTTCAAGATTTTTATTCTCATCCCAAAGGTAATTTGCTTGAATCTCAATAATTATTTTTCGCCCATTTTTACAAGTGGCTTGAATATCCATCTTGAAAATAGAGTCACTGCCTTTATGGGTATGCTCCAACGATTTCTTTAAGGCGACTTGAATACGTTTATCAATTTTTCTTAGATCGCCTCGGTCCATTATACTTCTAACAGCACCAAGGTAAATTTCAGTGGGTGTATATCCCAGCATTGAGTAGATAGAAGAACTTATAAACGTAAAATCTAAATGGCTATTAACCGCCCAAATGACATCAACGACATTCTCGGCTAATAATCGGTAACGACGCTCATTTTCGATTAATATTATTTGCTGTTCTTCCTCCTCGGTCACATCACGTAGCGAACTAATATAGCGACACACTAAACCTGCGCTATCAAAATCAAAAGCGCTATTGGTAAAGCGAATGATTCTCCAATAACCTTTGCCATCTTTTACTCTGCACGTCTCAATCGCGGTCTCTTCATCAGAAAGGTTGCGAGTTTTTTTCATTAACAGTAATATTTTTTCATGGTCATCAGGGTGAAACTTTAGATTGCCATGAATTGCTGATTTGCTGGTGGGCTCAGGCAGTCCGAATAATTTATTGACGCTGCTATTACGATATTCAACGTGAGGAACAAGGCTATCGTCGAGGGAGAGGACATAAATCATGTCGACAATTTGATCCATGATCTTTGCCCAGAATTGCTCTCTTTGATACAGCTCTGCGGTTGCTTTATTGCGTTCCGTCATATCGATGAAGGTGATTAGCGCGTGCTGATCACTGCTTGCATAGAAACTCACATTCACCCAAAGCACTAAGTCTTTACCCAAAAAGTTAGCCACTTTAAGTTCAAATTCATTCCAGTTTCTTTTTTCATCTAAGGTTAGTTGAATGTTTTTCTGTAAAGAATCCGTTTGATGCGACATTAATTGTGGGAAAGCATGAATTAAGTGTTGCTGGTTATCGGCATTGAACAATCTAATCGCAGCATGGTTTGCATTGATAATTCTTATAGGCCCATTATTGAAATTGTTATCTTGTGGCAAAATAATAATACAGTGAGCGATGGATGAATCATCATAAATAGCTTTATAACGTGTGCGGCTTTCTTCTAATATTTTGCGATTGATGACATTATCTGTCACATCTCGCAGCAACCAAACGACACCGGATATTTTTTTATTCTCATACAGTAAATTATAAGACTGTTCGAAAATCAGAGTATCATTATCGTCCGTAAGATGTAATTCACGTTGTTCATCCTGTAAAAGCTCTTGCTCTTCAAACGACAAGTTTTTATTCCAGAGAGAGCTCTCATCTGGCCAAAGTGTATCTAACTTTTTACCGATAACGTGAAAATGACCTAGGCGAGCGAATATTTGGCTGGCTTTTGGGTTTATGTAAGTAATTGTTTTTAGGTTGTCGGTTGTAATAATGCCTTCATCAATCGACATTAATGATTTTTCAGCGCGTTGCTCAATCTGGCGGCGTGCGGAAGATTCGATTAGCTGCGTTTGTGCGATCGAACGTAGATAAATATATAAAAAAAGTGAGATTAATAGAAAAATTATTAAAATCAAAAGGCAAGGTGAAAACGCTTTTAAAAGTAATGATTCCACGTAACCAGGGTCGCGGATGGCGAGTAACTCCCAAGGGGATGCAGAAATTTTGCTGCGGTATTCAATACGATTTTTAAAACGATCAAGTGGAATCGAATTTTTATCCGATAGGTAGTTATTTTCAGTAATGATCACACGCTTTGTTTCTTGATCATAAAGTGCCAGTTGATACCCTGAAAAACCACCACTATAGATTATGTTAGAGAATTTATTATACGGTCTGCGTACAATAAATCCATAATGACGATCATTCTCGTTTATCCACGTTATGCTATAAAAACCACCGCTATCACCGTAATGATGGGCGAAAAATCGATTGCTGTAATCACTATTGTTAAGGGATTTCTTTATTAATTGGGTTTCGTTGTCACTTAATAAAGGACCCTCTAAAAATAACAGACTCCCTTGATCATCGACTAGCATGTATCCGGAGATGTTAAAAAAACTCTTCTTCATCTCTTGGCGTAAATCATCCTTAACCTGGCTTTCAGGTGTCTGTATTAAACTAAGCAGTTCTGTCTTGTATATATCACTAAAAATTTGATTAACGTGAATAGAGGCTGCGGCGGTAATTGAAGCTTGCGCAACAAAACTATCGACAGTTTTGATGATATCGATCTTATGATTTGTCTCTGCTTCATTCCATTGATGCCAACTGAAGGCAATGAGCAATAGCGATAAAAAAACCAAGAACACCGAAAAAATGGTACAAAATGATTTATTTGGGCTTGAGTTGATATCCATATCGTCAAAGTTGCGCCTGCTGTCAGGTTTTTTAGTGCTGCCAGCGTTGATAGAACCTTGCATACTTAAGATATAATCCTTTTTGTTAATAATATTTGATAAGTGCAGAGTATAGAGTGAAAAGTAACAATAGGGTGGAAAATGACGACTTGAATTGCTAATTACTCTATTTTTCAGTATTTTTACAAGAATTAACAATCAGAACCTATTTTTAACGGAGTAGCCTAGTGGCTCAATACGTATACACAATGAATCGGGTTGGCAAAATCGTGCCTCCCAAGCGTCAAATTCTTAAAGATATTTCATTATCTTTCTTCCCAGGTGCCAAAATCGGCGTATTAGGCTTAAACGGTTCAGGTAAGTCGACCCTATTGCGCATTATGGCAGGCATCGATACCGATATTCTTGGTGAAGCCCGCGCCCAGCCAGATCTTAAAGTCGGCTATCTTTCGCAAGAGCCAGAGCTGGATCTGACAAAAGACGTTAAAGGCAACGTTGAAGACGGCTTGCGTGAGCTTATGGACGCTAAAGAGCAACTTGAGCAAGTCTATGCCGATTATGCTGAACCTGATGCTGACTTTGATAAGTTGGCTAAAAAGCAAGGTCGCTTAGAAGCGATTATTGAATCACAGGGTGGCCATGATCTAGATCGCCAGATGGATGTTGCCTCGGATGCGTTACGTCTGCCGCCTTGGGATGCCGATGTTTCTAAGCTATCCGGTGGTGAGCGTCGTCGAGTAGCGCTTTGTCGTCTATTGATGTCGAAGCCAGACATGCTGCTATTAGATGAGCCAACCAACCACTTAGATGCTGAGTCGGTGACCTGGTTAGAAAAATTCTTAGAAGAATATCCGGGTACGGTAGTGGCGATTACCCACGACCGTTACTTCTTGGATAACTGCGCCGAGTGGATTCTAGAACTCGATCGCGGCCATGGTATTCCTTACGAGGGTAACTACAGCTCTTGGTTAGAGCAGAAAAACGCACGTTTAGAAGGCGAAGCTAAGTCGCAAGAATCTCACAAACGTACGATTCAGCGTGAATTAGAATGGGTTCGTTCCAATCCTAAAGCGCGTCAAGCTAAGAGCAAAGCCCGAATGGCAGCGTTCGAAGAGCTGAACTCGAAAGAATTCCAAGCCCGTGCGGAAACCAGCGAAATCTACATTCCACCGGGACCACGCTTAGGCGACAAGGTCATCGAATTTAATAACGTGACTAAGTCCTTTGACGGTCGTGTTTTATTGGATGACCTTAGCTTAAGTGTTCCTGCTGGTGCCATTGTCGGTATCGTGGGCGGTAACGGTGCGGGTAAATCGACCTTATTCCGCATGATTACAGGCTTAGAACAACCTGATTCTGGTTCGATTGAACTGGGTGACAGTGTGAAGCTGGCGTTTGTTGAACAGCTACGTGATCAGCTAGACGATGATAAAAGTGTTTGGGAAGCCGTTGCTGATGGCGCCGAGACCTTCATGATCGGTACTCACGAAGTCTCTACGCGTAACTACATCGGTCGTTTCAACTTTAAAGGCGGCGATCAGAAAAAACGTGTTGGCGACTTGTCCGGTGGTGAACGTGGTCGTTTACAGCTGGCGTGTACCCTACGTCAGGGGGCTAACGTACTGTTGCTCGATGAACCGTCAAACGATTTGGATGTAGAAACCTTGCGTGCGTTGGAAGAAGCGGTATTGGCCTTCCCGGGTACTGTGATGGTGGTATCCCACGATCGCTGGTTCTTAGACCGTATCGCAACGCATATTCTGGCTTACGAAGGGGATTCAAAAGTGAACTTCTTCGAAGGTAACTACACAGATTACGAAGCGGACCGCAAAGCCCGTTTAGGTTCAGACGCACAGCCAAAACGTATGAAGTACAAGCGTTTGGCGTAAACTTTGTAAGATCTACTTGCTATTTAAGACACATTTGAACCTTGTAAATAGCAATATGTTGGCATGTTTGCACCTACGCAGGCATGCCAAACTAGCCCATTATAGACTTAGTTTAATAAAACAATAACAAGTCGAAGGGTTCTCACCATGACTCAAACCAATACGCATATCCCATCTGAAATCAAACCACGTCACATGTCTTTTCCTTTTACTGAGGTGAAAGATAAATTCTTCTTTGGTGGTAATTCTTTGTTAACTGTTTTCGCTGGCGCCTTGTCATCGACCTTTCCACCCGGTGAAGCAGAATTTATTGAATCGGTACGTCATTATCGTGATCAAGTGACCGATGAAACATTAAAACAACAGATTAAAGGCTTTATCGGCCAAGAAGGCCACCATAGTCATCAGCATAAACAAGCTAATATCACGCTGACTGAATTAGGCATTGATGCCGTTCGGCTAGAAAAACATTTAGAAAAAGATATTAAAAAATTCACTAAACGTAAACATGCTACGCCTAAGTTTCGCTTGGCGATGACGGTCGGCATGGAGCATTTAACCGCGATCATGGCCGAACATGTATTAACAACGCCAGAATCATTAGCACCGTTGAATAAAACCGTGCAAGAATTATTATACTGGCACGCAGTCGAAGAAATTGAACATAAAGCGGTCGCGTTTGATGTGTTCATGTTGTGTGAAAACGACCAGAAATACTTGCGCCGAATATTGCGTTTAATCACTGTATTATTCAGTCTCCGTATTGCCTGTTACATGGTCGCACTCTTATTTTGGGCGCGAAAAATGCCTTCTTGGAAAGATGTGAAAGGCTTCTCTGCGTTCATGTTTGGCAAGAAATTTGGCTTGTTACCCAGTATCCGCAGCAACTATAAAGATTACTTCAAAGAAGGCTTTCATCCTTGGGATCATGCTAATCAAGAGCTGGTGGACATGTGGAAAGAGAAAATCTATCGCCCAGAGCATGACCTAGGTTTGCAGCGTGCAAAGGCGAAAGCCGAAAAGAAAGCAGTCGTAACCGTCAGTGAGCAGCGAGGACTTTCGGCATAAACTCATTAGTATTTAAGTGTTGATAATCGCTGATTTGACCACACTTTTTAAAATATTAGCTAGACTTTATAATAGCTATAATGAATAGGAGTGTCGGCTAATGTCTGATCAAAGCTTTGATAATACTCAAGAACATAGGCACTTTCGGCGTATCAGTTTTTTTGATGCCGTTCAGATTGTGAGTGATGATATCGACGGTGCAGAATCCTCTAGTTGGGAAGCGACCTGCATCGACATATCAATGATGGGTATTTTGTTAGAAGTGCCGGCAGGCTTTCCGAAAATAATTGGAACTTCTTTTGAAGCACAGCTTATTTTATCGGAAGATGTGATGATTGAGATGCCTTGTACCTTGGTTCACGTTGAAGGCACTCACGCAGGGTTTCGCTGCGAGATGATGTCTATTGATAGCCTAACGAATTTACGCCGATTATTAGAATTAAATTTTGTTGATCACTCAGAAATCGAACGAGAATTGAGTGAGTTGATTAAACCGGCTAGATAAAAAATACTTTGAACCACAAAAAAGCAATGAAGAGGTAATCCTCCCTTGATTAGAGCGGATAACCTGCCTTCACATTCAGCTTTAAAGGCGATTAATTAATTTATTGACCTCAAGCGCATACTCAGCGCCTGAATCTTCTTGTAGAAAATGGCCACCCGTTAACGTGACATGAGGTTGGCCTTTGGCACCCGGAATTTTACCTTGCATGAATTTATCGCCACCGCGGGTGATCGGATCGCCATTACTGAAACAGGTAAGAAACGGCTTATGCCATTGTTCTAATATTTTCCACGCGGCGCGATTCGCATCGCTGGCTGGGTTATTCGGATCAATCGGCACTAAGCGTGGAAAAGCCCGCGAACCAGCTTTGTATTTGGCACTTGGGAAGGGTGCATCATAAGCGCGGCGCTCATCCTTGCTTAATTTTTTAAAACAACCGCCATCAACAATACGGGCAATCGGGAACCAGGGGCTATGGGTGGCAAAGGCCAACCATAATTTAAAGACTTTAGGCAGTTTACCTTCGTCACCGGTCGGTAGCATGCCGTTACCCACGGTAATCGCATCAAAGCGCTGTTCATTTTCTGCGGCTAGACGCAAACCGATTAATGACCCCCAATCTTGGCAGACTAAAATCATATTCTTTAGATCCAGTTGCTCAACAAAATTGGTCATCCAATCCATGTGCGTCGCAAAAGAATAATCATTAATGTCGGTAGGCTTATCAGACTTACCAAAGCCAATTAAATCCGGTGCAATAACGCGATGCCCTGCGGCCACACACACCGGGATCATATGACGATATAAATAAGACCAGCTCGGTTCACCGTGCAGCATCAGTACGGTTTTTTGTTGGTCATTATTTTCATCATTCCCTTCGTCGATGTAATGCATTTTCATGTCATCAACTTTAAGATAGTTCGCCTTGAATTGATAATTGGGCAAATGCTTAAAGCGGCTTTCAGGTGTCGTTACGAAATTCATATACAGGCCTATTTCTTATTATTTACGAGATTTTTTAGTGTGTTTAAAATATTTTAATTTTTAAATAGCGTCCAGCGCCTGGCTGATTTTCTCGACACCAATTACTTGCATGCCTTTAATACCGCCTTTGGGGATATTCGCTTTTGGCACAATCGCGCGCGTGAAACCATGCTTAGCCGCTTCTCTTAAACGCTCTTGTCCTGAAGCAACAGGGCGAATCTCACCCGACAATCCCACTTCACCAAATACAATTAAATCTCGGGGTAAGGGTTGGTTACGGAAACTGGATAAGGTTGCAATTAATAACGCCAGATCGGCCCCGGTTTCAGTGATTTTCACCCCACCCACAATATTAATAAACACATCTTGGTCACCTAGGTGTACACCGCCGTGACGATGCATGACTGCCAGTAACATATGCAAACGGTTAAAATCCCAACCGACCGCAACACGACGAGGGTTGTTCATACTCGACTCATCGACCAGCGATTGTACTTCAACCAACAAAGGGCGCGTCCCTTCCCAGACCACCATCACTAAGCTACCCGCGGCGGGTTCTTCTGAACGCGATAAAAAGATAGAGCTCGGGTTTTTAACTTCTTTTAAACCTACATCCAACATGGCAAAAACGCCCAGCTCGTTCACCGCACCAAAGCGGTTCTTAATACCCCGTAAGGTACGAAAACGGCTATCGCTTTCACCTTCGATCATTAATGACGCATCAATGATGTGTTCCAATACTTTTGGCCCGGCCAGATTACCGTCTTTGGTCACATG
>JBNMQK010000020.1:0-29407 GCA_051278005.1 Oleispira sp. | reverse complement strand
TTCAAGTTAATAATTCCCCAAAGGAGCCGACTATGGCAAATTCCGCTGGATCGAAAAAACGCGCACGCCAGGCTGTAGTACGTCGCTCTCGTAACGTAAGCCTTCGTTCTATGGTTCGTACTTACATTAAGAAAGTACAAGTTGCTATCGATGCAAACAACTATGAAGATGCACAAGCTGCATTGACTAATGCAATGCCTTACATCGACAAGATGGTTACTAAAGGTATTTTGCACAAGAACAAAGCCGCTCGTACTAAGAGCCGTCTAAATACTACAGTACTAGCCCTTAAAGGCTAATTGCTCAGTATTTAAATTAAGACCAAGCTCTCTCAGCGGAGGGAGCTTAGGACTTAAACAAAAAAACCAGCTTCGGCTGGTTTTTTTGTACCTGTGGTTTATCCAAAAAGATGTGTAGTATAACCATGAACATAATAACAAATGGTTAGGGGTACATGATGGATCCATATAACGATACCTGCACAACGCCTTTAGAGATGCTCTACAAGTGGAACGAGCAAGTTCCAGAGCGAATCTTTTTACACCAGCCCATCAATGGCAAATACACAACGTATACCTGGTCACAAGTCAATGATAAAGCGCGTCGCCTAGCCTCTGCTCTGCTCGTTCAAGGTTTGGTAAAAGGCGATCGTGTCGGGGTTTTATCTAAAAACTGTGCCGAATGGTTTATCAGTGATTTTGCGATTCAATTAGCCGGTCTTATCAATGTCCCTCTCTACCCGACGCAAACACCTGATGCGCTAGAATATGTATTAAAACACAGCGATTCTAAAGCGATTATTATCGGTAAGCTCGATAATGCTCAAGCGATGGAAGCCGGCATTCCCGAGGGAATTATCCGCATAGGTATGCCCTATGACATTGACCTACGCATTGACCACCAGTGGCACACGCTACTTAATAGCGTAGAACCTATTATGGCAAGCCCTATTCATCCAATGGATGATTTAATGACCATCGTTTACACATCGGGCACTACCGGTAATCCTAAAGGCGTGATGCATACGTATAAGACGTTTAGTTTCGGCGCACAAAACGCCGTTAAATTATTAAACATTAATAAAGATGATCGTTATTTATCTTTTTTACCGCTGTCACATATAGCTGAACGTTATGTAGTATTAGCCTGCTCAATTTATGGTTGTAGTAATGTTTTTTTCGCTGAATCTCTAGAGTCGTTTAGCGAGAATTTACAAACCGCTCGGCCAACATTATTTTTTGCAGTGCCCAGAATTTGGCAAAAATTTCAGCAGAAAATAAACAGTCAGCTACCGCAAAAAAAATTAGAACTTTTATTGCGCATTCCGCTAATCAACAAAATCATTCAAAATAAAATCAAAAAAGGCATGGGGCTAGACCAGGCAAGAATCCTGGTTTCTGCTGCCTCACCCATCCCATTAAGCTTATTGAAATGGTACGCCGACATCGGCATCGAAATTAACGAAGGCTACGGCATGACAGAAAACCTAGCCTACGGCCCAAGCTTTAACTTACCCGGCGCAGTCAAGATAGGCTCTGTTGGTTCAATCACGGCTATGCCCTATAGCGAAACAAAGATAACAGCAGAAGGTGAGATTATTACGCGATCACCTGCCTTGATGACAGGGTATTATTTAGAGCCTGAAAAAACAGCAGAAGTCATTCGTGATGGCTGGTTTCATACCGGGGATAAAGGCGAAATCGATAGCGAAGGGTTTTTATACATTACCGGCCGCATTAAAGACGCCTTTAAAACCAGTAAAGGTAAGTTTATTCAGCCCAATAAAATTGAATCGCTGATGCAGCACAGCCCATTAATAGAACAAGCTTGTGTCTTAGGGTCTGGGGCACCTCAACCTATCGGTTTGATAGAACTGTCAGAAGCTGGGCAAGCGCTCGCTAGAGAAGATAAAAACGCCGTCGAAGCTAGCTTAAAAGAAACACTTAAAGAGGTTAACGCAAAACTAGAACATCACGAATTTCTTGATCGATTATTTATAATGGCGGATGCTTGGACTCCCGAAGATGGGTCCGTAACGCCGACCATGAAGATCAAACGCAATGTGATAGAAAAACGCTATTCGGCTCTGTGCGAAAAACACAGTGACAACAAAGCTACCGTTATTTGGGCGCCTGCTCAACTATAAAATCGAGCAAGGTTAGCATTGTATTTTAATGCTAACCTTACGCGCAACGTATCGACTGTGAGCAAACCAAGCGCCAATACTCACTAATACCAACCCCATAATTAGCTCCATAGTGGCTTGTTCATTAAATATCACAATGGCCGCTAGCCCTGATATCACAGGAACAATTGACATAACAGCCCCCATGTTTGACGGCCCAATATTTTGCACCGCTTTCACATAAAATATCATCTGTACGATCGTTGCCATAATACCTTGGTAAAAAGCTTGTAATAAAATATCTTCCCAACCTGCATTCGATATAGCTTTGGGTAAAAAAGCGATATAAACCGGTAGATAAAACAAACAGGTCAGCAACGCTAAACTTACCGTGACTTGCCACGGAGTGATCTGCCAACGCTTAATCAATACTGAAAAAAGTGCCCAGAAGAATGCGGCGGCTACCAAACAACCATCCCCTAATAACGTAGTCATATTCACATTGATTGTGCCGTTGAATACGCCTAATTCACCAGCAAATAATATGATAATACCAAGAGTAATAATCCCAATCCCTAACCATTTCTGCAGTCCATGGGATTCTTTATTAATTAAAAATGATAATACGATAATAAATAACGGCATCATGCCTGGTAATAAAATCGCAGCATGAGAAGCCGATGCCAGTTGAAAACCACTAAAAGCACACAGGGCATACGCTAAGCCACCGACCAAACTACAAATTATTAAACGTGGCGTGAATAACTTAAATCGAAACTTAAACCACCAGATAGGTAATAAGATAGCCGCACACGTAGCATAACGAATTGCAATAACATCAAATGCCAACAACTCGCTCAGCCCCCCCATTCGCGATACTAGAATGAATCCCGCCCAAATAAGCGCCGCGGCAAAAGCAAAACCATAGCCTTGCTGTCGTATGTTAATATTTTGTTCGTTCACACTACTTCCTTACTTACTTAAAATATTACTGAGTTGGGCCAACAGAAAAGTGGGCAATACGATTACCCACCAACAATGCCAAAACAAAGATCAAAACATCTTCTTGCCCCGTCATAATATTTAATAACGCCGGGCCTGGACACAAGCCGACCATCCCCCAACCAATACCAAACAATGCAGCACCGATAAATAAGCGAGCATCTAACACCGTTAAACTAGGCTTATGAAAAAAGTCATAAAACAAAGGTTGTTTCATGTTATTTGAGAAGTGGTAGGCCAAAGCAAAAATCACAATAGCAGACGCCATTACTGCGATAAGTGCTGGCTGCCAATCACCAAAAACATCAAGAAAACCACGCACTTTAGCCGGATTAGTCATACCCGATATGAGTAAACCCAAACCAAATACAATGCCTGCAACAAGCGGAGTCATAATCGTCATAATTTTATTTTTCATTTTATACTGCCGCCGCCATTACATTATTCGTAATGAAGACCGTCAATATACCGAAGGCCATAAAAGTACAGGTTGCCACTATAGAACGCATCGACAAGCGGCCACTTCCACACACACCATGACCCGACGTACAGCCATTACTGATATAGGTGCCCATGCCGACCAGAATGCCAGCCACAGCGAGCATGATTCGATTGTCTGTCATTTGCATTTCAGGCGCCCCTGAGAAATAAACATACACAGGGTAAGCCAATAACAACCCGATAAAAAAATATAAGCTCCAAGCTCTATTACCGTGACGAAGTAAAAATAAGTTTGCGACAATACCAGAAATTCCAGCGATGCGACCCATGCCCAGCCACAATATTGCCGCAGCAATACCAATCAGAGCACCCCCTGCAAGTTCATCCCACATAACAACCCTTCCTCTTTATATACATCACTCTTAAAACCAGCTTACCATAGTACGGATTAACCCTAAGTCAGCAAACCTGTTGATCTTTGCAAAACCTGATTGGCTCGGCTTACATAAACACGCGGATTAATACGCCCCACCTACAACTGTATCTAATTTAAAAACACGACACGGCTAACGCTTATGGTATTACCCGTATTTAATGAATTCTAAAAACAAAAAAGCCCAATCAAATAAATGATTGGGCTTTTTTATTGTACGCATGCAATGGCAACTAATAAAAGATTACCACTTAACACTAATCGATGATGACAGGCGCAAAAGACTTAACTAAGTCATCAACGGCTTTCATCTGTGCTAAGTAAGGCTCAAGCTTGTCTAGAGGCAATGCACATGGGCCATCACATTTAGCTTCATCAGGATTTGGGTGTGCTTCTAAGAACAAGCCTGCAATACCTAATGCCATACCCGAACGTGCAAGCTGGAAAGCTTGAGCACGACGACCGCCAGCAGAATCTGTACGACCACCAGGACGCTGTAATGCATGCGTCGCATCAAAGATCACTGGCGCCTGAATTTTCATGTCGTCCATACCCAGCATATCAACGACTAGGTTGTTATAACCAAAGCTTGAACCACGCTCACACAACATAATGTTTTCATTACCCGCGTCTTTAAACTTAGTAATGATATGACGCATTTCGTGGGGTGCTAAAAACTGTGGCTTTTTAATATTAATCGCTGCGCCTGTTGCGGCCATCGCAACAACCAGATCAGTTTGACGTGCCAAGAACGCAGGCAACTGGATGATATCAACCACTTCCGCAACGGGCGCTGCTTGATGCGGTTCATGAACGTCTGTAATGATAGGAACGTTAAACGTCTTTTTGATTTCTTCAAAAATCTTCAAGCCTTCTTCCATACCTGGGCCGCGGTAAGAATTAATGGAAGAGCGATTCGCTTTATCAAAAGACGCTTTAAAGACATAAGGAATGCCCAGCTTTTCAGTCACTTTTACGTATTGCTCGCACGTACGCATGGCGAGATCACGGCTTTCTAAAACGTTAATGCCGCCAAATAATGTAAACGGTGCATCGTTATCAATCGTAAGATTCTGTACTTGAACTGACTTAATCATTCTGTCTTCCTTATTCTTAGTTTTTTGTGCTTACGGTTAAAGCACCACTAAATTATCAATGTGTATTAACTCAGCTTCGCCAACATAACCTAACAGCTCTTGCTGCTGGGCACTGGTCTTGCCACACAACTTTTGCGCTTCACTGTGGTCGAAATTAATCAACCCTTTCGCAATTATTTGTCCCTTACCATCTAAGCAAGCAACCACTTCACCCCGACGGAAAATACCTTTGACCGCTTTAACACCGACGGGTAATAAACTGTTACTGCCCTTTTTCAATGCTCGTACCGCACCATCATCAAGAATCAGCTCACCCGAATGCTGTAAATGCCCAGCAATCCACTGCTTGCGTGCCACTTCTGGCTCGGTATCAGCAACCAACAGCGTACCAATTTTTTCTTTAGCACGTAAACGGATTAAAACGTTTTCAATGCGACCACCGACAATCACCGTATCCGCACCTGAACGAGCTGCCACAACAGCGGCCTTCACCTTCGTAATCATACCACCACGACCTAACGCACCACCATCACCTGCCATACCGGCAAACGATTCATCCGATGCACGGCCTTCGGTAATTAATTCGGCATCATCATTATGGCGAGGATCTTTGGTAAACAAGCCATCTTGATCGGTCAGAATAACCAAGGTATCGGCTTCTACTAAGTTAGCCACCAAGGCACCTAAGGTATCGTTATCACCAAAACGAATTTCGTCGGTGACCACGGTATCATTTTCATTCACGATCGGCACAACGCCCATTTCAATTAACGTACGCAAAGTTGAACGCGCATTAAGATAGCGTTGACGGTTGGATAAATCAGCGTGGGTTAATAAAATTTGCGCGGTATGTTTATTATGCTGCTGAAAAGCAGTTTCGTAAGCTTGTACTAAACCCATTTGGCCAACGGCCGCAGCGGCTTGTAACTGATGAACTTCACTCGGGCGTGAAGTCCAACCTAAGCGTGTCATTCCCTCGGCAACCGAGCCAGAAGAAACCAAGACGACTTCAATGCCTTGCGACATCAAATCGGCTATTTGATCAACCCAGGCTTGAATGCCTGGGCGATTAAGACCTTTGCCGTCATTCGTAAGCAGAGCACTACCAATTTTAATAACCCAACGTTGACCACTAACAAGACGGTCTCTGGCGGTATTTAAATCAACAACTGGTTTCATTGCTCTCATGCTCACTTATTTTTTTAGACGCGGCTCATGAATCGCTCTAGTAAGCGATTACTCTTGAACCCACTCAACTTCTACATCGTAGTCATCATCATCGTCATCATCCAAACCGGCCTTACGAGCCGCGGCTCGTTGACGACGGAACTCCGACAATTCTTCCATGCGATCGCGAGACTCTTGCTCAACGGTTTCACGCTCTTCAACAATCTGAGCAGCAAACTCTGGATCTTCCCCTGCGCGCTCACGGCGAGCTTCGATGTAATCCATAATATCATTGGTCAGAGGCTTAGTACCCTCACCAGTCAATGCTGATATTTGGTATACCGGGCCTTTCCAGCCTGTTTTTTCTATTAGAGCCTGACACAACTCTTCATGCTCTTCTTCTGAAACAAGATCTAATTTGTTCAATACCAACCAGCGATCACGCTCGGCAAGTGCTGGCGAGAAACGCTGCAACTCACGGCTAATTGATAGCATGTTATCAGCCGGATCGGTTTCATCAAACGGTGCCATATCAACGATATGCAACATGAGCTGAGTACGGACCAAGTGCTTCAAGAAACGAATACCTAAGCCCGCACCGTCTGAAGCGCCTTCGATCAGACCAGGGATATCGGCAATCACGAAGCTTTTATACTGTCTTACCGATACCACACCCAAGTTAGGCACTAAGGTAGTGAACGGATAATCAGCCACTTTCGGCTTAGCCGAAGAAACAGAACGAATAAAAGTCGACTTACCGGCATTCGGTAACCCCAACAAACCCACATCGGCGAGTACTTTCATTTCAAATTTGATGTTACGCGACTCACCAGGCTGACCTGGTTTTGTCTGACGTGGGGCACGGTTCACTGACGATTTAAAACGGGTATTACCCAACCCGTGGAAACCACCACGAGCAATCATTAACGTTTGCTTGTCTTCTGCAAGGTCACCCAATACTTCAAGGGTATCTTCATCAATAACGGTCGTACCAATAGGCACTAGTAAAGTGATGTCTTCGCCCATATGGCCTGTCATATCACGACTTTGACCATTCTTACCGTTCTCTGCACGATAACGGCGAGTATAACGGTAATCAATTAGCGTATTAACGGCATCATCAGCAACAACAAAAACAGAACCACCGTCTCCGCCATCACCGCCATTTGGGCCGCCTTTGGCAACGAATTTTTCACGATGGAAGCTCATGCAACCATTACCACCTTTACCAGCGTCAACGCTAATACTGGCTTCGTCTACAAATTTCATGGCAACCTCGTATTCATTGTTATATCTACAGCCAAGATTATTTGCTCACTATCGATGCGCAAATCCTCTTAACGTCTCGCACCTTTATTGGGCGCTAAATTCTTTTTCAGCAATTTGCTGTTTTACTCAAACAAAAACGCCCCAGCAAGGCCAGGGCGTCTTCGATAACACACTTAACGGTAAAACTTAGCTAGCAGCAATAATGCTGATAGTCTTACGGTTACGTGGGCCTTTAACTTCAAACTTAACTTCGCCAGCTTCTGTCGCGAATAAAGTATGATCACGACCAATGCGAACGTTAGTTCCAGGGTGGAAGCGAGTGCCGCGTTGACGGATCAAGATGTTTCCAGCTTTAGCCTGTTGGCCGCCGAACATTTTGACGCCTAGGCGTTTAGCTTCGCTATCGCGACCGTTATTAGTACTACCACCAGCTTTTTTGTGAGCCATGCTCTAGCCTCCAAATTTGGTTCCCTTGGTGCATCACTGCCGCCAAGTTCGCCGTAATTAATAATTAGTTATAAAGTCAGAATTAAACAGCGATGCTGGTAATTTTGATTTCAGTGAACCACTGACGGTGGCCCATTTGCTTCATGTGGTGCTTACGACGCTTGAACTTTATAATTTTAACTTTCTTGTGACGGCCATGAGCAACAACTTCAGCTGTTACTTTAGCGCCTTCAACAAGAGGCTGACCGATTTTAACATCGTCGCCATTGCCGATTAGCAAAATTCGTTCGATCTCTACTGCGCCGCCAGTAGCTACTTCAAGTTTTTCAACTTTAAGAGTTTGACCTTCTTCAACACGGTACTGTTTACCGCCTGTAACAACAACTGCGTACATCGCAATGTCTCCGTTGTGGATTTAAGAATCTAGACACCGAAGCTCACAAGTGATTTTACTCAACATGCCGTTGCTTTTGTTCTAAGTCTACGGGAAATACTCTGATTTCCAATATTGTAGAGAACGGAATTTCGGGGCGCGTGATTGTAACTCAAGCTCAAATCCAGCGCAAGCGAACAATCCACCTTCCTCCTTGACACTTTACGCCCTTGGCAATAGCATGTCATCCCATCATCTTCCTAGCCTAAAGGCACTATTTTCACCATGCAGGTTAAAGACATTTACGCGCTTATCGAGCAGGATTTTGCTGACGTCGATACACTGATCCGCGAACAACTCTCTTCTCGTGTTCCTCTGGTAGAAAAAATTGCCGACTATATCGTCTCTAGTGGTGGCAAACGCTTACGCCCACTGCTCGTGATCATGACCGCTAAGGCACTTGATAAACCGGGCGTTCAAGCAAACAAGTTGGCGGCGGTTATCGAATTTCTTCATACCGCTACACTGCTGCACGATGATGTTGTTGATACTTCCGATATGCGTCGTGGCAATCCAACCGCAAATGAGAAGTGGGGCAATGCGCCCAGCGTTCTCGTCGGCGACTTTTTATACTCCCGTTCGTTCCAAATGATGGTTGAGTTAAAAAACCTGCAAGTAATGGCTATTTTATCCAACTCCACGTGCGTCATCGCGGAAGGCGAAGTATTGCAGTTGGTTAACTGCAAGAACCCCGATACCAGCGAAGAACAATATATGGAGGTCATCAAGGGTAAAACTGCGATGTTATTCGAAGCCTCTACCCACTCCGCCGCCATATTATGCGAAGCGAATACCGAACAAGAAAATGCCTTAAAAGACTATGGCCATCACCTTGGAATGGCCTTTCAACTGGTCGACGATGTCCTCGATTATGAAGGCGATGCTGACACAATGGGCAAGAATGTCGGTGACGATCTAGCCGAAGGCAAAGCAACGTTGCCATTGATTCATGCGATGCGTGAAGGCACAGACGAACAAGCAAAATTGATTCGTACAGCGATCCGCAAAGGGGGCTTAGAAGACATTGATGCCATCATGGAAATCGTAAACGCTTGTGGTTCTCTGGAATACACCAAACAGATTGCACGCAAGCATGTTGAATTAGCCCAACAATGTTTGAACCATTTAGCGGATACTGATGCCAAAAGAGCATTACACAGCTTGGCGGATATCGCCATTGACCGAAATACTTAAGCCTCTGCATTCATTTGCTATTTAAGGCCCTAAGATTACGCTGTTAACTAACAGTTGAACTGAACAGGAGCCTTAATATGGCTTGGATCGTTTCTCGCTTTTCTTTTCTACCTTCTTCACTAACAGCCCTGTTGGCATTGATGCTAACCGTGATGGTAAGTATCAACTCAGCTCACGCTGGTATTCTTGACAGCCTTACAGGAAGCGAACCTAATTTTTTACCCATAAGTGAAGCATTCCCTTATCAAGTAGAACAAAAAGAAGCTGAACTCAGGGTCATTTGGGAAAGTGCTGACGAGTACTATCTTTACCGAAAAAAGATTTTACTTAAACAAGGTGATAATAAACACCTCGCCAACAGTTTCAGCCAAAATGGCCTGCTTAAGCATGACGAAGCTTTTGGTGAGGTCATTGTTTTTTATGGCCAAACCGAAGCAACGTTCGATTTAAAAAGATTAAACGCAGAACAAGCTGTTCAATTACGCTTCCAAGGCTGCGCCGATGCTGGTCTTTGCTACCCGCCACAAAAAATAGATTTAGCGATCGACTGGTCACTGGTTAAAACGGCCGCTGACAGCACTACAACAAAGTCTAACGCGATCAATGCACCCTTATTAAATACTTCCCCTATAACTGCAGCATCAGCAGACAATGACAGCTGGATTGAAGGTAAATCTTGGTTCAGCGTTGTTGGTTTATTCTTTATTTTAGGTTTAGGGTTAACATTCACCCCCTGCGTTTTACCTATGGTGCCAATTCTAACCAGCATCGTTATTGGTCAGCACAAACACACACCTGCCAAAGGTTTTGTTTTATCCACTACCTACGTTATGGGCATGGCCACCACTTATGCTGTTGCCGGTATCACCGTGGGTTTATTAGGTGCTGGCGCCAACATTCAAGCCTGGATGCAAACACCTTGGATACTGTCGATCTTTGCTATTTTGTTCTTAGTACTTTCTCTCTCAATGTTTGGCCTATTCGAACTGCAATTACCAAGCGGCTTGCGTAATCGCTTAAACGCCCTGAATCAAAAGCAAAAAGGCGGCAATTTAATCAGCGTCTTTTTAATGGGTGTTCTTTCAGCACTCGTCGTTTCACCTTGCGTTTCAGCACCACTTGCCGGCGCCTTGGTTTATTTGAGCACCACAGGCGATGCTTGGCTAGGTGGCAGTGCGTTATTAGCACTCGGTTTAGGTATGGGCACACCGCTTATTATCCTCGGTACTTCTGGCGCATCGATCATGCCTAAAGCGGGCGGCTGGATGGATCAAATAAAAGCCTTCTTTGGTATTTTATTAATTGGTGTAGCGATTTGGTTATTATCGCGTTTCTTAGATGCCACTTTAATTCTCGCAATGTGGGGAATATTGGCGATTGTATATGCAATCTACTTAGGCGCTATCGAACCGATTGAACCGGCTCAAACGGGCGTTAAACGCACCGTAAAAGGCATCGGCTTTGTGATACTTGTTTATGGCATACTCGCGTTAATCGGCGCACTACAAGGTAATGACGATCCGCTTAAACCTCTTGCTTCTAGCTATTCCGACCGCGGTACTAATAATTCTCAAATTCATAGTTCTGTTAGCCCATTTAAAAATATCGAAAATAAAACTCAACTAGAAGCTGCGATTAAAAATCATCTCGCGGCTAATCCTAATGGCGCTGTGATGCTCGATTATTACGCCGACTGGTGTATCGCCTGCAAGGTAATGGAGAAAGCCGTCTTTCACGAAGCTGACGTGCAAACTCATTGGCCAGAATTATTATGGCTGCAAATCGACGTTACCGATCAGACGGCTGAGCAAGTTGAACTGATGACATATTTCAATTTATTCGGCCCACCCAGCATGTTGTTTTTCACAAAGAATGGCGAACAAAATACGCTAAGAATATTAGGCGAAATGCATAAAGAGGAATTTGTGCAGCACTTAAATAAAGTCAAAGCGACCTTATAACCTAGCCAAGTAACTATTTTTACACCTGCGTACTAAGCCGAAATTGGCATCGACTTAGTGCGATATTCCTCGTTAAATAACGACTTAAAAAATCTTAACACATGAGATAAAATCATTAATTTTCAATTAATCCAGCGAGCGAAGCAGCCCTAACCTCACCATTGAATCACCCTCATTTGTGCAAATCCATATCACCTTTCCAGTTATTATGTACATTGTAAGTTTTATTTAATAATGTGATAATTTTTCATTTTTAAACTGGAGTAAAATGATATGGAAAGTCAATTTAAGTGGTCATGGCTATTTCGCTTATGTGCAACAGTATTATCGCTCACACTTTTAAGCGGTTGTGCCACAGAGTCACATAGATTAGTCAAATCACAAAGTGTTGAAACTTTTCGCACGGCTTATAGTGGTGTCAAAACAACCTTAGTAGTTGGTAACTTTCAAAACCGATCCACCTATATGCAAGGTCTATTTTCTTCAGGTGCAGACCGCTTAGGAAATCAGGCACAAACAATTCTTAAAACTCACCTTCATCAAACCAACCGTTTCAAAGTCGTTGACCGAGAAAATCTCGAACAATTACAGCAAGAAGCAAAGTTACGTGGTATAAAGCAAAACATCAAAGGTGCACGCTACACAGTCACCGGCGACGTCACTGAATTTGGTCGAAAAGTAACGGGTGATAGACAATTATTTGGTATTTTTGGATCTGGAAAAACACAAACTACTTACGCAAAAGTGACGCTTAACGTGGTCGATGTATTCAGTTCAGAAATTGTTTACTCAACACAAGCAGCGGGTGAGTATGCAATGAGCAATCGTGAAGTGATTGGTTTTGGCTCAACCGCTCGTTACGACGCAACCTTAAATGGTAAAGTACTTAACTTTGCCATTACAGAAGCTGTTAATAATATCGCTCGAGATATTGATAACGGCACATGGACAATTGAACAGTAATAAGGACATTAGAAAATGAGTAGTACCCATAGATTATTATTAGCAGGTGTTATGTCTGCATTTTTTTTATCTGGTTGCGCTTCTAAAAGCACTTATTACTGGGGCAACTACGAACAGTTAATTCATGATTCGTATATGGAACCCGGTAGTGCTGACCCAGTGACTCAAATTGATCTTTTAGAAACAGACATTCAAAAAGCTCAAAGCGAAGGACAACCAACACCTCCGGGAGTGTATGCCCACCTTGGTTATATGTACTCTCTTCAAGGTGACACATCGCAAGCTAAAACAGCTTTTCTACAAGAAAAATCTCTATACCCAGAATCAGCCAGTTTTATTGACGGTATGATAAATCGCGCATACGGTGATAAATAATAATGAGCATAATTAAACAAACTTCGGCACTATTGCTAGCCGTATTATTTTCACTGACAACGGGCTGCGCAGTAACGCCTTATAACTACAGCGCTTTAAATAAATCAAATCCAAGATCTATTGTTGTTATTCCTCCGCAAAATAACAGCGTTGAAGTCAATGCACCTTATATTTATCTATCAACCATTTCAAAGCCTCTGGCCGAGAAAGGATATTATGTTTTCCCAGTTTCGGTAATCGATAACTTCTTAAAAGAAAATGGTTTACCAACACCCGCTGAAATGAACTCGATTCCGTTGGAAAAAATTCGCGAACATATTGGGGCCGATGCCGTTCTTTATGTAGAAATTATTGATTGGGGCCAAAAATACAATGTAATTTCATCTAACGCCGTGGTTAACGCTAGGCTTAGATTAGTTGATGCACGTACTGGCGACCTGCTTTGGGATGCTCAAGCCTCTGCGGTACATTCTCCTAGTAATGGAGGGGGTGGTTTAATTGGATTGTTAGTAGGCGCCATTGTGAATCAAATTACCGGCTCAGTTATAGACATGACGCCTGAATTATCTCGCACTGCAAACGAGACCGCTATTTCTGGCCGTGAACGTGGTTTATTAAAAGGCCCGTATATGAAACATAAATCAGCCCTCACTCAAAATTAAGTCGTCTTATCAATTTAATAATACCGAGTCTTTACTCGGTTTTATTAAATTATTCTCACACTTATATAAAGCAAAACACATAAACGTCAAATAGACTTGAATAAAATCAAAGCGACCTTATAACCTGTAGCCTAGAAATGAATTAATACATCGAGTGTTATTATGCTAATCGTCTGCGCCCACTGCCATTCCACAAACCGTATTCCCGCAGGACGTAAAGCCAGTGAAGGGCAATGCGGTAAATGTAAGCAAACGATCTGGCAAGGCAAGCCGGTCGACTTAGCTGAAAACCAATTTGCAAAATACACCCTCAAAAACGACATGCCTGTCGTAGTCGACTTTTGGGCAAGCTGGTGTGGCCCCTGCAAAGCAATGGCACCTGCCTATCAGCAAATCGCACTGCAAATGAAAGACCAAGCTTTATTCGCAAAAGTGAATACAGAGCATGCACAACAGCTCGGCACCCAACTGAATATTCGCAGCATTCCTACCCTAGCAGTATTTCGTAATGGCAAAGAAGTGGATCGCATCGCTGGCGCGTTACCGGTCAACCAACTTCAACAATGGATTCAACAAGCACTGTTAAAAATGCCGTCATAAATCATGACGAGCCTTGCGCTAAATTAATTAAAAAATGCGGAGTATGCATTTAAAAGATGATTTATTAGACATGTTAGAAACAAAAAGCGTGTAATAAAAGTATCGTTTTCGCATAAAAAAAAGGATAGATCACACAGTGACTATCCTTTTTTTATGTACTGCGACAACGCTATTTAAATACCCTAGCCAGCTATGCACGGCTAATAAATTTACGCTCTTCAACATTCACTTTAATCTTTTCGCCCATCGAAATATGCTCAGGCACCTGAACCGTCAAACCTGTTGAAAGAAGAGCAGGCTTAGTACGCGCGGTAGCAGAACCTCCTTTTAACGAAGGATCGGTTTCAGTGATTTCAAGATCAACGGTTGCAGGCAGCTGCAAGCCTACGGGCAAATCATTAACGATAACAATCTGTAAACCTTCCGTTGACTCACTGATAAACAGTAATTCATCTTCAATATTTTCTTTGTTCAAGCTGAACGACGTATAGTCTTCGTTATCCATAAAGACGTATTCATCACCGTCAGAATAAGAGAAGGTAATAGGACGACGAACCAAGTCAGCAAAGTTCAACATATCAGAGTCTTTGAACGCCTCGTCAATCTTGTTGCCCGTCACAACATCGTACATACGCATACGATAAATACTACCGCCAGAGCGGCCTTGTGGCACAGAGCGCTCGATGTCTCTCACCATGTATACGTTACCGTTATATTCAACGGCCGCGTTCTTTTTAATATCACTCGCTTTAGGCATTTTATGTAACTCTGAAATCAAAAATTAAAAGAGTACTATAACTAGCTGTTTAAGCAAGAACGAATAAACCACCGATTAGGTTAATATTAGTCAGAACATATTATTACAGGGCTAGGCCGCACCTTGCTCAATCATATTCGCCCATTTACTGACCAATACGTCTAAAAAAGCACTTACTTATTGACATTAGGTTGGCTTAATCGTGCATTTCAGTGGCGGAAAAATCCTCGAAATGGCGCGACTAGAGTACTCAAATCAGATTTTTCTAAAAACTTATACTTCACTAACCAAGTCTTAACAAAGCTTACTAATTAATTACTTTATATTTTAATGGCGTATGCTAAAAATTAAATATCGCACTTGAGGCCAGTCTCAAGGCAAAAATTAAGCTCTGAGTACTATCTCATCACATTGTGACGCGTGCAGAGTGCATTACGTTACCAGCCCGAGAATCTGCATAAAGAGCATGAATCTTTTTGGAGAATGTAATGCGCATACAAAACACCTTTCACTGTAAAGTACTAGGACTTGCTGTCTTTTTACTTGCGGACTTTACTTCGGCCTGTGATAACCACAATAACGCACTCACGATTATATCGACCACCCCTCATAACGATGCCCAAGCGGTACCAGTCAATAAGACCATCGTAGCAACATTCAGCGAGAGCATGGATGAAACCACGTTTACTAACGGTACTTTTACCGTCAGAGGATATGACGAACTAGAACTGGTGGGATCTGTCACCCGAGATAAGGAGAACAATGCATACTACTTCACGCCGAATGGCAGCTTGTCCCCCGAGGTGGATTATACCGCGACCATCACAACCCTAGCTGGAGACTTAATGGGATCCAGTAACTATGTTTGGACTTTCGAAGGTGGCGAAGCAGATGATGAAATTGCCCCGACCGTCATATCAACAGATCCTAAAAATAACAAAGAAAACGTCGCCCTAAATAGCAACATCAGTGCTTTGTTTGATGAATCTTTAAAACCTGCCAGCGTTGATCTAACCAGTTTTACCTTAACTGCGGATTCAGGTACTACTGCGATTGAAGGTACAGTAAGTTATACCGACAATTTAGCTACCTTTAATCCTAATGATGATTTTATCGCCAATACCGATTATACGGTAACATTAACCACTGACATTAAAGATTCTGAAGGTAATACTCTAGCCACTAATTACACCTGGGAATTTACCACAGGGACACCGATAGGTGCTGCTTCTGGCCCAATGCCGGTAAACCTTTTAACCGCAGGTAACTTTGTGATACTGACTAAAACGGGTATTACAAACGTTCCTACCTCAGCGATTACTGGCAATATTGGTGCAAGCCCAATTACAGCAGCGGCGATGGATAATATTTCTTGTTCTGAGATAACGGGCACTATTTACGGAGCTGATGCAGCCTATACAGGCAGTGGCGATGTGACCTGTTTTGCAGGTAAAGCCCCTGATAATACTCTGGTAGCCAATGGCGTTTTAGACATGGGAACGGCTTACAGAGATGCCGCAGGCAGAACCGATCCTGATTTCACTGAACTGCATGCGGGTGATATTAGTGGTCAAACATTGGTTCCTGGACTTTATAAGTGGGGCACCAATGTTTTAATCAATACCGATACGACCCTCAACGGTAACGCAAACGATGTTTGGATTTTTCAAATATCTGGCAACGTTATTCAAGCCGCGAATACCTCGGTATTATTAACCGGCGGCGCACTGGCAAAAAATGTCTTCTGGCAAGTTGAAGGAGGAGCCGGTGTTGCGCTTGATACCGATGCGACCTTCGCGGGGGTAGTTCTTGCCGCAAAAAAAATCACTCTTAATAACGGCACCACCGTTAACGGTCGCTTGCTATCACAAACAGCCGTTACACTAATAATGAATACTATTACCCAGCCTGATCCGTAGGCGCTAAGATTAGATATGTAGTAAAAAAGTGTTAGTTAATCTTTATTGAGATCATGGCGACGATCTCAATAATTTTTCACAGAGCCGTCGTTAAACTGTTTCAACAAGTGAAACGACCGAATCATGATGGTTATTAGTCAATTTCAACTCTTCTTCGAGCTTACTTTATTGTATTGGCTAGCGCTGCTTATATTGGGTAGGACAATATCCCCTGCTAACCCCTGGTAGTCTGAGCATTAAATGCTTTGTTTTTTGACCACTTGCCCTTTTTCGCCATAATTTAAAGCTACTGGATTTTAGGGTTTTGCGCATAAGTTTAATAACAGAATGTTCATTTAATCCGAATTGGTACTCAATCGCTTCAAAGGGCGTTCTATCTTCCCAAGCCATCTCTATTATTCTGGAATGTTCCTCTTCAGTGAAGGTCATACCGCTTCCTCAAAATGTATAAAGGCAAAGTAGTACTACGCAAAAGTCGCGATTTTGGTTCAAATATAAAGACAGTAATTTAAGGAGTACATTCGTTTAGGTAGTTAGCCACTTTAACTGCAAACGAGGCATCGGAATAAAATTCCTTAACCAAATTAAAAGAGGCAATATCTGTGCGTGCCATCAACGGAGCTGCACGACCCGTAGCGGTAACATACGCATGAACATCGCTATGACGTTCTAACATAGGCGCAACAATATCGTTGTGCATTTTATTGGCCAGCATTGTGGCATAACCCTTGTTTCGATGTGGCGCGAACGTTCTGAAATGAACCACACCTAATTCTTGATAAGTCACCCCTTGATGCTGCACCCTTTTATCCGTTCGAGCTTGATAGTTTTCAATCAAGCTGTAGCCAATTAATTCATCCTCGCTATAAAGCTTAATAATTTCGGCTTGAGTCCCGTATTGCAATTCATCATGCTCGGCTAACCAGTTAAACAGATTCCACATTCTCGTATTGTTATTACCCAAAGCCAATAACTCATGCACACAAGTCTTAACATTACAGTGTTCAAATCTAAGCATCGTCAGTCTCTTTAAATCTTTGATCGCGAGTGTAAGCTATTCCTATCTATTGATCATCCATAGGGCCATACTCATATTGTTTCATCCAAGAACTTAGATTGGCCTCAGCTGATATAAGTTTAAGCGTTACCTAAATAGGAAAGCATCATGAGTAAGGGCCAAGACAGTAAAAAAGCGACTAAAAAGCAGCCGCTTTTAACACCAAAAGAAAAGAAAGCCGCAAAAGCCGCCAAGAAACCTACCAACAAAGCGACAGGTATGTAGGTAGCCAGGGGTCATCGATGTATTTCGATGGCCTTTACTTGCTAACCCGATCAGTTCAAATCCCTAAACTTTATTGCTTGCGCCTTAATATCTGCAATGTCTTTTTCACTTTTTCGCTCTAAGTTTTTTAACATAAAACCCATGCGCGGATTGTTTTTAAAAGTATCGGCATGTGTGTCTAAAAAATCCCAAAATAATGTGGTGAACGGGCACGCGTCATCGCCCACCGCTTTACTGGGATTAAAGCGACAGTTCTTACAGTAATTACTCATTTTGTTAATGTAGTTGCCGCTGGCCACGTAAGGCTTCGAGGCCATAATGCCATTATCCGCGTATTGGCTCATGCCTAAAGTATTCGGTAACTCGACCCACTCAACCGCATCCACGTAAACCGCTAAATACCATTGATGAATCTGTTTTGGATCAACACCATAAAGCAGTGAAAACAATCCAGTAACCATTAGACGCTGAATATGATGGGCATAACCGTAGGTTAGGGTTTGCTTAATACTCTGGCTCATACAGGTCATATCAGTGTCCCCCGTCCAATAAAAATCGGGCAGATTCTGCTTAGCCTCTAACGCATTCATATCCAGCCAACCTGGCATGTGCATCCAATATAAACCTCGTACGTATTCACGCCAGCCCAATATTTGGCGAATAAAACCCTCGACTGCCGCCAAAGGGGCACCTTTTTCGCGGTGATAACGTTCGGCCGTCTGAATAACCTGCAGCGGGTGTAATAACTTCATATTCATTGCGGTTGAAATTAACGAATGATTCAAGAAAGGCTCATCCATCCACATGGCATCTTGGTAATCACCAAAGTTCTCTAAACAATTTTCAAAAAATCGAGAGAGCGCTTGCTGTGCTTGCACCTGTGTTACCGGCCAATGTAATTCTGCCAGGGTACCGGGATGCTCGGGAAATTTTTCGTTGACTAAATCAACCACCGTTTGGGTTATTTTATCCGCTGGCCACGACAGCGTCTTAGGAATGTCTTGCGGTCCTTCTTTTTTAAATGACTTGCGATTGGATTGATCGTAATTCCATTTGCCACCTAATGGCGTCTTCTTATCTTCCATAAGTATCTGATATTTTTTACGTAATTCTCTATACCAGTATTCCAAACGTAACTGTTTTTTATCTCCTGCCCACTGTTTAAAATCTTTAGGGGTAGAAAGAAAGTGCTGATCGTTTAATTGTTTAAACGGCACATCGTATTGCTTACACGTATTAACCAATGACTCGAAGACACGATAATCGCCAGGTCTGACAAACCAGACCTCTTCCGGTTGCTCGGTTGTGATGGTATGGGCTAACGCTTCCGCCAGGTTGCTAAACTGAGCATCTTCCAAAAAGTGATACTGCAACGGCAAACCTTTATCGCGCAGCTCTTCTGCAAAATGCCTCATACCTGATAAAAAAAGCGCAATGCGCTGTTTATGTGACCACACATGCGTCGATTCTTGATTAACCTCAGCCATCCAAAAGCAATCATTTTCGCTATCGACGTCATTAAAAATTAGAGAGTCACGATCAAGCTGATCTCCCAAGATAAGATAAAGTCTACGCATGTTTAATATCCGAGCTGTTTTGGGTTGGTTTGTGGCGCCGACAACGCTCAGAGCAATATTTAACCTCAGCCCAACAGCTTTGCCATTTTTTACGCCAATTAAAAGGCTTATCACACACGAGGCAAACTTTACTGTCTAGATGTACTTTCTTATGGGCCATTGTCTGTATCGCCTAGGCATTACGCGGTCTGAATGGTTGGTTTATGAAATCAATCATCTAGATACGTTAGAATAGGGATAGCTGATCAGTTTCAATTTTTATTTTTGTCTTCGTCGTCTTTTTATTAGTGCCTTTAATCCTACTTTTAGCCTTACGTTTACGACTGCCATGTTTAGCATTGAGTGCTTGCGCCTGCTCCCAGAATTCGGGGTGATGCTTTTTAAAATCAGTAAATTTTGCTCGAGCTTCGCGCAAAGCAGCAACATGCTCAACAATGGGTTGCGGGTAAGCTTCGCCAATAACACAGCCTTTTTGTCGCTGCATCGCCACAGGCATAGTCCAAGGTTCGTGAATATAATCATCGCCGTACTCGGACAATTCTGGCAGCCAGCGTTTAATAAAAACACCCTTAGGGTCTTGGTCTTGCGATTGCTTTACTGGATTATAAATACGCAGGGTATTAATACCCGTCGTACCCGATTGCATTTGTATTTGACTGTAATGAATGCCGGGCTCGTAATCGGTAAAGCACTGAGCCAAATGCCAAGCGGGTCGGGTCCAATGCAGCCATAATTGGTAGGATGAAAAAGAGACCAGCATGGCGCGCATTCTAAAGTTTAACCAACCTGTGTGTCGCAGACACCGCATGCAAGCATCAATAAAAGGGTAGCCCGTATTGCCTGACTTCCACGCTTCAAAATAGTCTTCATTAAACTCATTTTCACGCAGACCATTAAAGACAGGCAACATATTGTATGCTTCAAACAAAGGCTCTGTTTCGAGCTTTTGCATAAAATGGCAATGCCAATGCAAACGACTATCAAAAGACCGTAAGGAACGCTTCCAAGAGGCTTCAAGCTCGGGTGTTTTAGCCTGCTTACGCAACCTTTGTACAATCTCTCTTAACGACAGCGTGCCAAAAGTAATGTGAGGGCTCAGTCGGGAACAACTGCGAAATGCCGTTAATGGCGACGACATATTGAAGGAATATTGTTTTCCGCGCTCATTTAAAAAACTCTTAAAGCACTCTGCACCCCGACTGCGGCCCCCTTCTTGTAAATAATTTTCTTCATCACTTTCAAGCACCATTAAATCGAGTTCAGGCAAATCGAGCTCGAGAAAATCAAGTTCTGACCGACCGTCATACACGTTTAGTGATGCTATTTTTGTTAAAAATAAAGGCGCTATGGATTTTTCTCGCACCATGTATTTTTCCCAATAATACGACCAACGGTCACGATCGTTAAAGCGTCTAAATACACCATAGGCTTCAGATTCATGCCACTTTATCTTATTTTTAATGCACCATATTGTGACATCTTTATCACGTTGGTAGGTCCACAAATTACCGCTTTCTTGATGCGAATAAAGTCCTACAATATTAAAGTGTGCTGTCAGTTTTTTTAATACAGAAATAACGGTATCGTGCTCTACCCATAATCCTTGCCCAAGATTTAGCAGTGCTTGATTCAATTCCGTGAGAGAGTGGCTAATAAAACGCCAGTGACGCGCAGAGCTATCGGGTAACTGCCAATAGTCAGGTTCGACCACGTATAACGGCAGTACTTTAATGCCCTTATTTTGTAGAGAAGCAGCAATAGTGAGGGGTTCGTGATCGTGAATTCTAAGATCACGCTTAAACCACACAATGACAATGGACTCTTTTGAAGTAGATTTCATTATGTGATTATATAACTATTATATAAAACCATGTTGCGTATTTTATACGTATAACTTGTGTATTCTTTATTTATAAAAAAAGCAGCGACATCATGAAACTAACACAACACGACATCACTGCATTAGAAGACCATGAAAGAGTGTTTTTCATCAATTCACTCTCAGGATTCAAAAGCGCTAATCTCGTCGGTACGGCGGATGCTGAACATCATAGCAATTTAGCGATCGTCTCTTCTGTGGTGCATTTAGGCGCTAACCCACCTTTATTAGGTATGGTCATGCGACCCGGAAGTGCCTTACGAGGCACGTTAAAAAACATCCTTGAGTCCGGCGTCTATACACTCAATCATGTCAATATAGATATTTATGAACAAGCGCACCAAACCTCTGCCCGTTACCCTGAAAATGTATCCGAATTCAATGAGGTGGGATTATCAGAACAGTGGGGAGATAATTTCAATGCTCCCTTTGTGCAAGAAAGTAACATAAAAATAGGGATGAAGTTTCGTGAGCGACACAGCTTAGACATCAACAATACCGAATTTGTCATCGGTGAAATTGTCAGTATTGAAGTACCCGACGAAGCCGTTGCGGAGGATGGTTTTATCTCACTCGAAAAAGCGGGCACACTGGCAGTCAGTAGTTTAGATACTTATCATTCGACCCAAACATTAGCGAGTCTAAGCTATGCAAAGCCAGATAAAAAAGTCACGACTTTAGAACGTAATACGACCACTTCACACTCTATTTTCGATAATCGCGAAGCCACTATGGAGGACCCTAAACGCCTATTGGTAATTGCGGCTAATGGCGGTATCGGCCACGCTTATTGTGAGAATATTCTCGCAAACTATCCTGATATTCAGTTAATTAGAATGGCACGCGATGTCGAGAAACTGTTACCGCTGAACGGCGATGTTGTCGATATTGCAATGGATCTCAGTGACGACAGCAGTATCGATAGTTCCATTACTGCTCTAGCCGATTACGGACAAATTGATTGGGTGTTTATTGCATCGGGGTGGCTGCATGACGAGACCACAAAACCAGAGAAAACGTACCGCAGTTTACAGCGTGAGCATTTATTACGATCCTACAATATAAATGCTGTTGGGCCTGCTTTATTCGTGAGTCGTTTTCTTACTGCCGCTGCCAAAAAACATCCAACTAAAATTGGTATTTTATCCGCAAGAGTGGGCAGCATAAGCGATAACAGCATGGGCGGTTGGCATTCGTATAGAGCCAGTAAATCAGCCTTGCACATGTTGATTAAGAACATATCGATTGAATGTAAAAACTCTCGTAAACCCATCTCAGTCATTGGTCTGCAGCCAGGCACTACCGATACTCATCTTTCTGCACCGTTTCAGAGAGGTTTAACAGAAGCGCAATTGCAGACACCTAGCTTCACCGCAACGCACCTGATTAAAGTGATGGCAGCAATGGAAATGCAAGACTCTGGAAAACTGTTCGATTTTAAAGGCATGCCCTTTGAACCTTAATAATCAAGTTAATACCTGTAAAAACATAAGCCCATGAGCGACCAACACTAACGCCGTCACTCTTAACCTTAAGACCCGATAATAATCGGGTCTTTTGATAGGGCTCATCACCACCGCTTCTAATAGATACAGCGCCACAAACCCCAGTGCCATTATGATTAATACGACGGCTGGATCAGCCAATAACAAGGCAAACCAGGCGCTCAATGTTATCGCATTAGAACCCAAGGCAATGCGCTTAACCTTAATATGCTGATTCACGACCTGGCCCCATAAAGTGCCTGCCATAAAGCTTAATATCAGCAAACCATAAGTGAGGAACCATTGAATCCCTACCACATTTAGAAAGCTCTGATTAGACAAGCCAATATAAATGGCCAAAAAAAATGGCAGAGCACCGAGGTAGGTGAGTAACTTAATTAAATTTGAATTATTCATAATTTTTCATCTAAAAATATGGCGAATAGCCCCTAAAGTAGCAAAGATTATACTCAAACTTGCCAACTAACATGAGGTTTCCAATTACTAATCCATGCAAGAATATCATTGGCTGGCATCGGCCTAGCAATGCCATAGCCTTGGGCTAAATGACAGCCAAGTTCCAATAAAGCCTTACCATGTTCAATCGTTTCAACACCCTCAGCAATCACATCCCGATTAAATGATTTTGCTAGCGCTATTACGCCGGTAACAATTGCTAAATCGTCAGAGTCAACCAACATATCTCGTACAAAGCTCTGGTCTATTTTAATCAAACTTGCGGGTAAACGTCTAAGATAGGTGAGAGACGAATAACCTGTCCCAAAATCGTCTAGTGCAAAACTTACGCCGAGTTCATTACAAGCATTCATTGTTTTTGAGATATGATGAACATCATCTAGGGCACTTGTTTCAAGAACTTCTAACTCTAAATAGCGTGGCTCAACTCCGACATTAGCAGCAAGTAATGCTGTTAGCCTCTGCGTAAAGTAAGGCTGCTGTAATTGCACTGCTGCAATGTTAACGCTAATCGTTAACAGAGAATTAAGCTCCGTTTTTTGCCATTGAATGATTTGTGCAAGTGCAGTATCAATAACCCATTCACCCACCTCGATCATCATAGGATTACTCTCAATGACAGGTAAGAATTCGATTGGCCCTAATAGACCACGTTTTGGATGTTGCCAGCGAATAAGAGCCTCAACACCCACTACCGCTCCAGTCTTCATATTAACTTTGGGTTGATAATAGAGTACAAATTCATCATTATCTAATGCGTAACGAATAGCTTCTAGGCTTTCTTGTCGCACCTTAACCGCATCATCAATAGCAGTATCAAATACGTGATAACAATTTTTACCTAATTCTTTCGCCCTATACATCGCTTGGTCAGCATGACGCATGAGCAAGTCGGTATCGGAGTTATCTTGCGGGTATAAAGTGACACCGATGCTAGCAGATATATTTAATACCACATCACAGACAGTTACAGATTCAGATGCAGCCAGCAATAACCGCTCGACGACTAGCTGACAATCTTCAACGGTGGCTAAGTCTGCTAATACCGCGACAAATTCATCGCCACCGATACGAGATAAAGTATCACACTCACGCAAAGCCGCTGCCATGCGTAATGACAGTGCAATAAGTAGTTCGTCACCCACATCATGTCCATAAGCATCATTAACCGCTTTAAAACCATCTAAATCTAAAAATACGACCGCAAGTGAATGCTTGTGACGATTACATTGCAACATAGCTTGAGATAATCTGTCGGCCAGTAATACCCGATTTGGAAGATTGGTTAGTATGTCGTAATGGGCAATATACTCTAATTGAGTTTGCTGCTCTTTCATCGGCGTAATGTCATTACCTAGCGCGACATAATGCGTCGTGATGCCATGCTCATCCTGTACCGCACTGATGGTTTTTATTTCAGCATACACTTCACCGTTTTTACGACGATTCCATATTTCACCGGACCAGTATCCTTCTGTCATAATGGCATTCAACATATCCACGTAGAACTCACGGGTTTGTCGCCCAAAATTAATAATACGTGGTTTTCTGCCAATAGATTCTTCGCGACTATAGCCTGTGATCAGTGAGTATGTATCGTTGACTTCGATAATATTCCCTTCAGCATCCGTGATCATGATGCCTTCCCGCGCATGGGTGAATACCTTGGCGGCAAGGGCCAGTTCATCGGCGAGTTTTTCTTTCTCTTCCTTGGCTAAAATTAACTCATCTGCTCGTTTATCTTTTTCTTTATTTTGAAAAGCTAATTCAATATTGGCGATGGCTAATTCATTAGCGCGTTTTTCTTTTTCTTCTTTGGCTAAAATTAACTCCTCTGCTCGCTTGTCTTTTTCTTTGTTTTGAAAAGCTAATTCAATATTGGCAAGGGCTAATTCATCAGCGCGTTTTTCTTTTTCTTCTTTGGCTAAAATTAACTCCTCTGCTCGCTTGTCTTTTTCTTTGTTTTGAAAAGCTAATTCAATATTGGCAAGGGTTAATTCATCGGCGCGTTTTTCTTTTTCTTCCTTGGCTAAAATTAATTCGTCTGCTCGCTTGTCTTTTTCTTTGTTTTGAAAGGCTAATTCTATATTGGCAAGGGCTAATTCATCGGCACGTTTTTCTTTCTCTCCATTGGCTAAAATTAGTTCATCTGCTCGCTTGTCTTTTTCTTTGTTTTGAAAAGCTAATTCTATATTAGCAAGGGCTAATTCATCGGCGCGTTTTTCTTTCTCTTCCTTGGCTAAAATTAACTCGTCTGCTCGCTTGTCTTTTTCTTTATTTTGAAAAGCTAATTCTATATTGGCAAGGGCTAATTCATCAGCGCGTTTTTCTTTTTCTTCGCTGGCTATCTTTTGACTTTCTACCGTTTTTTTTCTATCAGTTACGTCAATGAGTGCAGCAAGGCAATCTGTACCGGTGACACCTAGATTAGCTTCAATATTCATCCAACGCGTAGTCTTATTAATTAACACTAAAATCTCGCAAGATTGTATGCCCTCACCTTCAAATACTTTGTTCAAACAGTCTTTGAAAATATCACAATGCTGTGCCGTTACGTAGTCTGAAAACGGTTCACCTGCCAAGCTGGCGGGCTCAATCCCCAGTAAGCTCGCCCCCCGTAAATTCACCTGATTGATTACACCATTCACATCAAAAACGAAATACGCAACGGGAGCGAATTCAAATAATTCGGTATAACGGTAATGTAATCTTTCTGTTATTCGCGCTTGCTGTAATTCTTCATTTTGCATCATCAACTCAATCTGATGAACTTGCAGTTCGTGAAGTGCTTTTTGGGCTTCAACTTCACTAAGGATAGTTTGATTGCTATCCTGTGCTTTCTGCACTCTAGCTTCAGCCATCTGGCGTACTTCTTTTTCAGACAGCTTGGGGGGCTGAGGAGATTTCATATAGCAGGCTTCATTGTGCGTAACTCTGATTCAAGCAGCTTAGCTTCACTAATATCAGTAAAGGTAATAACCACACCATCCATCACATTTTCTTGTGTTCGATAAGGCATGATACGCACCTTGAACCAGCGCTCATGTTTAGCAGTAATTTCTTTTTCTACGAAGAGCAAGGTGTCCAATACGGACATTGCATCTTTTTGCAATGAAATATAATCGAGCTCGGTAACAATATCGGATAACGACCTGCCTACATCACTGGGTATCAGCTTAAATAAATGAGTTGCATAATGGGTGAAACGCCTTACGTTTAGCCCGACATCCAAGAATATTGTTGCTATTTCGGTACTATTAAATAAGTTATTCATATCGTTGTTGACCAATGACAAATCATCAATTTTAAACTGTAGTTCAGCATTAACAGTTTGCAACTCTTCATTCGTTGACTGCAACTCTTCATTAGCTGATCGCAGCTCTTCTTGTGAAGCTTGCATTTGTTCGCGCATTGCTTGTATTTCGTCGCGGGCGTGTTGGAGTTCGCTCTGACTGATACCTCCCTCGGCACCCCCTTCTATAAGCGCTACATTTATCGGTATTGCCACCTCAGTAAATACGACCATCAACAAACCAAGCATCGCGGCTGGCTTAGTGATCGCGTGTACTGTCAAATCAATCGTATGTTCATCTATCGTCAGATTTTTAATTATAACGGGGTCTGTCTGCGTCTTTGCTTTCTTTACTGCAAGCGTAAGCTGATATTGAAGTTCTTCACGTACCATTACGTAAATATTCCAGTTGGCTTTACCCGCAGCAGGCTCTAAATATTTGCCCGTGCGACCGTTGATGTAAATAATGTCACCTACACTGTTCACTAATACGGCGGCCGGCGAATAATTTCGCAGCAAAATCTGATCTGCCTGCGATTGTAAGTTAGTGATGTTGGTGGCCATGTCGCAGGTTTTCTCAGGTTCATTTTCTACCAAAGATATAATCGGAAATATCCGTGTCGGAAAGTCGACTTCCATTTGCTGCTCGGGAGAATCAATGCAAGTAAAAATACGAGCATTGTCATTAAGTGCTGAGAACAATCTAGTGGAGTGACCAATAGTTTCAGTATTGCCTAGAAGCAAAATACCTTGTGAGTTAAGCGCATAATGAAAAAGAGGGATTAACTTATTTTGTAATTCTGGTCCAAGATAAATTAGCAGGTTACGGCAGGTGATAATATCTAACTTAGTGAACGGAGGATCCATAATGATGTTTTGTGGTGCAAATATGACCATGTCACGTATTTGCTTTTTTATTTTATAACCATTTTTATCTTTAATAAAATAACGATTCAATTGCTGTGGCGATATGTCTGACTTAATGGATGACGGATAATGGCCTTGGCGCGCAACGTTTATAGCATCTTCGTCGAGATCGGTCGCAAATATCTGTAATTGGAAACGTCCTTTAGGCTTAACCGTCTCCAACACATCCATTACGGTCATCGCCAGTGAATAAGCTTCCTCTCCGGTAGAGCAAGCCGTAACCCAAGCACGAAGTTCTTTGCCTTCGGGATAATTTGCTAATAGCGCTGGTATAGAGATTAAACTGAGCTGTTCCCACACTTTTTTATCACGGAAGAAATTGGTTACACCAATCAACAGTTCTTTAAAAAGCAAATCTTGTTCTTGTGGATTCTCGCGCAGATAATGCGCGTAAAGTGCCATTGTTTTAAGCTGATGCAAATTCATACGTCGCTCAATACGACGATAGATAGTATTTTTTTTATAGAGTGCAAAGTCACTGCCGGTCCGTTCACGCAGTAAGATAACAATCTGTTCCAACGCACCAAGTGACTTAAATTCTAATTTCGGAGTGGCATTACGAGTATCAATGCATGGACTGTTATTGAGAAATGCCAAAAGACGTTCAGGCAATTCTTCTGCGGGGGCTTCTATTTCAACGAGCTCTGCGTTAATGGCACTGCGAGGCATTGAGTCAAACTTCGCTAACTCAGGTGATTGTATGAGAGTCAGTCCAGCATTTTTTTTAATTGCACGAAAACCTATGGTGCCATCAGAGCCCATACCCGACAAAATAACACCAATAGCACGTTCTTGCTGATCACTGGCCAAAGACCGAAAGAAAAAGTCGATGGGTAACCTAAATCCAGGACCTGCAAGGGGTTCAAACAGAAATAATGAACCGTGAAGAATCGACATATCTTTATTAGGTGGAATGACATACACACAATTGGCTTCTACTTTCATGTTGTGACTAGCTTCTTTTACTGTCATCAACGTAATGCGCTGAAGAAGCTCAGCCAAGATACCTTTTTGAGTAGGGTCATGCTGGATAACAACAAATGCGAGATGGCTGGGTGCTGGCATGTGAGAAAAGAAGCCTTCCAAGGCTTCTAAACCACCGGCTGAAGCTCCAATACCTACAATAATGGGGATTGGATTCACAACATTTAAACTATCAGAATTATCCGAAAGTACTGGTTTGATAATGTTTAGCGGCTTCAGCGTTTTTTTCATCAAAATATTTTTTTATTTGCTATGCAGTTACACACTATATACCTGTTAGCGTGACATATCTTAATTACATCAGCTTAATTATTGAGTGGAGGGTTAAGCAGATTATCATGGGTTGGCTTTTAATAATGAGGTTTGTAATCGCAGATGACAGGAAGCTTTTAAAGCCGGAGTCAATTCAGCAAAAGCCTCGCTGTAAAGGGCTTTTGCTGATTTACTAACAACAATTTATTATTAAAAATTAACAATATTAATCGCTAAAGTTTAACGATTAATTTGCCTTTATTGGCGCCGGTGAAAAATAGGTTTAAACCCTCAATGGCCGATTCTAAGCCTTCCAAAATGTGTGAGCGGTGTTTAACTTTACCGGCCATAACATAAGGGGTTAGCTTACCAATCAACTCAGGAACTTGTGCATAGTGATCAGGCATC